>JAKZVH010000366.1:0-4295 GCA_047516145.1 Gammaproteobacteria bacterium
GGAGCGGGCTGAGTTTGCCAATGGAGATGTGGCGACGTTCACCGGCGCCAATCGCGGGATCGCCCTGGGAGGGGAAGGCGAGCAGTAAGCGGCCGAGCAACAAGAGGGCGAGTGATGACGCTTCGTAACGTGTTCTTGACGATTCTGGCTGCCGCGGTGTGGCCGGCCGGCGCCGGCTTCGCTCAGCAAGGGATGGGTACGATTCCGCCCGAAGGCCGTTTCGTCAACGCTCCGGGTCTGGGCGAGCAAATACCCGATATCACCATCGTCGATGACCAGGGGAATCCCGCCAATATCCGGGAACTCGCCCGGCGCAGCCCCTATACGGTGCTGACGCTGGGCTGTCTCACGTGACCCCCCTTCCTGCGTAACGTCCCCAGTTGGGAGACGGTCAAACTGGACTACGCCGCCAAGGGCGTGCAGTTCTTTTACATCTACAAGCCCCTGGCGCACCCCGAACTCAACAACTACGTCAGCCCCTTCAGCATCGACGAACGATTGATGCACGTCGCCGAGGCCAAGCGGCGATTGGGGACCAGCGTCACGTGGCTGGCGGACACCATGGACAACGCCTACCACGAGGCCGTGGGCCGCACGCCCAACAGCGAGTTGGTGCTGGACTCCGAAGGCGTCGTGGTCGCGCGGCGCGCGTGGAGCGATCCGGAGGCGCTACGGGCTGACATGGAGCGCCTGGTCGGCGCGGTGCCCGAACCCACGAAGGTTGCCGATCTCGATCTCCCCGCACAGCCGCCGATCCCTACCGTGGCCAAGGGCATCGTGCCCCGGGTGCCGAAGCCCGAAGGCGCGCTGCCCATGGAAGTCGAACCACAGCACGGTAGCACCGATATCCCGTTTTACGCCAAGCTCCGGGCCGAAGGCACGCCGGAGCTATTCCAGACCGGCACGGGGACGCTCTATCTCGGGTTCCATCTGGACCCGCTGTATCGCGTGCACTGGAACAACGAGACGGATCCCGTGCAATTCTGGATCGACGCCCCGGCGGGCGTTGCCGTTGAGCCGGCCCACGGGGCCGGCGTGGACCCCGAAGAGCCGGCGGACGCCGACCCGCGTGAGTTCCTGGTGGAGGTCGATGGTCAACCCGGGGACACGCTGGGCTTGCGGGTTCAATACTTTGCCTGCGACGATGCGCTGACCTTCTGCATCCCGGTTCGCCAGGACTACCAGGTGCATCTCAAGCGGGACGAGAACCACGATTGGAGCATTCGCACGGCTCCGGACGGTACACTGGACACGCGGTTTCCAGGCGGCATGGGCGGCATGGGCGCCATGGGCGGTCCGCCCGGCGGCATGGCGGGCCGGCCTCCTCCGTCGGGCGGGGAATAGCGAACGCCGGCCTGCGAATCCAGCCAATCTGCGTCGCACCCGGATTCCAAAGCCGGTTGACTGAAGGCCGATGAGCGCTTTAGCACGCATAACCGTTTACTGCCTGGTGCTGGTGTTCGGCATCCCCTGGTACTGGCCCCAGGACGACAGCCACATCGTGCTGGGCCTGCCTGCATGGGTACTGGTTGCCGCGCTGGCTGGATTCATTGCCTCAGTGTTCACCGCGTGGTCTATGCGCCGACAGGGCCCGCCGTGAGTGAACTGCTGCCCCTCGGTCCCCTGGCGTGGACTGTCGTGTTCGCCTACCTGAGCAGCCTGATCGGAGTTGGCTATCTTGCCAAACGGGCGCGTCGGGACAACACGCTGGCCGACTTCTATCTTGGCGGTCGCGGCATCGGGTTCGCGGTGCTGTTTCTTACCCTGTTCGCCACCACCTACAGCGGGAATTCGTTCCTCGCCATTCCCGGAACCGTCTATCGCACGGGATTCGTCTTCATCTTCAGCCTGCACTACATGATTGCTATCGTGGTCGTCTATCGGTTCTTCGCGCCGGCGCTGAAAACGCTGGCGGACAAGCGAGGCTATGTGACGCCCATCGACTATCTGCAGGATCGATTCAATTCGCGCCTGCTGTCGGTGAGCTGCGCGCTCACCATGTGCGTCGCCCTGTGCAACTATCTCCTGGCGCAGCTGGTGGCCATGGGACGTGTCATGCAGGGGCTGGCCACCATCGATCCCGCCATCGCCTTCACGTTCGGTGTAATCGTGCTCGCGCTGATCATGGTCATTTACGGCACGCTGGGCGGGCTGCGCGCCGTGGCGTGGACCGATACCATTCAGGGCGTATTGTTGTTGCTCGGTCTGGCGGCGCTCGTGGCCATGTTGTTGCAGCAGTTTGGATCTCTGGAGCAGGCAACACGCCTGATTCAGGCACGCGACGCCGCCACGGGCAGCCGGTTCGCGGCGCCCCCCAATGCCGCCCAGTCACGCGAATGGCTCAGCTATGTATTGATCGTCGGATTCGGCGCGGCGCTGTATCCCCATGCCATACAACGCATCTACGCCGCCCGAAGCATGGCGGTGCTCAACCGAAGCATCGCCTGGATGGCGTTCATGCCCTTTGTCGCTGTTGGATTGATTTACGTCGCCGGAGTGATGGGCCTGGCCCACGTGGAAGGCCTGAGCGGGCCGGACACGGATCAGGTGCTTGGGCGAATGATGCAGGAGGTGCAGCTGGCGTCCCTGTTCGGCTACTGGCTGGTCGTGATCCTGATTTGCGCGGTCCTCGCGGCGATGATGTCGACTGCGGATTCGGCCCTGCTGTCGATCTCCTCGATGGTGAGCAAGGACATCTACGGCCTGGTCGTCAATCCCGATGCGACCGAGGGTCAACTGACCCGGTTCGGCAAGCTCTGCTCCTGGGTTCTCCTTGCTCTGCTGGTCGGCCTGGCGATAGCCCTGCGCGAGCAGGCCACGTTGATTCAGATACTCGATCGGAAGTTCGACCTGCTCGTGCAGATGGTACCGGCGTTCATGCTTGGCCTGCGGTGGAGAGGCCTCCGTGGAGGCCCGACGGCGGCCGGCTTCCTGGTCGGAGTTGCGCTCTCCTTGCTGCTCGCGTTTGGCGGCTTCGACTTTGTGGAGGGCGGCAAGATCGCCGGTTTCCACCCGGGACTTGTCGCATTGATTCCCAATTTCGCGATCGCGGTTATCGGCTCGGTAGCGCTGCAGCCGCCAGCGCTGCGTGAGCCGCGCGTAGCGTAGTGACGCCAAGGGTGAGACTCGTGTCGCGCCATCAGACGGACCGTGAGCATACTGCCGCGACCGCAGGATTCTCCAGTGTGCGGAGCCGGGCCGGAGTTTCGCCGCGAACCGAATTGACGAGTGTCAGCTCATCGATTCGGGACAAGTCGGCGATGTGAATTTTTCTTTCCCGGATCTCGCCCCGGTCGAGCTGCCATTGGCGGTAGGTACCGCCCAGCAGGCCGCACGTTACCGGCGGCGTAATCCGCTGCCCGTCGATAGTCGCCACGACGTTGGCGATGCTGGTCTCGGTCACGAAGCCGTCGGTATTCCATAGAAGTACATCGTCGCAGCCGCTGACCGACTCGAGGGCGCGCCGGTACACGTCGCGCCGCGTGGTCTTGTGATAGAGGAATGGGTCCTCGCGATCGACGGGTTGCTGTGCCAACCCGATGAGCGACACCGGCGGACTCACGGAATGACGCAATACATTGTGTTCCAGTTGCAGTGCCGAATCGCGGGACTGGATTAGCCGAATCCGGTAGCGATTCTGCCCGAATGTCTGCGTCAGTTCGTCCAGGGCGGCCTCGACGGCGCGGCGGTCGAAGGAGAATCCGAAGTATTGAGCCGATTCCGCCATTCGCTTCAAGTGATAGTCAAACAAGAATACGCCCTGCGCCGGCGTCCACAACATCGTCTCAAGCAGGGAGAAATCCGTCCCTTGCGCGGGCGACGCCAGAATCCTCGATTTGGTGAGGCATTCGGCGTATTCCTCCCCGGGCTGGGAATCGGCCACGATGCCGCTGCCCACGCCGTAGAAGGCCGAGCCGGATCGCGTGTCCACCACCGCGGTACGGATCGCGACGTTGAATTGGGCAAGTCCTTCCGGGGTCAGGTAGCCGATGGCCCCGGTGTAGATCTCCCGTGGAAAGCGCTCCAGGGACTGGATGAGGCGCATGCTGGAAACCTTGGGGGCGCCCGTCACAGACGCACTGGGGAAGAGCGAGCGCATCACCTCGGATACCGGCGCGTCGGTACGTGCTTCCACCGTGGAGGTCATCTGCCACAACGTCGGAAACCGCGACAGCGCGCATAGCTCGGAAACAGCGACGGAGCCCGGTTTCGCGATCCGGCCCAGGTCATTCCTGACCATGTCCGCGATCATGACGTTTTCGGCACGGTTCTTGGCCGAGCGCGCCAGCCATGCC
>JAKZVH010000367.1:0-8023 GCA_047516145.1 Gammaproteobacteria bacterium
GCGAGACGAGCGTGACGCCGAGATCGTTGGGAAACGGGTGGGTTGCGTGGAGGATGAGCTCGACCGCTTCGATATTGGCCGTGTCGCCGATACCGCTGACGGTGAGCGTCTGCGAGACGCCGCCGCCGTCGTTGTCGGGGATCGTCACCGTGCCGGCCCGGTCGAACTCCATCCGCGTCAAATCCCCGAGACTGTCCGGCGTGTAGGTGCGCGTCATCTCAAGGGCCGCGTCCACGGCCACGGCCCCGAATCCGTACCAATTGTGGAAGTTGTAGCCGGCGGTGTTGGCGATCCACCCGTGCCGCAGCACCGCCGGCTTGCCGCCGAAGGCGATGCGGACCGGTTCGATGCCCGGATCGATCTTGCGGGCGGTCCTTGCGAGGATGTGCTTGACGTCCCGCCAGGTCAGTTCGGGCTGGGTCTCGAGCAGCAGGGCGATGGCGCCGGACGTGTTGGGTGCGGCGGCCGACGTACCGGTGAAGGTGCTTCTGTAATCGCCGTCGGGGTCCACGGGATTGTTGTCGAGATCGATTGCGCCACGGTCGTTGTCTGCGCCCCGATGCGGGCCGGCCTGATCGGTGGTCACCATGGCCGGTTCCAGAATACTGGATTCGCCAGCAGGGGCGCTCACCCAGAGGTTGGCCCCGGTGGAGGAATAGCTTGACCTTTTGCCACGGGCATTGAAGCCTCCGACCGCGATCGCGTGGGGCAGGTTGTTGTAGATGTCCGAGTTCGCCGACCCACAGCCGAGCTCGTCGTTCGGACTGTACGGAGGTTGTTCGTCGTCCGCGAAGTGGTGCAGCCGATCGAGTGCGAGGCAGAGGCGGAAGTTGTTGCCGGCGGCCTTGACGTACAGTGCGCCGCGGCCCTCGCGCAGTTGGGTCACTCCGTTTTCGATCACGGCGAGAAGTTGCTTGGAGGCATTGCCCTGCCGCCCGAGGAGGGTGCCGAAGCTCATGTTGAAGATGTCGACCCGCGTCGAGTCGGGGTATTTTGTACTGGCACCGAGCGAATCGAACACGATCGTTCGATCCATGTCCCGGCCGAACGCGGACAACATGTTGTAACCGCGAATCCTGGCGCCGGGGGCGACGCCGCGGATGCCGATGCCGTTGTTTGCGGTGGCGGCGATCAGTCCCGCGACGCTCGTGCCGTGATCCCCGCTGGCGGACGGGTTGAAGGGGTCGGTGGCGGTGGAACGGGGCCACGCCTCGGTGTTGAAGTTGTAGGACGCCGCCGCGGACACATTGTCCCCGAGATCCGGATGGCAGATCTCGAGCCCGGTGTCGACGATGGCGATCTCGACGCCGCGGCCCGTGGGGCCATCCGCCAGCGTCCCGGTCATGCCCAGGTCCTCGCCCGGTTCGCCTCCGAAGAGCGCAAACGCCGTCTGACCCGTATTGTTCAGGTTCCACTGTTCGCGCAGCAGGGGATCTTCCGCGCCGGGCGTAACGGGCCGCGAGAATTCCTGGCAGGTGTAGGGATTCGCTCTGCCCCTGGGTATCAGGAACGAGGTCCGATCGACGAAACCGCCGCGCGGGGAGAAGAAATCCCCATCAGGGGGGGCGAACACCGTTGCACTCGCCTTGTAGATCCCGGGACCCCACCGTATCTGGAGCCAGTTCGGCAGTCTCAGGATCCCTTCAACGAAATACCCGGGACGAAGCTCCGGAACCCTGAACCGCCGCGACACCAGGGGTCTTCCAATGAGCTGGGCGGGGGCGAAGTCCTCAAAATGGATGCGTGTCAGGAGCGTCGTGGAGGGGGCGGCCGCCGCGCCCAGGTTGAGGACGGCGAAATGGAACTCGTAGTCCGAGCCGGTCTGCCTGAACTTGTCGAAGAGCACCAGTGTCGCCGACGTCAGCCGATCCTTGGCGTCTGCGAACATCGCGCCTTCGTCGAGCAGCTCCAGGCTCAGCGAAGGCCGTGATGCGTTGAAGCGGCTGCCATTGGCGGATTCCACATGGATATCGATGGATTCCGTGCCCTCCTCGTCGAAGTCGCGGATGGATTGAACCGTGGTCGCCGCACTCTTCGCACCGGCCGGGATCACGACTTGAATGCTGCCGGTACTGTCGGAGTCAGGAGCCTCCGAGCCGGCGACTTCGTAGTCGCCTCCCAGGTCGGCTGTGCCGCTCGCGGCGAGCGTTACCGTGACGGCGCCGGCCGGCGGCTCGGACAGGTCGACGGTGATCGCTACGCCGGGGTCGTTCCACTCGGCCAGTTCCGGCGTGGCGGCATCCAGAGTCAGGCTGCTGACACTCAATGTGAAGGTCAGGGTGTCCGTGTCGCCATCGGCATCTCGCACCGTGTACCTGAACTCGGTTTGCTCCAGGGTTTCCGCCGGAGTCCCGGAGATCACGCGCGTCGCGGCGTTGAAGGTGAGGCCGGAGGGCAGCGACCGGGATAGCGAGTAGTTTCGCAGCACGGTACCTCCCGTCGCTTCGGGAAGCGTGAGATCCGGAATGGTTGCGTCCTTGAAGTAGACTTGCGGGCCGACCTCCGCGGCGCCGAAGTTTGGCCGGCTGTCGGGGAACGGTGGGTTGTGGCCCGAGCGGCCGCAAGCGCCCAGCACGACGACGCCGAGCAGCGCTACCGCGAGAGCCGGCAGACTAGAACGGTACATGCAGGGCTTGTCGCAATTGCACCCGGGCGTCGATGACGGCGGCATGAGCATCCAGCGCCTGTGCCGCCTCGGCAGGATTGGCCGTCTCCGGCAACTGCACGACGGCAAAACCAAGGTGCTCATAGCTCTTTCCGGCTACCCCGCCGACGGCCTGGATCACCTCTTCCAGACGGGCGTAGTCGCCGAGTTCAACGACCAGGCTGGGCAAGACCTGGCGGAATCTCTGTTGTCCCGGGTCGAAGGCCATATGCCGCGGCGGACCGTCCAACGAGACATGGGCAACATGCGTCTCGCCGCGAAAGACCGCGCGATAGACGCGGTAGTCCCCCTCGATCCCGACGCTGAGGCTCACCCCGTCGACGACCGCGCCCTGGACGGTGGAGGGATCGCTGGGCATGGCGAGGATGCGTCCCTCGTCGCTCGCCACCGACAGTACCTGCGCGTGCCCCGCCGCCGCGACGAGGCACAGCAGGGTCGCGGCGGCAATTTGAAATAGTCTGAGCTTGCCGTAGTCGAGTCGTTGCTTCACTGCCTGTTCGTTGGACTGCGAGGTCGAAATGGGGTTCATTGTCATCAGCCGCCGAAATAGCGGCCGTCCGGCTCGTCCACCATCGGGTCGAGGTAGAGGAAGGTCGATGGGTCATGGGCGTAGACGTCGAAGTCGGTGACGCCGTTGTCGCGTAGCACGGTCTCGTCGATGAAGTAGTTTCCGCTGCAGTTGCGGCTCGCCTGGTTCAGGACCCAATGCGCGGCGTCGGCCACGATTTCCGGTTTGCGCGAGTGTTTGAAGATCTCATCGCCCAACATTCGAGTGGCCGCCGTCGCAATCGTCGTGCGCGGCCAGAGCGCGTTGGCGGCGACACCCTGTGCCTTGAATTCGTGGGCCCATCCGCGCACGCACAGGCTCATGGAGTACTTCATCATCGTCCAGCCCAGATGATTGCCCCACCAGTGTTCCGCGAATTCAAGCGGCGGGGAGATAGCCAGGATATGGGGATTTTCGGCCTCTATCAGGTGCGCCAGGCAGGCCTTCCCCATCAGGTAGGAGCCCCGTTGATTGATGTCGCTCATCAGGTCGAATCGTTTCGTGGGAAGCTCCAGGGTTCCCTGCAGAGCGATCGCACTGGCGTTGAGAATCAGCGCGTCGATTCCGCCAAACGTCGCGACGGCCTGTTCGACCGTCGCGACGATCTGCGCCTCGTCGCGCACGTCGCAGACCACGGGGAGCGCGCGCCCGCCCGCCGCTTCGACTTCCGCCGCCGCGGTATGGATGGTTCCGGGCAACACCCGATGCGGCCTGTCGGTTTTCGCGGCGAGGACGATGTTGGCCCCATCCCCGGCGGCGCGTAGCGCGATCGCGAGC
Organism: Gammaproteobacteria bacterium; assembly: GCA_047516145.1. GTDB lineage: Bacteria > Pseudomonadota > Gammaproteobacteria > Steroidobacterales > Rariloculaceae > UBA6522. The sequence goes on from JAKZVH010000367.1 coordinate 3,990, forward strand.
CCGATACCCCGGCTGCCACCTGAAACCAGGATGGTTTTGTCGCTTAAACTCATATCGCCACCAGATGATTCACGGGTGGCCGCCCCGTACGGCGCAAGATCGGTACCGAGCCGAGACAGGCCTTGCTACGCGGTCTCATGTTCTTCGACGCCGAGTTCCGCGGCCAGGTGCCTGCGCATCTGGAATTTCTGAATTTTCCCCGTCACCGTCATGGGAAACTCGGTGACGAAACGCACGTACCTGGGGATTTTGAAATGGGAGATCTTGCCCCTGCAGAAGTCCCGAATTTCCTCCACGGTTGCCTCTACCCCCTCGCGTAACTGGACCCAGACCGCGACGGCTTCTCCGAGCTTCGGGTCGGGCACCCCGAAGACCTGTGCTTCGAGAATCTTCGGATGGCGGTAGAGGAGTTCCTCGACTTCCCGCGGATATACGTTCTCGCCCGCGCGGATGATCATCTCCTTCACGCGGCCGGTGATGCGCAACCAACCGTCTTCGTCCATGGTGCCGAGATCGCCGGTATGAATCCAGCCATCGGGTTCGACGGTCTCCGCTGTTCTTTCTTCGTCGTCCCAGTAGCCCATCATGATCATGTAGCCGCGGGTCATGATTTCGCCTTGCTCGCCGCACGGCACGATAGCGCCCTCGGCATCGACGATCTTGCCTTCGCCGTGGGGATGAATGCGTCCCACCGTGCCGCAGCGCATCTCCACCGGGTCGTCCGTACGGCTTTGGAAGGTCACCGGGCTGGTCTCGGTCATGCCATAGGCGATCGTGATTTCGGGCAGGTGAAATTCGGATACGGCCCGCTTCATGAGTTCCACCGGGCAGGGTGCGCCGGCCATGATCCCGGTGCGCAGGCTGGAAACGTCGGTGCGGGCAAACCCCGGGTCCTCCAGCATCGCCAGGAACATCGTCGGTACGCCATACATCGTCGTGCAGTGCTCAGCGGCCGCGGCCCGAAGCGCGGCCGCCGGCTCGAACGCCTCCGACGGCATCACCATGGTGGCGCCGGAGACGACGCAGACCAGGGCGCCGGCAACCATGCCGAAGCAGTGATACATGGGCACGGGCACGCAGATTGCGTCATGGGGAGTCATTCTCATCGTCTCGCACAGGAATCGGGCGTTGTTGAGGATGTTCCTGTGGCTGAGCGTTGCGCCCTTGGGCGATCCGGTCGTGCCGGAAGTGAACTGGATGTTGATGGCCTCCCTGTTGTCGAGGCCATCGGCAAGCTCGCCCGGCGACGGATCGCCCGCATTCGGCTGGCGCTCGAGAAGGTCATTGAAGTTGAACATGCCAGGGGTCTTGTCCTCGCCCAGGCGAATCGCGGTCGTCAGCGTGGGCAGGCGCTGCGAGCGGATCGCGCCGGGTTCGGCCGCGGCCATTTCCGGCATCAATTCGTTCAACATGGCGATATAGTCGGATGACTTGAAGCGGACCCCGGTCACCAGTCCCTTGCAACCCACCTTGTTCAGCGCGTATTCGAGTTCGCCCGGGCGATACGCTGGATTGATGTTCACGAGGATGATGCCGACCTTCGCGGTGGCCAGCTGGGTCACGACCCACTCCGACTGGTTGGTGGCCCAGATCCCGACGCGCTCGCCGGGCCGAAATCCCAGGGCAATCAGCCCGCGAGCGAAGGCGTCAACCCGCTCCTTGAGATCCGACCAGGTCCAGCGGACGTTCTGGTGGACCACCACCAGCGCTTCCTTGTCGCCGCAGCGCGCCACCGTGTCTTCGAATACTCGGCCAATCGTGGTTTCGAGCAGTGGGGAGTCGGTTGGGCCCTTGACGAGACTAGCCCGCATATCCCACCTGCCTGAATTCCTTCTCGTGCTTTGACCGGCTAGTAACTCTCGGTGCAATTGAATTCCTCCACCCGTAGTTCCGGGTCCCAGAGCCAGAACTTTTCAATCACCGGGGGTTCGATGAAGACCGCTGGATCCGTGACGATGAGCTGATAGTCGAGGCGACTGCCGTCCTCACTGGGCGTGAATCGTTCCACGATCTCCGCGTCGGGCGTCAGAAAGACACCCATCTGATTGAAATGCGGCCAATCGACCTGCGTCGTCGTGACCACGAGTGCCGGGCCGTCCCAGGCGCCGACGGATTGGCCGAGCAGCGAGCGGGCGCCGTCGGGCGGGTTCCCGTCCATATGGATGGTACGGACCAGATCGTATTCCTCGATCCGCATGAGGATCGTGTCGCCGTCGTCCACGAATTCCATGGGATAGGGTTGCTCCATGATGGTCGGCATCCCCTTGGCCATGCAGTCCGCGCGCATGGGATTGTCCGTGGCCGGATCGAAGGCGGCCAGCCGCGCTCGTGCTTCGTCGGTCAGGGCATAACGCTCGGAAAGCTCGGGGTTGGCGGACTCGGGAAACAGCGGATAACTGCCCGGCTGTGCGATGGTAGTGGCCCAGACGCGAAAGATACCCCGCTCCGGCGCTGAGCTGTCGCCGTCGCGGATTCGTAGAAAGGTTCCCCCCTCACCGATCGTATCGTCGGACCAGCGCGCCTGGAATCGCGGGTCCAGCAGGAGTTCCTCGCCGCTGGGAAGGAGGAGATTGTGGATGCTGATCTCGTTCAACCCACGGCTTGAAGGGAAGCCGGCGACTCGTATCCGATCGCCTTCGTTGACCATCCCCTCCGTGATCCCATACCGCTGGATGATCGTCGGCGCGGTGCCCTCGACCGCCCACGCAACGGCTTCGCCGTTCTCGCCGGACACGCTCAGGCTGAGGCGGATGTGGGGATTGCGCCAGAGGATGCGGGTGACCTCGCCCTCCAGCTCAAGCGTGCTGTCCTGATCGTATCGGCCCCCGAGGCCGTGGTGAGCGAAAGTAACCGCCGGCATCAACACGATCGCTGCAGCGATCGGTAGCTTGTTGGGACAGTTCACGGTACCGAACCTCATCGTAATTGATGGTCGTTATGTCGACGTGGCCGAATGACGTCCCCGGCGGCGCATCGCCCAGCGCATCGCCCGGCCCATCATCTGGACCATCAGTATCCGTTGTTGCGCGCGATCTGCGCCTCGATGAAAGCCTGAACCTCGGGCGTCACGTTGGCCGTGGCACCCAGGATCGCGGCGGCGCGTTCGGCGTCGACAGCATCAGGGGCGTAGCTCAGGATCCGCGTGGCTTCTTCCCTGAATGCTTCCGTGGCCATGGCCGGTCCGATCGCGGCGCGGAACTCCTCAATGGCCCGCGGATCCATTCTCGGCGGACCGAGAAACACATGCTGCATGGTCTGGTCGATCTCGAGCATCGTGCGGATGGCATCCCAGTTTGCGCCCGAGGGCGGGGCGCCGTGGATCTCTTCGTAGAGTTCGTCGATGGTGGGGATGTCGGGCACCAGCGGGCTCTTGACCAGTTCCCCGTCGGCGCTCAGCAGCGGCAGGCTGAACAGGGGCGCATTCAGGCCCTGTTGCTCAAGCGTCGGCACCACCTCGTTGAGGTAGGCATGGGCCGCATCGGTGGCCATGTTGACTTCGCCGCTGAGCACCGCTGCGCGGATCTTGCCGCTGCCCGGATAGCCGCCGACGAAATGGTAGTTCGCGCCGATCAGATCCAGCCCCATCGTGCTGGCGATCATGCGCCCGTGCTGGGCGGAGATTCCTCCGAAAATCAGGCCCTCGGCCCTGAGGACGTCGGCGGGCGTCTGGATGCCTTCCGGCAGCATGTCCTTGCGCACGTACGTAACCAGCGGTGCCAGCTGCACACCGCCGAGCACCGTGAACTGGGAATACTTGAACGAGTGGCCCGGGAACTCGAGCAGTTCGCCGAGCGAGGAGCGCGGCCCGTAGTAGAGCGTGGTGCCGTCCCGCGGCGCTTTCAGCAGCACGAAAATGTGCGCCGACATCATCGACGCGCCGGGCATGTTCCTGACGATGACGTTGGGGTTGCCCTTGAGGTTCATCTCCAGGTGTTTCGCCAGCAATCGGCCCACGGTGGTGCCGCCGGCGGAGGCGTCCAACCCCATGATCAGGGTGATTGTCTCGCCGTCGTAATAGCCCTGCGCCGAAGCGG
>JAKZVH010000368.1:0-5545 GCA_047516145.1 Gammaproteobacteria bacterium
CGACCATTCCGGCCATGGTCGGGATCGTCGCCTGCGAGACGCCGGAGGCCATGGAGCGCGGGTTGCCCGTTCCGGACACTGCCATTACCTCGAACACCGCGATCATTCCAGTCACCGTCCCCAGCAGCCCCATCAGTGGGCACAGGGCCACGAGGGTCTGGATCATGGGAAGACCGGTGTGGGCGGCATCGGTCACCTTGGAAATCATGGCGGTACGAATCTGGTGAGCATGCCACGATTTCCGTTCAGTGCGACTCTCCCAGGCCTCAAAGGCCTGTTTGGTGAGCACCCTGAGGCCGGTTCGAAAGTAGATAAGCCGTTCCAGAATCAGTATCCACATGACCAGGATCACAACCCCGATCATCCGCAATACCGGTCCACCCAACTCCAGAAAGTTACGGATGGATTCGTAGGCGTCAACCAGCGATTGCATCAATTTCCTCGCTCGGACTGCTCGGCGACGATACCAGCGCTCTGCTCCTGCAGGATCTGGATGATCCCGCGGCTTCGGCCGCTGACCACGGTATGCAATAACACGGTCGGCACGGCTACGTACAGGCCCAACTGCGTGGTTACCAGCGCCTGGGAAATACCCCCGGCCATGCGCGTGGGGTCACCGGTACCGAATAGCGTGATCGCCTGGAACGTATTGATCATTCCCGTGACCGTCCCCAGCAGACCCAGCAACGGCGCGACAACAGAAATCACCTTGATGATGAGGATACCGCGCTGCAAGGGCGGGACCTCCTTGAGAATGGCCTCGCCGAGTTTCAATTCCAGTGTTTCCGTATCCGCTTCCTTGTTGCTTGCGTAGGCCTGCAACACGCGTCCCAGTGCGTTCTTGTCGCTCACCGTCTCACTCTTGAGCTGCGCTTTCACCTTTCTGCCGGCAATACCCAGGCTGATGAGGCGCTCCAGAGACAGCAACACGCCGAAGAATCCGAGCACCAAAATGATATATCCGACAATGCCGCCGTTCTGAATATGCTCCTGGAAGCTGGGTTCTCTAATCAGCAATGCGAGAATCTGTCCGGACGTCGGGTCGAGGCCAAATCGGACGAAATCGTCCCCGGGACCCGCTTCCAGTATTGCCGAGGTGCTTCCGGTGAATCGCCCCTGCTCCGGCTGACGCTGGAGTTCGGCCACTGAATTGGTTTCTGCATTGCGGGAAAGATAGCGGCCATCGGCCACGATGTTGAATCCGCCCACGCGCACGATATCTTCCGTGAGAATATCGCCGTTGGCAGCGATCACCTGAAAGTTCGGGAGACGCTTGACCTTGCCCAACTCCGTGGCTTCCCGCTGCAACTCGAACCATAACCGCTCAATCTCCTCGATGGAGGCAAGCTGGCTGCTGGAACCCATCTTCGCCGCCAGGTCGGTGAGAAACTGTGAGCGCTCCGGGTACTCGATGTTGGTAAGCGAGGCCTCGAACAGCCCGCGAGCGTCACCGGCCACCTGTTGGAGCACGCCGAACAACTCGCGCAAGGAACCCAATCGCGCGTTGAGTTGTTCGGTCACGTCGGCGATCAGCAACTCGTTTTCTTCAAACGTCGTTTCCAGTCGCCCGCTGCGGGCTTCCTCGGAGGCCTTGTCGGCCTGTGCCTCGTTGAGAAGCTGCTGCTGGTTCGCCTGGTTTTGCTCGAATTCCTGAACTCGCGCCTCTTCCGCCGCGTTGTCCCGGGCCCTGCCTTCCGCCACAAGCTCCAGGAGTTCATCCAAAGTGCGCAGCTCTGCATCCTGTGCCTGCAGAGGCGCCCCGAAAGTGACCGCCAGCGCCGCCGCGGGCGCCAATACTCTGAGAATTTTCATTAGCCTTCCTCCGGGGGCGCCATGGGCAACAACAGCAGCGTCGGCGCCAACTGATTGAGGGCCAGCCTGATGCCCTGGCGGATCGGATTTCGGTATTCGTTCCCAACCGGAACCCACTGCCGCGTCCGCTGATCCCAAGAGCCGGATTGAGCGCCGTCGGGCGTCTGATACATTAGCGCGACGCGGCCGACTTGCAGCACGTCCACTTCCCGCGTTACGCCGTCAATCTCCAGTTCATCCGTGTAGGTTGATATCGTACGCGCGTAGTCGTTTTCGATTTGCCAGGCTTCCATCACCACGCGGAATTTTTCCGCGGACGTTACGTCCGCACGCTCCAGCAAGGCCCTGTTATTGGCGACGCGCAGGGTGCGCTCCTCAAGCAGGAATGGAACGTCCAGTTCCACAAACCGATCGAGACCATCGACCATCCGCGTCAGCAAAGGCAGAATCTGCCGCTCGATGACCTGAACCTGGTCGATGGAGGTTCTGAGGTTGGAAAGTTCGGTCTCCTGGTCGGCGATTTGCCGATCGAGCAAGGTGTTATAGACCCGCAGGCCCTCTACCTCTTTCAAGACCGCCCGATACTCTTCAGCAAGTGTTCTGGTTCCTTGCACGATCCCGTCGATCTCATCCTGCACCGCCTGCGCCTGCTGGATCCGAAGCGTCTCGGCCTCGATGAGCCGGTCCACTCCCTGACCGATGGCCATCTCGGCGGTGAAGGCCACGCCCAACGCACCGAACAGCAACACCGCGTTACGTTTCGCTATCATGCCCATTCCTCAATACCCTTAATTCTCTATTGATTGAATCATTCGATTTGTTGACAGACCCGTCCGCCCTGTTCCCTATCAATTCCACAGGCTGCCAAGCCCCTTTAACCGCCCTGGAGCACAGACACACCTGACCGCCTCAACAGGCGCCAGGCGATATCAAGTGCAAGCCAGTTTTCCCGAATTCGTAATTTTCCCGAAATAGTCCCGCAGTTCCCTCGCTCGGGTTAAGCCAGCTTCAATCAATGTTCCCGCGAATCGTCCGCTTTTTCTTGGAATGAACTTCCGCTGAGTGCCCGGGCCCGAAGGATAGCGTAAAAGTGCCGGTCGTTGCTACACAAGTTGCACCGAATTATCGAGCGGCCGGATTCGCCTCTCGCAGATTGACGCCCGGACCCGCCTATACAAAATCGGGTTCCGGGCGACGGTTTCGAAATGCCGGTACCGATTGACAACCCAAAGCCATTGCCGGATGATGCGCCCGGTACTATCGCAATTTGACTGAGATGAACGACAATCGCCGAATCCTGCTCCATGCTGTGCTGCTCCTTGGCCGCGGGTGCGGGCGTTTGGTGTGACGAAAGAAACCGATACAAGCCCCGCACCCGAAAGGCTGCGGGGTTTTTTTTAGCGCCCGGATACCCAGGAAAACTGAGAGGTCGATGAAATGGAATTGTTTGTGGAATCGGACGCCCGTCCAGAGGTGCTCGCAGGCGAGCGCATCGCCGTCCTGGGTTATGGCAGCCAGGGACGCGCTCACGCATTGAACCTGCGCGATTCGGGTTATGAGGTAGCGGTTGGCCTGCGTCCGGATGGAAAAACCTGGGCAAAGGCCGAAAACGATGGATTCGCGGTGCAATCGTTCGAGCAGGCCACTGAGGGTGCCGGATTGATCGCGTTTCTAACACCGGACATGGTGCAGGCGGAGATCTATGCGCGTGTCTTGTCCAGCATCCGGCAGCGAGCGACCATTCTGTTCGCTCACGGTTTCAATGTTCACTACGCTCGAATAACGCCGCGCGAGGACCTGGATGTCGTGCTCATCGCGCCGAAGGGACCCGGGGACCTGGTGCGGCGGCAATATGAAGCCGGGCGAGGCGTGCCGTGCCTTATGGCGGTGCACCGGGACGTGACCGGTGACGCCGAGGCCCGCGCCCTGGCCTACGCGAACGGATTGGGTGGAACCCGCGGAGGCGTGCTGCGAACAACCTTCGCGGAGGAAACCGAAACGGATCTCTTCGGCGAACAGGCAGTGCTTTGCGGTGGCCTTTCGGAATTGATCGTACGCGGATTCGAGACGCTTGTAGAAGCGGGTTACCAGCCCGAGGTCGCGTACTTCGAATGCATGCACGAAGTCAAGCTCATCGTCGATCTGCTCCACGAGGGTGGCCTCGCCAAGATGCACGAATTCGTCAGCGAAACAGCCAAGTACGGCGATCTGACCAGTGGGCCGAAAGTGGTGGACGATCACACCCACGAGAATATGCGCGGAGTGCTCAAGGAGATCCAGGACGGAACGTTTGCCCGGAATTGGGTTTCGGAATACGAGTCCGGACTGCCGGAGTACACACGGCTCCTGCAGCAGGATTTGAACAGCCGGATCGAAATCGTCGGCGCCCAGTTGCGAGGACGCATGGCCTGGCTGCGGGAGTGATGATGGTGTAGCCGCCCGTGCCGAGGGGATGGTAGTTCCGCCAGGCCGCCGGCCGGTTGCAGAAAGGACCTCTTGCGGATCTGTGGGCCTCACGAGAGGAAGGAAGAAGGTGACCGCTATGGATGAAAATCGCGTCGTTATTTTCGACACGACATTGAGAGACGGTGAGCAAGCCCCCGGCTGCAGCATGACGCTCAATGAAAAGCTCCGCGTCGCCAACGCGTTGCGCGATTTACAGGTAGACGTGATCGAAGCCGGTTTCCCCGCGGCGTCGCCTGGCGATTTCGAGGCGGTCCGCACTATCGCCAGGCGCATCGAAGGCCCCACGATCTGCGGACTGGCCCGCTGTAACCGGAAGGACATCCAACGCGTGTGGGATGCCGTCAAGGATGCGAATAGCCCTCGTATCCACGTCTTTGTGGCTACCAGCCGGATCCACCGCGAACACAAGCTGCAGATGGCCAAGGCCGAGATACTGAGAAGTGCGGTCGAATCCGTGGCAATGGCCCGCGAGTATTGCGACAACGTCGAATTTTCCCCGGAAGATGCATCACGCACGGAATTGGAGTACCTGGCGGAAGTCGTTGAAGCCGTAATCGCCGCCGGCGCCACCACGGTGAATATTCCGGATACCGTCGGCTACGCAGTACCCGGCGAATTCGCCGAAGTATTCGAATACCTGATCGAGAACGTTCGCGGAATCGAGCACATCCGCCTGAGCGCGCACTGCCACGACGATCTGGGCATGGCGGTTGCCAACAGCCTTGCCGCGGTGCGCGCCGGGGCGCGCCAGGTCGAATGTACGATCAACGGTATCGGCGAACGGGCCGGGAACTGTTCGCTCGAAGAGATCGTCATGGCGATCGATACGCGCGAAAGCTATTTTGGAGTGAATACGGGTGTGGACACGCGCCGGCTCTACCCCACCAGTCGTATCGTTGCCAATATCACCGGGATGCACACGCCGCGCAACAAGGCGGTTGTCGGCGAGAATGCCTTTGCCCACGAAGCCGGGATCCATCAGCATGGCATGCTGCGCCATCGCACGACATACGAAATCATGCGACCGGAGGATGTCGGCTTGCCCTGCTCCAATCTGGTGCTGGGGAAACACAGCGGCCGGCACGCCTTTCGCGATCGCGTGGAACAGTTGGGCTTCCACCTGGATGACATCGAATTGAATCGGTGCTTCGAGAAGTTCAAGCGTTTGGCGGACCGCAAGAAGCACATGTATGACCGTGACATCGAAGCGATCATCATGAACGTCGACGTGGGCAAGGCCGGACCGTGGGTCATCGATGAACTCCAC
>JAKZVH010000369.1:0-10196 GCA_047516145.1 Gammaproteobacteria bacterium
GTATGGATCCGATAAGAAACCCCTACGCTCCCGGAGCCGGCTCTCCACCCCCGGAGCTTGCAGGGCGCGAAGAACTACGCGAGCGCGCACACATTGCGCTTCAGCGCGTGCGACTCGGAAGACCCGCAAGAAGCGTCTTGCTTGTCGGTCTACGGGGCGTCGGCAAAACTGTATTGCTGGATCGCATGCGCACCGACGCCGAGTCGAACGGCATCAATACTCTTTGGGTCGAGGCACCGGAGAACCGGTCCTTACCGGCGATTTTGGCCCCTCAGCTACGAATGGTTCTCCTGGCACTCTCGCGAAACGAACAAGCAAGAAATCTTGCGAGACGCGCGTTGCGTGGTCTCGCGGGATTTGCCACAGCATTGAAATTCAAATACCAGGACATTGAGGTCGGCCTGGACTTTGATCCAGAACCAGGGTTAGCCGATAACGGCGATCTCGAACAGGATTTGCAGGCCCTGTTCGAAGCCGTCGGGCAAGCCGCAAAAAGTGGGGGAACGGCGCTTGCGCTTTTTCTGGACGAATTGCAGTACGTCGAGGAAGAGGAACTCGCCGCTCTGATTACCGCCATGCATCGCACGTCACAGCGGCGACTACCGGTAGTGTTGGTCGGCGCGGGTTTGCCCCAGTTGCGGGGTCGAATGGGAAACGCCAGGTCCTACGCCGAACGCCTATTCGATTTTCCGGCGATGGGTCCGTTAACCGATGATGAGGCTCGTATCGCAATTGCAAAACCCGCAAATGACGAAGGCGTCGACATAAACGATGATGCGCTAAACCGAATCGTCTCCGAGACTCACGGTTATCCGTATTTCCTGCAGGAATGGGGAAAACATTCCTGGGAAACAGCCATCGATTCCCCGATAACAGTCGAGGATGTCAAGACCGCCTCGGAATTCGCGATTGCAGCGCTCGACGAGAGCTTTTTCAGGGTTCGCTTCGATCGTCTGACACCGCTTGAGAAGCGCTACCTGCGTGCGATGGCTGAACTCGGCCCCGGGCCGCATCGCTCCGGCGAAATCGCGACCCTACTCGACCGGGCGGTCACTTCACTCGCCCCTACGAGAAGCAAGCTCATTTCCAAAGGCATGGTATGGAGTCCGAGCCACGGGGACACGGCGTTTACTGTCCCTTTGTTCGATGGGTTCATGCACCGGATCATGCCGGGTGACGGTTGGAAATCATCCTGACCGGCATCTTCCCGCAAAGGTGCCTCTTCACGCGGTCAGTTACCCGGAATTTGGTGGCCAGGGGGTGAATCGAACACCCGACACGCGGATTTTCAGTCCGCTGCTCTACCGACTGAGCTACCTGGCCCCGGGGGCGAGGCGGTATTAGACCGGCGCGCCTCGGGCGGAGTCAAGAGGACGATGCCGGCGGCGCCCGGCAACGGCGCCGGTCCGCTCGCCGCGAAACTCCTGCGTAATCACCCTCGGCTCGCTTCGAGATAGGCGTGGCATTCGTATTCCAGTATGCGGGCGTGGTCTTCCTGGCGGCGATACAAGGGCATGCTCATCTGCCAGATTTCGGTAAAAACCTCCGGATCCTCGATGGTCACCTCATAAGACATATGGTTCGGGCCGGTTCGAGTGTAGCGTTCGACGACGTGCAACGCTTCGCCGTGAAAATTGCCCGATCGGTCGAGCCAGGTCCGATCGGTGAACTGCACCACATCGACGACGAGGGTGTCACCCTCCCAGCGGCCACGGGAGTCTCCCATCCACAGCCGGTCGGTCACGCCTTCGGGATGATCGCTGCCGAGATAGATATTGCGAACCGTGTGGACGTATTCGTAGAGGATCGTGACTTGCGTGGGTGTCTGGATGATCTGGAACGGGTACGGCATGTAGGTTATGCGCGGCACGCCGACCATCTTGCAGTTCGCCTCCGGGTCATCCGTCGATCGATTCTCAAAATTCTCGTCTCGCTGCGCGGCGGCCCACGATCGGTACGGTATCCCGCCGCCGACCACGACCCCCTGGCCGGCCGGAACGCCAAGGCGTCCCGAATGGTCCTCGATATCCCACACCGCTGTGTTCAGAACCTGCCAGATGCCCTGGATATCCGGCTGACCGAACGAGGTTCGGGGCGCGGCGTAGTCCTCGCCCAAGGGCTGCTGCGCCATGGCCGACGCCGCGGCCAGCAGGCCCGGGACCGCGAGTTTCAGGACCGATTTCATCGTTCCTCCATCGCGTCACGGGCCTCGTCGACGCTGATCCCGGGGTAGACCTCCAGGCCCACTTGCCGGTAGATCCCCATCAGCGCCTCGTTGTTCTCGTAGCACGCGAGTTCCGAAATTTCGTACCCTTCTTCACCGATGCGCCTGTAGGGGAAGGCAATCGTGAAGGGTGCGGTGAACACATTCGGATCGTCGACGGTCGCCTGGTAGTGGAGCGTATCGGGATCGACGAGCGTGATGCGTTCCACCACTTGCGCCGCTTCGGTGTAGAACCTCCCTCGCTGGTCGAGCCACGGCCTGGCGTTCTGGTTGCCGGTCTCGATAACGAGCGTGTCGCCATCCCACCAGCCCCTGGAGTCGCCGTTCCAGAGGCGGATTTTCTCCCCGAGCGGCGGTCGTCCATCCAGGGGAACGATGCGATACGCATGTGCGTTGTATGAAAGTATCGCGAGGTAATCCGGCGTCTGGAGAAATTGGCGCTCCCCGCCGTGATACATGGTATTCGGCACGCCGGCCAGAAAGCAGGCCGCGTTGTGGTGAAGATACTGTTGCGCGTTGCGGGTTGCCTGCGCATCGGCCCACGGTCGGATGGGGAGATTGCCGTCGGTTGGGAAGACGATCGCCGCCGCGCCGCCGAGCGCATCGAGCTCCCCGGGATGTTCTTCCAGGTCCTCGTACGCGCCGCCTAACTGGCCGCCCGGCAGCAACCAATAGCCTCCGAGGTCAGGTCGGCCGTCAAATGTACGTGGCGGCTCGAACGATTCCGCTGCCTGGAGCGCGCACGCATGAAACTCTGCGGGGGTATTGTCCGGACAAATCGATTCCCCGTCCCAGTTCTGGGTAGCCGCAGGCGACGCCAAAAGCACGGCAGCAATCGCGACGGCCGCTGGCGCCGAGTCGTCCAACTGTCTCATGATTGTCCTTGCAGCTATAATTTTTTGCGATTCCCTTCGCGTGGCTTGGGAGAATTCCATGGGCTCAAGACTTGCCGTAACTATTGCCGGATTCGCGCTAGCGTTTCAAGCACTTCCATCGTTCAGTCATCACGGCTCGAACACCGTCTACGACCTGACGCGGTCCATCACCGTTTCCGGGACCGTGACGGAATTTCAGTTCGTCAACCCGCACGTCCAAATCCTGTTTGACGTTCCCGGCGACGACGGCTCCGCGGTCAGTTGGCTCGCGGGTCTCCCCGGCAGCCTGCGCCTGGCCCAGGAAGAGGGTTGGACCAGGGACACATTCAAACCGGGCGACGCTATTTCGATCACCGGCGCGCCCGCGAGGAACGACGCACCCTCGGTCTGGGTAGAGCAGGTCTTTCTCAACGGCGAACCCTTGCTGGGGCGGGCATACACGGGTTGACATGCCGCTCATCCGCGGAGTCCCCTTCAACAGGGCAGTCAATCGCACCGCACCGGCTCAAAGCTCTCTTCACCGATATCGATCCAATCCCAGCTCACGGTAACCGGCACCGTAAGGGATTCGGGATCGATGACGGTTTGCGCATAGCGTAGACGATTGCCGTCGTCCACCAGGGAGAATTCCTCCCGTATCTCGACGTGATCGGTCTGGGGCCTTGCGTTGTCGTCCATATAGGGCCAGCCGACGCGGATTGTTCTCACCTCAAGCGTTCGGTCCACCCAACGACCCGTGGAGTAGCCCAGATCGGTCAGCGGGACAGTTTCGACTTCGGCTGCGGGCGACAGGTCAATCCTCCGAACCACACCGAAGGACGCCATACGAAGATCGATTCGGTCGCCGCGATCCACGAATCCAACGGGCAGTGGATTGATCATGACTGCCGGCATACCCTGGGGCAGACACGAGTCGAACTCCGGCGCCACGGGCGGCGCGCTTCGCGCCGCAGCTTCCAACTGACCCGCCATCTCCCGGGTAGCCCCGGCATAGGCCCCAAAATCCGCCAGACTCCAGACACGAAACAACTCACGTTGCCGACGGTCAGCCACCTCGCTTATCCACGCCCCGCCGACAGAGTTCGCCGACCACCGAGTCGTGGCCGCAGCACTGAACAGCACTTCCTCGCCGGTTGGGAGCAGCAGGTTCGACACGTGCATCTTCCCCGGCCGCGTGGTCGATGCCCAACCCGCCACCCGTACATCGTCGTCAACGGGAAACATGCCCGCGTCCAGGCCGGCTCGCTCGAGCAGGTAGACCGCGGACGTCTCAAGCTCCCAGTCCTGCGCCTCACCACTTGGCTCGACAACATGCACGGTGAACGTGACATGCGGATTTCGCCATCGGACATCGACCAGCTTGCCTTCCAGTTCGTGGACAACGCTCCGGTCGTAGTCCGCGAACGAATGATGGGCCCAGCCGTGGGAGAAAAGTACGATCGATCCAAGTATTGAGAGCGCAAATTTCATCAATTTTCCAGGGTCTCCGGCTTTTGATTCCAGCAAGTAACGCTAACCACCATGAAGCATACCAAGGCGCATTCCAACAATGCGCCTTTCGAGTGGACTTTGGGGCGGGGTGGGGTAGTATCCGCGTTGGCGAAATTTCCGGCCGATCAAACACGACAACCCTGTCATGAGCGAAAAAAAGATCTACCCCGTACCCGAGCATGTCGCCAACCGCGCATGGATGGACGCCGCCGCGTACCACGAACTCTACCGGCGGTCGGTTGAGGATCCGGTCGCGTTCTGGCGGGAGCAGGGGCAGCGCGTCGACTGGATCAGGCCCTTCATCCAGGTCAGGGACGTCTCGTACGATGCCGGCGATCTACACATTCAATGGTACGCCGACGGCGCGCTGAACGTGGCCGCCAACTGCCTCGACCGGCATCTCAGGACCCGGGGCGAGCAGACCGCCATCATCTGGGAAGGCGACGATCCCGGCGACGACGTGCGAATAACCTATCGTGAGTTGCACGAACGCGTTGGCCGCCTGGGCAACGCGCTGCGGTCACTCGGGGTCTGGAAGGGCGATCGGGTCACCATCTACATGCCGATGATCCCCGAGGCCGCCGTGGCCATGCTCGCATGCGCCCGTATCGGGGCGGTGCATTCGGTGGTCTTCGGTGGATTCTCGCCGGAGGCGTTGCGCGGGCGTATCGAAGACTGCGGATCCAGCGTCGTCATCACCGCCGACGAAGGCGTGCGAGGCGGCAAGCGCATCCCGCTCAAGGCCAACGTGGACGCCGCGCTGGCCGCCGAGGGCGGGGCGGACGTGAATACCGTAGTCGTGGTCCGGCGCACCGGCGCCGAGATCGAGTGGCAACCCGGCCGCGACCACTGGTACGACGACATCACCAGCGCCTCCGATCCCTACTGCCCGGCGGAGGTCATGAACGCCGAGGATCCCCTTTTCATTCTTTATACCTCCGGGTCCACGGGGAAACCCAAGGGTGTGCTGCACACGTCCGGGGGCTACCTGGTGTTCGCGGCGCTGACCCACCAATACGTTTTCGACTATCACGACGGCGACATCTATTGGTGCACCGCCGACGTCGGCTGGGTGACGGGTCACAGCTACATCGTCTACGGGCCGCTCGCCAATGGCGCCACCACGCTCATGTTCGAGGGCGTACCCACCTATCCCGATTCGAGCCGCTTCTGGCAGGTTGTCGACAAGCACAAGGTCAACATTTTCTATACCGCCCCGACGGCCATTCGCGCCCTGATGGCCGACGGCGAGGGTCCGGTCAACAGCACTTCTCGCGCGAGCCTGCGACTGCTGGGCACGGTGGGCGAGCCCATCAACCCGGAGGCCTGGGAGTGGTATTACCATGTGGTGGGAGAGGGGCGCTGCCCCATCGTCGACACCTGGTGGCAGACCGAAACCGGCGGCATCCTGGTGAGCCCATTGCCCGGCGCCACGGCGCTAAAGCCCGGTTCGGCAACGCGGCCATTTTTCGGGATCAAGCCGGCGATCGTGGACGGCGACGGGCAGATTCTGGATGGCGAAGCGACGGGCAACCTGGTGTTGCTCGAAAGCTGGCCGGGGCAGATGCGTACCGTGTACGGCGACCATCAGCGCTTCTTCGACACCTACTTCAGCCAGTACCCGGGCATGTACTTCACCGGTGACGGCGCCCGCCGCGACGCCGACGGCTACCACTGGATCACCGGTCGCGTGGACGACGTCATCAACGTTTCCGGCCATCGCATGGGCACGGCGGAAGTGGAGAGCGCGCTGGTGGCACACGCCAAGGTCGCCGAGGCCGCCGTGGTCGGCTGTCCGCACCCGATCAAGGGCCAGGGCATCTACGCCTACGTGACGCTCAACGCCGGGGAAGAGCCCGGCGAAGAATTACGCCAGGAACTCGTGGCCTGGGTCCGTCAGGAAATCGGCCCCATCGCCTGTCCCGATTGCCTGCAGTGGGCGCCGGGGCTGCCAAAGACCCGCTCCGGAAAGATCATGCGGCGCATCCTGCGCAAGATCGCCGAGGATGCGCACGACGAGTTGGGCGATGTATCGACCTTGGCGGACCCCGCCGTGGTCGACGAGTTGATCGCAAATCGAATACAACGATAGCCGGGGCGCGGCATCGGCGCGCTACGCTTCCTGCTACGGCGCCAGCCCGCCGTGGGTCGGACGATATTTCCGGGTTAACTTTCGACGAAATCCGGCGGCTTCTCGGAACCGTCGGCGAAGAAAAATTTCTCCATCTCCTGTTCCAGGAAACGCCGCGCCTTGGGCTCGATCGGCGTCAACCGGTATTCGTTGATCAGCATGGTCTGGTGGCCGAGCCAACGCTGCCACGCGAGCTTGGAAACGTTCTCATAGATTCTCTGGCCCAACTCCCCGGGATAGGTCGGCCGGTCCAGGCCCTCTGCTTCCGTCCCCAGAATGATGCAATGCACGGTTCGGCTCACGGCGACGCCTCCTTTGAGTGGGTCTGAGTATTCAACAGTAGCGCAATGGGCGCGGCAATCCCCACCCGTTGCTCCTGCGCGGGGTTATACCAGAGCCATCCGTCGCGATCCATGAGTGCACCGGGCGCGGCATCCAGTCGGATCTCCAGGGGGCGAATGGCGAGGTCGAAGTGGCTGAACGAATGCTCGAGCGGACTCCTGGCGGTGTGCTCGCGGATGGCGATGCCCAGGTGGCGGCGGCACCAGGATCGCGAATCCTCGTCCCCGGTCAGTTCCGGAAGGCTGTAGAGCCCGCCCCAGATGCCGCTGGGCGGTCGCTTGATCAACAGGACCTGTCCGCCGGCGTTCCGGATCACCAGCATCTGCACGTCCCGGCGCGGCCGCGCGCCGCGCGGGCGGGGGGTTGGTATCGCCCCCTGCAGGCCCGCAATCCGGGCCTTGCAATCCCCGGCCAGCGGGCAAGCGCCGCACCGTGGCCGGGTTCGCGTACACATCGTCGCACCCAGATCCATGATCGCCTGGGTGTACTCGGCGACGCGGTTCCCGGGCGTATGCCGCTCCGCGTGGGCCCAAAGGGTTTTCTGGACCGCGGCACGTCCGGGCCACCCCTCCACCGCCTCGTGGCGAGCCAGGACCCGCTTGGCGTTGCCGTCGAGGATCGGCGCGCGCTTGCCGCAGGCGAGTGCCAGAATCGCTCCGGCCGTGGACCTGCCCACGCCCGGCAGGCTCATGAGGCCATCGATGCAGTCCGGAAACTGGCCTCCGCGATCGCGCACGACCTGCCTGGCCGCTGCGTGCAGATTCCGCGCCCTGGCGTAGTAGCCAAGCCCCGACCAGAGCCCCAGCACCTGGTCCTCGTCGGCCACCGCAAGGTCTTCCACCGACGGAAAGGATTCCATGAACCGGGAGAAGTAGGGAATGACGGTGGCTGCCTGCGTCTGCTGGAGCATGATCTCCGAGACCCACACACGATAGGGCGTGCGCTCAACCTGCCACGGCAGGCCGCGGCGCCCGAACTCTTCGGCCCATCCGAGAAGCCGCGCCGTAAACGAGGTCACCGAGTTCCCTTGTTCAAGGATGACACACCTTTTCTTGAAGGATGCCGCATCGTGGGGTTCGGCCGGGATACTGAACGCGCGCTAGTTTTGTGGGTATTCGCTTGGCGTGGTCGGAATATCCAAATCCGCCAGCCGGGAGACGCATCCCTGACGGTACGCCTTGCGGTAGTACTTCTCGTCCGCCGTTATCAGGGTGGCACCCTCGGTCAACAGTGACGTCGCATGGTACAGCGTATCGAACAGGTGATGGTCAAGGCGAACCGAAAGTTCCATCGCGAACGAATAGATTCGCATCGACTCTGCGGTTTTCCAATTGATCCTGGCCAAACGCTCAAGGGAACGGTGCGCCGCCTCCGGATTCTCACGAACCAGGACCGATGCGACTTCGGAAAGGAAGTGAGGCGGTTGTACCATTCGCACGCGGTCATCGTAAATCCCGAACAGGATTTCCGTGGCCGTTACGGTGTCGCTCTCGTCCGCGCGTTCCTTGAAGAACCACTTGAGCGCGACGCTTGCGTCGACGACGACGATCACCGCCTGCCGTCAATGCGTGACAACCGTAGTTCGTCGTCGCTACGAATGGGGGCGGTGCGGCGATCATGCAGGATGCGTCGTATGGCACGTCGGCTCTCGCGATTGTCTCGCTCCCGTTCCACCGCCTCCAGCATCAATGCTGCAATGACGGCGCTCTTGTTGCGTCCCTTGAAGGTTTCGTTGAACGCGTCCTTGACGTCGTCGGGGACACTGAAATTCACCGTAGCCATGGCGAGCACCATTGTTGAAAATTTCAACAATGGTATCAGATCACACACGTTTCGCATCATCCGGTGACATCCGGTGACCGCGAGACAGGGCCATCCCAAAGTCAGCGGCAAAAGCCATCGTGACGCGGGAGAGGCCATCCACTTCAGCCGCCAGCGCCGCGGAGCCTCGTCGGTGGCCGCGCCGTTGATTGTTTCGCTCAGCACGTCCGCGCTGGCTACTTTTGCGAGGCTGGCGGCTGGGCCTCGGCCGCAGGCGAACCGGCGCCGTTGCCGTATTCCGCCAGAACGAATTGGTGGAGGGTCGGAATCGGTGAGACGCAACGCTTATGCCGGTCAAGCGAAACGATGCCCGCACGCAGCAGGTTTTGAAGGCAATCGCCGCTGGCGGCGAATCGCCCCTTGATCGACCGCTGCATCCCCGCGGGCAGTCCGGCAATGGCATCGTCGATGACACTCATGGCTTGATACTCGTCGAGTGGCTCCCCCAGCGCGAGCTGTCCGTGGAGTGCTCCGACGACGCTGATGGGCAGCCCGGACCGTGAAATCCGTTTGATGTTGTAGTCCTCCCGGCGTGCGTCTCCCCGCCGAATGGTGGCGTCTAGATGGGCGGCGTCCAGCGCGGGGGCATCCTGGGCGGCGAGGGTTTCCCAAGTGGCCGTGAAATAGTTCTGCAGATGCCGCGGCCAGCCAGCCGACGATGCCGCGATGCGTCCGGCCCAGCGCTGCACAGCGCCGTCGCTACCGGGTAGCCCGCGCTGCCGAACGAAATCTAGGGTCGCCCGTGCGCAGTCGAGTGTCTCCTCACGCGTCAGGGAACCCAAGGGAATGCAGTTTTCGGTGCCGAGCCGAGAGATCCCGGCGCCGCCGAGAGCATCTTCGCTGTTCGACAGCCCCGAGCAGACCAGCAGGACGGGGATGCGGTCCTGGGTGTGCAGGGCGCGGACGAGTCGGCATTCGTCCGCCTGGGTGTCGGGCGCGATGTTCTGGATCTCGTCGATGAACACAACCGCGCGCTCGTTCGGCTGCCACGGCCGTCCGGCGCGAAGGTCCGCGATGCTCTCCGGGTCTTCCAGGGTCGGCGGCGCAACGCTTTTGCCCGTCGAGAGGTCGCCGCCGACGCCACCCGGACGGATGGACAGGGCGGTGTCCGCCCGGACAGTGGTCCGGCCAAGGTCGGGCCGCGCGTCGGCGAGGGCGGTCGCAAGTGCGGCGTAGATTGCCTGGATTCGCCCCGGCGCGGGAATTTCCGGCTGCACGATCGTCGCCGCCCCTTCCTTTTCCAGTCGGCGGGCGATTTCGCAGACGAGCGCTGTTTTGCCGGCGCCAGGCGCGCCGTGGATGAGGATGGTGT
>JAKZVH010000370.1:0-9299 GCA_047516145.1 Gammaproteobacteria bacterium
GACCTGCAAAGCTTCTTCTTTGACAATGTCCCACAGAACTTTTCGAACGATATCGGCAGCCAGATCGAGAACGACGGCCAGAGCCGCGCGCGATCGGACCGTAACTCGACGATCAACCTGCGCGGCCTTGGAGATGAAAATACACTCGTTGTGCTGAACGGTCGTCGCGTGATCTCCTATCCCAGTTCGGACGGTACCGGCTGGTACCGCACCGCAATCAACTCGCTCGTGCCACGTATCGCCGTGGAGCGAACTGAGTTGCTGCTCGACGGCGGCTCGGCCATCTTCGGCTCCGACGCTGTCGCCGGCGTAGTGAACTTCGTGACTCGCAACGATTTCCGTGGCTTCGATATGAGTCTCGATAGTCGCATGCTCGAACACGCGCCCGACGCCAAGAACGTAACTCTCTCGGCACTGTTCGGCGCCGGTGGCGATGACACGAGCATCATCGCAGCGATTGAGTTTCACCAGGAAGATTTGGTCGAAGTCGTCGAGATCGATCCGGTATTTCAGGATTTTCTCGCGAACCCCGACGTCTCGACTGCGACGGGCACAGGCCTGGAGGGTCAGGCCAATCTGGAGTATCGCAACGCGATGGGCGCTGCCCGTTACGTTGATCCCGACTGCGGCAACCCGGCTTTCGGGAACGTGCTTAATTCGCATTGGCTCATAGACGATGCCTCGGTGGACGACGCTATCGAAGTTTTCGACTATTCGGATGCCACCGCCTGTGGCAGGCCGTACGACGATGACGGCCTTGGGACCCTGCTGGCAGGTTGCTCAACAACAATGTCCGGCAAATCAACATCTTTGCCCGCGCCGGGCACAACCTCACGGATGGGTTGCGCGTCAATACGGAGATCGGCATCAGCCGCCAGCGATATGATGACATTGATGAGTGGGGCGACAACGGTTCCAACAACTGGGTAACGCAACAGTTCGCACGCGGCCCCGACTTCGCCATCCCAGCGACGCATCCGGGCCTCGTCCGTGCGCAGACGCTGCAACCGGGTTTCGGTGGAGGCAGCGATGTCTACGCCATCGGCGAGACCCAGCCTTTCTTAAGCACGATGTCCGCATTCAATGACAACGATGTGCTTCGCGGCGCGTTCGGCGTCGAGGGCGACATCAACGCCAACTGGACGTGGATCGTCGGCACGTCGGCCTCTTACAGCGAAATACACGCGGGTGCCCGTGACACGGTCATCGACCGTTATCCGGCGGCCATTGCTGGGCTCGGCGGACCGAACTGTAATCCGGACAGCGGAACACCCGGCACGGACGAGTGTTATTTCTACAACCCGTTCATGAGCGCCGCGTTGCCCGATGCGGCGTCGCAATACACCAACCTCTCCCAGACCGGCCTCGCGAACAATCAGGAAATGGTCGAATGGCTGACGCCGCTGCGCGTCGATGTGTTCGAAGGCGAGCTCTTTACCCTCGATGCACGCATTATGGGTGAGTTCGGCGAGTTGCCGGGTGGGCCGGTGGGTCTTGCCGCCGGCTTCGCTTATCGCGAGGAAGAAGTCGGACGCGATGCCGACGCCATGGTGAATGCTGGCGAGATGGCTACGTTGGGCGTCTTCAACGACTTCCGCGGAAAGCAACAGGTCGATTCGACGTATTTCGAACTGGCGTTGCCGGTCCACGAGGACATTAATGTCCAGGTCGCCGGGCGCCAGGATAGCTACGAGGGTGGCTTCAGCGAGTTCTCACCTAAGATCGCTGCGATCTGGAACGTCATGACCGCCTGACCCTGCGCGGCTCCTGGGGCAATTCGTTCAAAGGGCCTACGGTCAGCCACACGGCTGCGGAAACGATCTTTACCGGCATGGGGCCGGCGCGATCCAACGTCGACGGTACGACGTATGGCGCCCGGGGTGCCGGCGTCGGGTTCATTTACATCTCACGGCCGAACGCGGCCCTGGAGCCGCAGACCTCGGATAACCTGACGTTCGGCGCAGACTTTGTCGTTAACGACAACATCAGCGTGGGCGGTGGCTTCGTGCAGATCGAGTTCAATGATCTGATCGTCTCGACGACGGCGAACAATGTTCTCTCGCAGTGCTATGTTCGAGATGCCAACGGCATCCCGATTACACAGACCGGGGGGTCGGTGGGATCCCTGATGTATCCAGTAGTCGGCCCCGACGGCTCCAAGTGCGTCGGGTAGGTAGTCGACAGCGATCCGTCCCTCTACTTTGACGTCAATGGCGACGGCATTCTTGACACGACGAGGAATAATATCGCGACGCTGCTCAACTCGCCGGTGAACATCGGCTATGTCAACACGCAGTTCCTCGATCTGTACGCCAACATGCGTTTCGATACGCCTCTTGGCCCGTTGTCGTTCAACCCGGCCGTGACCTTCACGCTGCAGTACGACTTTCCGGTCGGGGAGGTCGGGGGTCGCGACGGCCTCTGCCCGCCGCCTGAGGGAGTCTGCAGCGCGATTGGCCGCCAACTCGGAATGGGCTTTAATGGTGTAACCAGCATGCCGCACTGGCAGGGTATTTTCCCTGTGATGCTCAACGTCAATAACAATAACTTCCGCGTCGTTACGCGCTACCGCGACGGGCTAAACGAAGCCTATCAGGATATTGAGCAGAATTTTCTGTTCAACAGGTGGACTCGCGATGAGGGTCAGTTGACGGTCGACTTCAACTGGTCGTACCAATTTTCGCAAGGATCGAGCGTCGCACTTTCAGTCTGCAACCTGTTTGCAACGGATCCGCCGGATCAGGGCACGAACCGTTTCAATCAGCGCAGACGTGAGATCGGGCTGCAGTTCCGTCACTCACTCGACAGCACCTGACGGGCCCGCCGCAGAGCCCGGAACCGAGCCGACCAGCCGATGGCTGGTCGGCTTGTCTCTTCAAAGTGACAATTAATTGTCTGGCAAGTCCGGTTTTTTCTCATGCCCGTACCTTCGAATCGTTGCCCGTAATCGGCTTGGGCGGACCCGATGTCTTCATTGAGATTCCTCCCGAAGGCAAAGAGCTTTCAATGGCCGTGCTCCAGGCTATGGTGGATCAGGGCGGCAGAATTCTGGATACGCCGGCGTTTTTCCGACCGGACGTCCCAATAATCGGCGAACTCCTGGGCGAGATGGGTCTGCGAGACGAACTGTTTCTTATTGGAAAGATCACGGTAAGCGGCAAAGAAGCCGGAAGAGAGCATCTTGAGAGAACCGTGGCGAACCTGAACAAGCGGTCCATGGATCTGCTCTTAATCCACAATATGCGAGAGTTGGGCACAGTTCGCGCTGAAATATATCCTCGCGAATATATCCTCGCGGCCCCGGCCGTGCGGGTATCGTGACTGAGACCCGCCAGGTTCACCACGTCATCGACAACATGGGCGGCGGCTACGGGCGGCTCCCTCACGAAGAGATGCGTCGGCGAATGCGCGAGCACCTCCTGTCACTTTAATTCCATGAGTTCCTGTATGGGCAGAAATCTGACAGATCTCATCGACTTCATCGGGAGATCAAGTGGGGGGGTATGCTAGGTCGTAGCGGATTGTTTGTGTCGAGCCTGACGTTACAAGCATGTGGCGAGGAGTTGGCTGCTAATCAAGAGTGGTACACAAGAACGCAGGATGACTACGACAGCGAGCAGAGCGAATAGATCCAGGCTCGTCGAGCCGGATTTGCTGAAGAAAATAGTGAAGCGCTTACCGCCCATTAGTCGAAGAGATTTTCTGGCGCAGACAACGGCGCTAGCCGATGCCTCGACTTAGCCGCTCGGCTCGATAGCACAGGGAACGATGCTTACGGGAGCGATTCCCGGCACCGATGAACGATTACCCGTTATCGGACTTGGCGCCCCACGCCTATATTGTGAGACGCCGCCAGAGGGCGATGAATTAGCCAAGTCTCTGGTCCAGGCCATGGTCGATATGGGCGGGCGAGTAATGGATACGCCTGTGTTTTTCAGGCCCGATCCGCCCGTAATCGGGCCGATTCTCAATGAGATGGCGCGTACTTCGGCTCGGCGGCTATGGACGGCTACCCGATCCGGCTATGCGCGAACGCATGTCGGAGCATTTCTTTTCCTTGTTATAGCTTTTACTGCAGTCTAGATTAGGAGACCTTATGAACTATCGTGCTCGACGATGCTGGCTGGGGGCAGCGGGCGTCGCGATATCTGCGGCAGCCGGTGCCCACCACTCTTCGGATCCGCATTTCGATCTCGACAATCCGATCACGGTCGAGGGCGTCGTGACGGAGCTGAGTTTCGTCAATCCCCATGCCTACGTCTATTTCGATGTGACGGCGGACGACGGTACCATCCAGGATTGGCGCTGCGAACTTTCTGCTGCCACGACGCTTCGGCGCCGTGGATGGACGAAGGACACGTTCCAGCCTGGTCAGTACATCGAGATCACGGGATCGCCGGCGCGTCGCGAGGATCATGTTTGCTACATGAGCAACTTTCGCCTCGATGGAGGTCCCGAATTCGCGCGCAACTCCGAATTCGAGGACGGAGTCGTGACGACGGGTTACCTGGATACGTCCGGGTTAGCGCGTGCGGCATTTCTGGACAATGGTCAACCGAATCTGACAGGGCCCTGGGTCACGCTCTCTTTCGGCATGGGCTCGAGCCGCGGATTCCGCGATTCCGCCGTGCCGACTGCGGCCGGCCTCGCGGCGCGCGAAGGCTACGAGATGGCCTTCGACGATCCCATTCTGCGATGTCATGTCTACAATGTCATCAACGGCTGGAATCACGACCGCCACGTCAACGATATCTATCAGGCGGAGGGCGAGATCACGTTGCAATACGGCTTCATGGATTTCGTGCGCACGATTCACCTGAACACGAGCGAACGCCCTGATGACATCACCCCAAGCGCGGGCGGACACTCGATCGGCTGGTGGGAACACGACACACTGGTCGTTGATACGATCGGTTTCGAGCAGGGTGTGCTCGCGCATCGGGATGGGACGGCGCATAGCGATCAGATGCATCTCGTAGAACGGTTCCGCGTGGACCCCGAGGAGCTCGTGCTGACTCGCGACTACACGATCGAGGATCCGCTGTTCATCGAGTCCATCATTCGCGGCCAGGACTTTCAGGCGCTGTCTTCCGCGCCTTACGAGCCGTACGGCTGTGTAGAGCTTAGCGGCGAGAACAATATCCGACCGAACCAGGCGGTTTGGCATAACAAGGTGCGGTAACGTGCCGAGGAGGGGAACCGGAATGAAAAGCAGCATATCGATTATTTGCGGACTTGCGCTCGCGTCCGCATTCGTGCCCGCAATAGCCCATCACTCACGCGCCAACTTCGCCGATGAAGTCATCGCATTCGAAGCGGTGGTCACGCGCTGGGAGTGGGTCAATCCCCATGTCTACGCCTATATCGAAGCGCCGGACGCGAACGGCGTCATGACGGAATGGGAAGTCGAGATGCAGTCGACGATGGGGTTGGTGCGCCGCGGCTGGAGCCGTGACTCGCTCGCCGTCGGCGACGTCATCACGATCCGCGCCAATCCTGACAAAAACCCCGAGCGCAGACTGTTGTTCGGCATGACCTACACGAAAGCGGATGGCGCCACGCTGTCATCGCAGGGCCAGGCCCGTGGCCCCGCTGACGACGTGCCGTCCGCCGAGAGTCTCGTCGGCGTCTGGTCGAACGCGAGCTGGAGGGGCGCCGGGCCGCGCGACAGGGCGGCCACGCATCTGCCGCTGACGGAGAAGGCGGTCGCGGCAGCCGCGGAATACAGTGAGAACGACAACCCGATGGCTGAGTGCATCTACAGCATGCCGCCCGGCAACATGGGCGGGCCCTACCTGCACGAAGTCGAGATCCTCGACAACGTCATTCTTCTGAAAGTCGAGTACAACGAGGTCACACGCACCGTCTACATGGACAGCCGCGAACATCCGGCGGATCTCACGCCGAGCAATCAGGGTCATTCGATCGGCTGGTGGGAGGGAGACACGCTCGCTGTCGATACGGTCGGCTTCGAGGAGCATCGCTGGGGCAATGGCCGCGGCATCCCCTCCGGGCTGGGCCGTCATGCCGTCGAGCGATATACGCTCAGCGAAGACGGCAGAAACGTACAGATTGAATACATGTACGAGGATTCGGAGTATCTGACGGAGCCCGTTACGGGCTCGACTACCTGGGCTCATGCGCCGGATATGCAAATGCTGCCCAATACCTGCGATCCGGATGTGGCCTCCCGCGTCCTGTACTAACTCCTAAGAGAAAAGATTTGGCCGGGGTAGTTGGCTTAGCATGAGTATCTCCTGGCCGCCGAAATTGATAATTGATGAGGGAATCGAAATGAAGGGTATGACCCATTCCTTAAGTTGCACACTTTCCATCGCTCTGATTGGCATAGGGTTTTCCGCGGCCGTATCGGCGGAAAGCGCGTTCCTTAAATCGGCGCACGCACTCAACGGTGAATTCAGAGGCTTTTGTCTCGACGTGCCGGGACACACGCCAGACATCAATCTCGACGGTCCGCTCCGTTTACATTCCTGCAAATATGGCGAAGACGCGACGGATCAGGAATGGGAGTGGCTCGACAACGGCCAGATTCTTGCCGCACCTTTCGATCGCTGCCTGGCCGCCGAGGAGCTTGGCGCGAACGGTACGCTTTATATCAAGGAGTGTGCCGAAGCGCCGGAGCAGCTCTGGACGATCAGTGACGCCGGCAACGTGAGTCCGGCCTCTCGTACCGATCTCTGCATTACTATCGAGGACGAGTATCGGTTGGCCGGAACGCCGCCATGGATCTCTCCGGTCTACTACGCGCGCGAGGCGGATCTTCAGGTTTGCGCCGATCACGATGCGACACTGACGCAGTTCCGCTGGGGTGAACTCGAGGAACTCGAGCGCACCAACGCCGATACGCTGAGTAACCACATGCCGACCGAACTAGCAGCTTCAATTCGCGAGATCGTGAGCCGCGGCGCCGGTGCACAGGAAACTGCAGCGCTGTATAACGACCAGGCGCGTACGTACGAGATGGGTGAGATCGAGGTTGCCCAGGATATCGCCTACGGGCCGCACGAAAAACATCGCCTCGATATCCATACGGACAAGTACCGATACGGCGACATCCCGATGCCCGTCGTGATGTACTTCCATGGCGGCGGATTTGTGCGCGGCAATCGTGCGAACAGCCGCAACGTTTCAGATTATTTCACGAGCTTGGGTCTCGTCGGCGTTAACGCGACGTATCGGCTCGCCTCGGACGCGCAGTGGCCGGCGGGTTCGCAGGACGTGGCGACAGCCGTCGCTTGGGTCAGAGATAACATCGGCGACTACGGCGGCGATCCGAATCAGATCGTCGTCGTCGGTAAATCAGCGGGTGCATTCCATGTTGCGGAATACGCGCTCAGGCCCGAGATCGCCGCAGACGCGGGCCCGGCACCCGCCGGTGTCGTATTGATCTCCGGCACCTACGGTGCCGATGCGAATAATCCGTCCGACGGGCGAGTAGCCTACTTCGGCGATGACTTCGAGCAGTGGTCGGACATCGCGATCCTCGGCAATATCACACGCACCGACATACCTTTGTTGCTGTCGATCTCGGATTACGATAGCCGGACGACCAGAGCATCGTTCGCTGATCTGGTCCACGAGCTGACGGTAGGGCATGACCGGATGCCGCGTGTCGTTCAGCTCATCGGTCACGATCACTTCTCGTCGAATCCGAGTATCGGTACGCAGGACACGCAACTCAGCCGGGAGATCCTGCAGCTGATTCGCTCGACGCAAGGCGCTCATCAGCCGATGACGGCGCATTAGCGTTCGCCTGTGCCGACAATTTCTCTTCGACGAGGAGAGCTCAACATGAGATCAGCGGCAGTTACATCAGCGTTGGCGCTATTTGCGCTTGCCCCCGTGGCGATCGCGCATCACTCGCGCGCCGCGATCTACGATCTCGAATCAATGGTTGAGATCGAGGGAACAGTCACTCGGATTCTCTGGCGGAATCCGCACATACGGTTTTCGCTCGAATCGGAAGTAGAGGGCGAAACTGTGGTCTACGAGATCGAATCGACGCCGCCAGGAACGCTCCAGCGGCATGGTATCGGTCCGGAGATCCTGAGCGTTGGGCAGACCATTCGGGTTGCCGGCACGCCCGGAAGATTCGATGCCTATGCGATGGAGGCCAAGAATCTCTTGCTCCCCGATGGTCGCGAGGTATTGATACAGCGCGACTCGGAACCGCGTTGGTCCGACAGGACCGTGGGTTGGGTGAAAGAGAGTACGAGCGGAATTGGGCTGGATGAAGCCGGAGCGAAAGCGACTGGCATATTTCGCGTCTGGAGCCGGGATGAAGATGAATCATTCAGCGTTCGGCAGGGCTCGAACCTTTCGCTGATTGGTCTGTCGGAGTATCCGCTGACCACCGCAGCGAGTCTGGCGCGACAGAACTTCGATCCGATCGCGGATAACCCGATTCCGGGTTGTACACCGAAAGGCATGCCGCACATCGTGGGGCAGCCTTATCCGATTGAATTCGTCGACGAGGGAGAGCGAATTCTTTTGCGCATCGAAGAATACGATCTGACTCGCGTGATCCACATGACGAACGCGCCTGCATCGGGCGAACCGACTTCGCTAGGCTATTCGACCGGGCGTTGGGACGGGGACAGTTTGGTTGTCGCGACCTCCTCGATTCTGGCGCCGCAGTTTTCGGCCGCGATTCCGTTGAGCGATTCCGCAATCGTCGAGGAGCGATTCGAACTCAGCGACGACCAGACACGCTTAAACTACCGCGTGACCGTTACAGATCCCGATGTCTTTGCCGAGCCGGTCACGAGGGAGAAGTACTGGGTCTGGATCCCAGGCGTGGAAATCGAGCGGTACGATTGTACGGTCGCCGAATGACCGTTTCTGGCCTGTAGCAGCTGTCGGTTAACTTTGGATATGCAAGCTGGCGCATATTCGGGAGAGAAAACATGAGAACAACCGTTTTTCTAGCGCTGACATTGGTCGCGTCAATGGCGGCAACGGACCAGGAGCGAACGAACATCCTGCTGATTGTCGCGGACGATATGGGATACGCAGACCTCGGGGCATACGGTAGCGACATTAGGACGCCCAACATCGATTCTTTCGCGGACCGGGGGCGCCTGTTTACGCAATTCCATGCCGCGCCGGTCTGCTCCGTGACTCGCTCAATGCTGTTGAGCGGTAACAACAACCATGTAGCCGGCGTTGGGCGTCAGAGTGCAAACGGTCCGGTTCGCAGCAGCTTGGCGGGTTACGAGGGCTATCTGTCGGATCGTGTTGAGCTATTCCCGAGATTGCTTCGGGATGCGGGCTATCAC
>JAKZVH010000371.1:0-10316 GCA_047516145.1 Gammaproteobacteria bacterium
CGGACGGGATCCTTGGGCTCGAAGGTCTGACTGTGCTGCACGCCATCCTGCCCGCAGGTGATGAGATGCGTTTGACCGCCCTCCTGGGGATGGGCGTCGTCCCGAGCCTCCACCCACAGGCGGTCGCCAAAGACGCTGAAGCGCCCGTAGTAGGGTGTCGCCGAGATCGCGCCCACGAAACCCGTGGCGCCGCTGCAAAACCGCATCTGCACGGTGACGATATCGCCCGTCGGCAACGGCAGAACGCGTTGTGCGGTTTGCGCATTCACAGCGTCCACCGGGCCAAGCATGGCAATGAAGAGATCCGTCAGGTGCACCCCCATGCCGGTCATGCCCGCTGCCGGCGCCTCCGCCTGGGAGCCGCGCCAGTTGTCCGCCGCGACGGAGGCGAAGATGCTGTGCGAGAAGTTGGCTTCGATGTGCATCTGGGTGCCCAGCTCGCCCGCGGCGACCATCTCCGCGATGGCTTCCATGGTGGACTCGTAGCGGCGTTCATGCCCGACGCCCATGATGAGGCCCGCCTCATTCACGGCGGCCAGCATGCGCTCGATGCTCGCGCGGGTCAGCGACAACGGCTTCTCGCAGAATATCTGCTTGCCCGCTGCCACCGCGGCGAGCACCTGAGCCTCGTGCTGGGAGTGGGGCGTGCAGAGAATGACCGCATCCACCTCCGGGTCCTCCAATACCGCCCGATAGCTGTCCGCCAGGGCGATCCCGGTTTCCTCGGCAAAATCATCGTGCCGGCTCGGGCTGTGGGAGGTGAGGCGCACGATATCGATCTTGTCGCTGTTCGCCACCGAGTTGACCATATGCCGGCCCCACCAGCCGAGCCCTACCATTGCCGCTCCAATCACGATTTTCCTCACTTTGATTTCGGCGCCGGCGCGGTCGCGCCCGCCTGTCTGCAATCCCTTGTCACGGTCTCAAGCACTTGCCGGTGCTCGCCCGCATCCAAAAATCTTCTATCGTGTTCGCCGAGATACCCTCGCATCAAATATCGGCGAACGTTGCGAGCTAGTCGATAACGTAGTCAACCGGCCAATCATAGCCGCTTTGGCTGACCGCCTCGATATAGGTGGCGAGCACCGCCGAACCGGGCATGCCCCGCGAATCGGCCTCCTTGGCCATCCGGTCGGGGAAGTCCCGCAGCGAGCGCGCCCACTGGGCACGCTCCTCGGCCGGCAACTCGCGCACCTGCGCCCCGGAGTTCCTCAGCATCTCCAGCCCCGCCGCCTGGCGCTCTTCCAGAACGCGCGCCGCTTCCACCTCGTAGTCGCCGCCAACCTGCCGCACGATCCGCTGGACCTCGGGCGGCAACCGCTCCAGCGAACGGGTATTCATGGTGACGGCAACCGCACCGCCCATGGCGCCGAAGCCGATCAGCGTGTAGTACGGCGCCGGTTCGTGGAACTTGTAGGCCGCATAGGCGGACGGGAACATCACCCACCCCGCGTAGACGCCGGTCTGCAGGGACATGTAGCCGTCCGGCAGCGTGGACTGAACCGGGATGACGCCCGCGAACTCCAGCCATGGCAGGTTCGGCCCGGCCCCCGCCACCTTCACGCCCCGCAGATCGTCGACGGTCTCCCATGGAATGCTCGATCCGAGATGGTAGTTGTCCCAACCATTGATCGCGATCACGGTTTGCCGGTAGTTCTCCGCCAGCTGATCGGCCAGCCATGGGTGCGCGTCATAGACCTCGCGCGCCACCCGAATGCCGAGTTGCGCATCTCCAGGTCCGAACGGCGCAAAATACTGGAAGTTGTGCAGGAACAGCTTCGCCGGCTCAAAGCACGTGCAGAAGGCGCCAATATCGAGAATGCCGATCTGTACCGCCTCCAGCGTCTCCGATACCGAGGCAATCGAGCCGCCATACCCTTCGATGATCCTCAACTCGTGCTCGGTTTCCTCGCTCACGCGCCGTTCCAGCTCCGGTACCAGGTAGTCCCGCAGTACAGTGACGTATACGGTCGCGCCGGCCGGGTGCCCGGACCCGACGCGAAGCGTGAAGCGTTCCGCCGCGGCGGGGCCGGCCATGAGACAGGCCACTGCTGCCACGGCGCCTGACGACGCGGCGAAGCGATGCCACCGCGATATTCCGGGCAATCTGCGCCAGCGCGACCCGCCGCCGGGGGACAGACCCCGGACGATGCTCCGGCCGATCGCCGCGCGGCCGCTCATCCCGCCGCCTTGAGTGCGAAGTTCCTACCGGTGAGCGGGTTCAACCGGCACGCTTCGGTCCAGCTGATGATGTTCAGCGTGCGCACAAAACTGCCCGCGCCCACATTCTCGGCACACCACAACCCCAATTCGACGATCTCCGATTCGGAGAAGTGCTCCCGAAGCTGCGCATAGAAACCGTCGTCGTCCGCCCTGGAGAGGTCATGCTTGAGGTAGTCTGCGAAACGCAGCGCCAGTTTTTCCTTCGCAGACAGCAGCGGGCTGTTCTCGAAATCCCAGACCGCCTGGACCCGCTCCTCGGTCAGGCCGGCTTCCAGCGCGGCGGAGGATCGCACGGTGCCGCAGTACCCGCAGTTATGGTCGAAGGCGATCTTGACGCGGCACAACTCCTTCAGGTCCCTGGGCAATTCGCCATCGTTGCAGAGCGAGAGCCAATACCGGTACCAGGCCAGACCCAAAGGACTCTTGAACAGGACACGCAGCACCCGGGGATCCGGCGATCCGGCGCTCTCGGCGTGCTCCAGGCAGGCGAGCGCCTCGGCCGGCAGCTCACTGTCTTGCAGGTAATCCAATCGAGGCATGGGGTACTCCTGATCGGTCGGCGGTGTTCTACCCGGAAATCCCGACGATCTACTGTTGCGAACGCCGGCGGATCAGAGCCCGACCAGCTCCCGCGCCGCGCCGGTCAATTCGACGATGTGCAACCCGGTGTGGGACCGGTCGACGGCATAGATATAGCCCCGGTCGTCGATGTTGACGTTGTTGGTCTGGATCGCCGCATCGCACAGCTCTTCGCCGTCGATCGTCGCGCATAACTCGATGGTATTCGCCGTGGTTTCGGGAACGTAGTAACCGATTTCGACCGGGAGGAAGGGGTCCGTGATATCCACCGCCCGAATGCCGGCATTGAAGTAGGAGAACAGCGCCAGCGTCCGGTCGAAGGCCGGGTGAAATTCATCGTGCACCGAGTGCGGCCCGAAGCGGCCACCGCGGCCGCAGAAACCGCCGGGTTCGTCGGCTACCTGGTAGGTGGCCACCGGATAAGGCTTGTCGTCCTCGGTGATGTCGATCATGAATACCACGTCTCTCGGTCCGCGGCATCGCAGGGCGTCGCCCCCGGCCTCCGACGGCACGATCAGAAAATCGCGCACTTCGTAGCCGCCTTCGACCCCGGGATTCGGAATCTCCACACCCAGCACCGGTCTTGCCGTATGCACGCCCCAAAACGAGGGCATGTCCAGCCTTGAAATTTCAGGGTACAGGAGATTCTCGGGCGTCGGCGAGAACGGGTCCTCCGCGTCGGGATCGCCGTTGAGAAACCGGTTCCTGTCCAGAATCTGCAGCGTGCCGTCATTGCCGCTGCCGTAACCGATATACATCCGCTCGCCGACGACGAACGGTTGATGAAGCCCGGAAACCAATCTGTGCGGCATCGGGCCCTCGGCCGTGGGCTCCCAGCCCACCAGGCCGAAATCGCGGATATGCCGGGGCTCCTCCGGGCGGCTCAGGTCGAACGCCTGCAGAACGCGGGTGACCCGCCAGCCTTCGGGCGTACCGTTGAAATAGCCGATTCCCGTCTCGCAGTCCCACTGGATCTTGTGGGTTTCGCGATTGCCGCGGCTCGATTCGGGGCGCGACGACACGCCGGTGAGGGCAATGGTGGCGAGGAACGCGGGCTCGGCGGGATCGGTAACATCCAGCAACTCGTAGCCTAGCAACCCGTTGGTGCGCACCGCGTAGACTTTGTCCGGATCCCCCTCCGGCAGCGCAGACCCGTCGCAGACCTGGACATGCTGGGTGCCGCTGGCTTCGTCGCCCGTGGGCGGAACGTGCGCGAGCATCTCGGGCGAACCCGGGTCGGTCACGTCCAGAATCGAGAGGCCGTTGACCTCCGACCGGCCCGTCAGCGGGTTGACCGCCTCGCCCGCATGCTGGCCGACAAACAGAATTCGCCGGTCTCCGTAGGCGTGAACGATGGGCTGATAGGCCGAGCGGGCTTGCAGATCGTGATAACCGACCAGCGCCATGTTCCACGCCTCCGGCTCGTTCGCCGGTGCGCTATCCGTCATCGCGGAATCCGTTGCCGTCAGCGGACTCGCGGCTACGGTTGAATCCGGTTCCCCGGTGGAACTTCCGGCTTCGGTGCCCGGCGGAGCCCCGCACCCAACCACCCAAAGACTCAGACCAGCAACAAGCGCGGCGCGGTGGCCGGATCGACTAAATGCAAACATCGTGCTTCCTCGCAAGGCGTGATTTCTGACATACCCTGTACAAGGCAGGAGGGTATCAGATATCGCCCAAACGGTACTCGGAGGAGCCGATGGCCGCCGCGGTCCAGCAGCGCGGTTTCGGAAAGCCGACGGCGGCGGCACGGCGCATTCGCGGCCGTGCGACCCCGCCGGCAGCGCGCCTATGGGGACGCAGTGGCAAGCGTGACCGCAGTCTTGCCGTATTCTGTATCGCCACCGGTGTTCACAACCTGACCGTTCAAAATCGACCCGGCCTCCATCACCAGGCTCGGCGAAGTGACCTGGCCGAGAACTCGCCCCGTCGCCTTGATGGAGACTTTCTCACGCGCTTCGATGTCACCCCATACGGCACCTCCGATCATCACGCACCTGGCGGTAATGTTGCCCTTGATTCGCCCCAATTTTTGGACGACTACGTCGTTGCAGGGCAACTCGACGGTTCCCTCTATTTCGCCATCGACATACAGGTTGTTCCGCCCGGTTACTTCGCCCTCGATACGGGACTGGGCACCGATCATTGCGGGCGCTGGCCCCTCCCGCGAATGCACGAGCTCAACGACAGCAGGAAGCGTATTGGCGGGGGCCTGGATGGGTCGCGTCGCACGTCTGTCAGAACCGTTTCCCGACCTGAGCGCATATGTGCGCGCGTTTCTCATCGTTCTGTAGATGGTTCTGAATGCGCGAATCCGTAACGCCAATTTGGGGTAGCGTCTTAGTGTATCGGCCATGCCTTTCTCCTTGGAATGGTTCTCTACTCAAAATTTGTTTGACGATGGTCGCTAACAACGTTACCGGCAGACCGGGACAAGTCAAAAAACGCAACCGGAGCTGTGCGTCAACATATGATATAACCTACTGATAAATATATACTTTAAATTGCGTATCGGCTTATACGACACGCATCTGAACCATAGGAAAAACAATGCTTCACGGTTCGTTGGCCCGGATTTTTGCGGGCGCGCCTGTCGGCGACGCCGCGCCGACGACACGAGGTCGCGAGATGACGTGCCGGACACCGGCGAGCGCATCTGTCGGGTGACGTTGAAATTGCGGGTACAATCGACTTCCCTTGAAGCCGGAATATCAAGGATGCGATCACATGGCGCATAGATTCCCATTGACGGTCGCGCTGTTTGTGGCGGCAACGCTCGCTGCAAGCTTGGCTGCGCCGGCGGCCGCGGCACCGAATATCGTGATCCTGATCGCCGACGACATGGGCTGGGGCGATGTCGGCTACCACGCCAGCGAGATCCGGACGCCGGAGATCGACCGGCTGGCGGCCGAGGGCGTGAAGCTGGAGCGCTTCTACGCGCATGCCGTGTGTTCGCCGACGCGTTCCGCCTTGCTCACCGGCCGATTCGCCGTCAATACCGGCGTCCTCGCGCCGTCAAATCCCTGGTATGAGCGCGGCCTGGCTGTGGACGAGAAACTGCTTCCGGAGTACTTCGGGAACGCTGGCTATCGGACCCATGCGGTGGGCAAGTGGCATCTGGGACCCAACGAACCGCAATACCATCCCATGAGCCGCGGCTTCGACACCTATTACGGCCACCTTCACGGCTACCTGAACTACGATCTGCACACCGTATTCGGCCGGGTGGATTGGCAGCGTGACGGGGAGACCGTTCATGAGCCGGGTTATGCCACGCATCTGGTCGCCGCCGAAGCGGCAAGGCTGATCGAGGAGCGGGACACCGATAGTCCGCTGCTGCTCTACGTGGCCTTCAGCGCGCCTCACGCGCCGCTGCAGGCGCCCGAGGAAACCATCGCCGAGTACGCGCGGATCGCCACTGAGGACCGCCGCACCTATGCTGCCATGGTCACGGAATTGGACCGGGGGATCGCGCGCATCACCGCCGCCCTGGAAGAGGAGCAGATCGCGGAAAACACCTTGCTGGTGTTTCTTTCCGACAACGGCGGCTCCCTGAATCTTGGCGCGAGCAACGGCCCGCTGCGCGGCGGCAAGTCGAGCCCGTTTGAGGGCGGTACCCGCGTGCCTGCGGTCATGCACTGGCCGGACGTCCTGCCGCCCGGCACCGTGTTCGACGCGCAACTGAGCGTGACCGATCTGCTGCCCACGTTGCTGGCGGCCGCCGGCGCACAGGTCGAAGCCCCCAAACCCCTGGACGGGCGCAACTTCTGGCCCGCAATCGCCGACGGTGCACCGGCTCCGCGCGGAACGACGTTGCTCAGTCACTTCGCCGCCGGTTTCATGCAGCATGCGTATTTCAGGGACGAATGGAAACTGGTCCGGGCACGGGACGGTGCAGGCGGGCTGGAGTACCTGCTGTTCGATATCCTCGACGATCCCCATGAGCAACACGACCTGTCGGCAGCACGCCCGGAGTTATTCCGCCAGCTCGTTGCGGAACTGGAGGCCATACCCAAGGCCGATCCCATCAGCCTGAACGACCAAACGCCGGACCTGGACGCTCCAGGGGGGCCCCGGGCATCACAGCCCGATAACCGGCCACCGGGCGGTACGCCATACGCGGAGAGCGGCCCGGTACCGTTTCCGCCGGGGAACTACCCCTGATGTATCGCGATCCACAAGCGCTGTACGAAGCCCTGACGGACCCGGAGCCGCGATGAGTGTCTTTGAGATCGGAGCCTTTCTGATCGGGCTCTCGGCGCTCTTCGCGTACATCAACTATCGGTACCTTCGGGCCCCACAGACCATCGGCCTGGTCCTCATTGCGCTCGCCGCTTCCCTGGCGCTGCTCCTGATCGAATCCGTGTTCCCCTCGGCAGACGTAGATACGTTGATCACGGGCGTGCTGGAACGGATCGACTTTCACGATACGCTGATGCACGGCATGCTCAGCTTCCTGCTGTTTGCCGGCGCGCTGCACGTGGACTTCTCCATGCTTCGAAGCCGGTATCGCACGATCGGCCTGATGGCGACGCTGGGAACCATTCTCTCCACGGCGCTCATCGCCGGCGGCACGTGGATTCTCGCGGGCCTGGCAGGCTATCCGATCCCGTTTATCTGGGCGCTGGTGTTCGGTGCACTGATCAGTCCGACGGACCCGGTAGCCGTCCTTGGAATCTTCGAATCCGTGCGCGTACCGCCCACGCTGAAGGCCACGCTGGCCGGCGAGTCGCTCTTCAACGACGGCGTGGGGGTCGTGGTCTTTACGGTCATTCTCGGGGTAGCCCTGCAGGGCAGCGACCCCGGACTCGCGAGCATCGGCGAACTCTTCGTCGTCGAAGTTCTGGGCGGGTTCGTACTGGGCCTTGTCGCCGGCTACGTCGGTTACCGCGCTCTTTACAGAGTCAATGAACCGAGCCTGGAGGTCCTGATCACCCTGGCGGTGGTCATGGTGGGGTACGCCACGGCGATTCGACTGGGTGTCAGCGGCCCCATCGCCATGGTCGTTGCCGGGCTATTCATTGGCAACGAGGGCATGAAGTACGCAGTGAGCGAGAGTTCCGCGGACTACCTGAAGGAGTTCTGGTCGCTGCTCGACAATATCCTGAATTCAGTGTTGTTCCTGCTGATTGGACTGGAAGTCCTGATCATCGCGCGCACCGGGTCCGCCTCCTGGGTCGGTTTTATCGTGATCCCGGTCACCGTGGCCAGCCGGTGGCTGAGCGTGGTGCTCTCGAAAACGCTGTTGAGTCGCTGGGAAGTGTTCGGCAAAGGCGCGATCACCATATTGACCTGGGGCGGCCTGCGCGGCGGCATCGCCGTGGCCCTGGCGCTGTCGCTGCCCGCAAACGAGTATCGCCCGTTCATCCTCAGCATCACCTACGTCGTGGTGCTGTTCTCCATCATCGTCCAGGGACTGACGGTTACCCGCGTCGTCCAGCGGGTCATTCCGACCGATACGGACTAACCGGCACGCCTCGCCGAAGTGCGCGGGTCAGTCTACTCGTCGGCCCCGGCAGCGCGCCTGGCCTCTGCCGCGAGTCTGGCCTCGCGCAGATCGTACGTTGCATAGAATTCGGTCTGGAACGCGCCCCATGCCGTGTTTTCGACGATGCGGTTCACGAACCTCAGCATATTGGGCGCAAACCGCATCACGATGACCTGGCCGATGCCCAGCATCACGTAGTGGTCGACGATCTCCACGCCGTCGGGAGGGAACGCTTCATTGAACCCGGCCGCTTGAAGCAACTCGCCGCGTTCGACGTTGTTCATGCTCTGGTCGTGCTTGAGAAAGACCGTCAGGAGCATCGTGTCGTTGTCGGGCAGCAGGGAGTCCTCGACCGACTGCGCGTGGGATACCCCCATGGCGAGAAACAATGCAATTGCGGTGCAAGCGGCCGGCCGGCCAAAAATGGATCGAAACATGGCGTTGTCCTCGGAAAATTCCTAGTCCCGGACGGCGGTGCCGCCCATCAAGTAGTCCCGATGGTTCGCCGCGGCGCCGAGAATCCCCGCAAGATCCTCGCCGAGCAGATAGCCCTCATCGATCAGCGGCAGCGCCGCATCGGCGAAGAGGCCGAGGTAGTGGGCGCGGTCCGCATAACGCTCCTCGATGGACAGGCGTGGGTCGCCGCTGGCTTCGCGTTCGGCGCGGGTGCGGGCGAAGGGGACGTAGACGCCGGCGCCCGACACCGGGTTCGCAGGCAACCAACCCGTATACGTACCGAGCGGCACCGCGATGTCGGGCGATCTCAACCCACTGATTTCATTGCCGCTCTCATCGACCTGGGGGACCAGGAACGGGTACGCCGCGCCGAGTTCGGGCGGTTCCCGAGTGATGACGCCCCTGGACGCGAGGTGGGGCCCGAAATCGAGCGCGCGAAGCCTGCTGACCTCGGTTAGAACATCCACGCCGGGCACGTCGGGGAACGACAGGTCTTCAAGACTTACCAGCGTGCCGTCGCCGAGCGTTGCGATTCGGCTGGGAGGCGGAGGCGCATCATCGGCGATCCAACGGTCCATGCGGAGCAGGAGCGATCTCAAAAACCACGTGTAGTCGTTCGGATTCGGCCGAAGTCCGCTCCTGCCGGACACCGGCGGAAAAGGCGCCGGACCGTGTTGGGTGCCGGCGAAATGGTAGCTGCGGACGTTCCGGGGCAATTGGAGATCGCGTTTGCCGTCCACCGTCGCATGCGCGAGGGCCGCCACGGAGCGCCAGTATTCGGTGGAAGAGTTGGTATAGAAGATTTTCGGCATCGTCGACTGGGAAATGTTGGACAGGAGCCCGTCCGACCGGCCTGACACGGGATCCGTCTGCACCTCGTCCGCAAACGGGAACAGCCGGTTCGGGTAGTCGAACGCCCCGCCGGGCGCCCGGGACGGCTGCGCAAACCGCTGATTGAAGCTCCCCCTGGCGCCGCCCGCGATGTGGGCGATGACCCCGTCGAACACCTTTCTGTTCCGCTCATCCTCGTTGAAGCCGTCGTAAAGGTACGTCCGCAGCAAGCGGCCGCTCTGCGAGGATCCGTAGGTAATGGCGCGATCGATGGCGCCGCCGGGGATACCCAGTGCATCGGCCGAGCCGTACTTGAGCAGCGAGATCGCGTCGCGGATCGCCGCGAGCCCCAGGCCCGCGAGCGGAGGCGCCTCGGAGACGTAGACCACGTCGTAGATCCGGCCCGGCTCGAACCCGGCAGGCAGGTACACTGAAGTCGGGTCCGGCACGATCCGGTCGCCCTCGACACGCGCGAATTGCCAGTCCTCGCGCGGAATGGTCCGCCGCTCCTCCATCATCCCGTCGCGCACCATGAGCACGTTGCGGGAATCGTCCGCATCGGATACCGGATACGCGATGTGCCCCCGGTCCCCGAGCGATCGGGTGAAGACTTTTTCCGAGACGAAGACGTCGCTGCGCACCAACCCATGGATCGGCTCTCCATCGCCCGCGGCGACGGGCGGGTAGACCCGCAGAAGGCCCTCTTGCGGCGGCGTATCGTGTTGCCAGCCGACCCATA
>JAKZVH010000372.1:0-5814 GCA_047516145.1 Gammaproteobacteria bacterium
GGATCGTGTCGCAGCCGCGTATGCCGCCCGCCCGCAGCCAGGAGGTAGAAACCGTGATTCATGACGGACGAATTCACATGTACGCCGCCGTCGTCAATATCCGCCGACAGGTATATGTAGTCGTCATAGTGGTCCGGCAACGGCGTTCCGTCCGGCAACCGCACGCTCGCCGGTGTTTGCAAGTCCCGGATAACGCTGGAGGGCGCACGGATTTGCCAGTTCCCGGCACCCATCGTGACCTCTACCGCCACGTCTGGCTTGGCTCCGCCTTCGTTCCAACCCCTGAATGCGATGCCAAGTGAGTCTGCGATGGACTCATGCAGCGCGCCGGACTGGTACTGATAGATCAGGCCGCTGCCATGGCCGATCAGGCCATGCGTGGCCTCGTGCCCGATCAGCTCCGGAAAGTCCAGCACGGAATCGGTGAGAATCATCGCGTCCGTCGGCATCCAGAAGGCCATGAATTCGTCGCCTGAACACTGAGGAATCCCGGGTATCCTTTGGTTGAATCGCGCCCCGATATAGCCAACGAGCGGCTTGCCTTCATTGTCGATACTGTCGATGTCCAGAATCAGGCGAAGAAACCGATAGTACGCACCAAACGTATCGAACAGGCGTTCCGCATCGCGGTGCCAGCCGCCGACCGCTTCGGATCGGACAAGCGGCGATTCCTGGATCAGTGTCAGTGCTCGTACCATCGCCGTGCGCGCGTTCATCGGCCTGCGGATCACTGCGTCCCGGCACGCCTGCGAGAAGTCGTGGATGCGGCGGTCCAGGACCTGATGGACCAGGGGAAGCCGCAGAAGAACTTCGCCGTTGACGGCATCGAGGTAGACTTGCTCAAGCGATTGCGCCAGGTTCTGCCCCGAGAGTTCCAGCGGGTCCTGTTCCAGGCCCTGCTCGACAATCGCCGGGCCGGACCAGGCGAGGCGGCCGCCGTTGTCGGCGGGAAATACCACCAGCGCGCCGTCATCCTGAGGCGTTATGGTCAGACCTGTCAGTATCTCGGCGAGTGCGATCGTGCGCGAGTAATCGTTGATCGGAACGGTGGAGTCCAGCCGGATATCCGGAGTGGAATCGCCCGCGATCCTGACGATGCGGCCCCCAAGCGTGGAGACCACCACTTCGGCCGCGAACACCGGGATTCCGCGATGCTCCTGGCGCATCCGGGTAACCGTTGTTTCGCCCAGTTCCGGCGATCCGCCCACGTTCGCAAGCGAGTCGTCAGCGCCGAGTTGCCCGCGTTGGCGCAATTCCTCCGCAACAGCATCGGCAATGTCCTCGCCGGGCTCGAGCGGACGGTCCAGGGCGGTATCCGAGGACTGAAGCCGGATGGGCGAAGATTCTCGCTGCCCGGCGGGCAGCCCACCCGGTTCAGCATTTCCCTCGACGCCATCCGCGCCCCCCGCCGGAGACTCGCCGTCGTCGGGAATGCCCGGCACCTCACCTTGCGTTGTCGACACGGGTACGCCTTCGCCCTGACCCGCCTCACCGCCCGCCTCGCCCTCGCGCTGCCCGACCGCTGTGCCGGCTGCGTGGAGCAGCATGAGCAGTGCTGCCCCGGCCACGGACGCACGGGCTGGTCCGGTTTGTTTTCGGCGGCGACGGCTGCGGTGGGCAAGGATTTCGGCCGAAGTCTCGTCTGCCGAAGGTTCGCCCGCGGGAGCCATGTCTCCGGGCGGCACATACGCAGGAGTCGCGTCGGCGGGCACTAACTCCTCCGGAACCGCCTCCCCCGGCATCACTTCCGCCAGAATTGCCGTGGTGTTGTCGTGGTGCTTGAGTTGCCTGAGTTTATGCTCGAAACGGTGCTTTAATTCGGCTTCCGGATCGTCCGACATTAACAATCTAACGATCTCGTCGTGCCGGAATATTCCCCAGAACCCGTCGCTGCAGAGGACAAACCGCCTGCCCTCGGAGAGATCCCAGCGCTTTATCTCCGGCTGCGGCGCTGTGGGGCCGCCGATCTGCGCGAACAGTTTGTTCTGGTCGGGATGTTCTGCTATCTCATCGTCGGAAATGATTCCACGCAAAGCGTGCAGTTGGGCGACGGAATGATCCAGCGTGCGGTCGATGAACGACCTTTCGGAGTACTGCATCACGCGGCTGTCGCCGACATGGACCGATATCGCTTGCCCGTCCTTCAACAGTAGCGCGGCGATCGTGGAGTGCGCGTCCAGCCCCTGCTCCCGGCCCGCACGGCGCACCGCGTTATGGCACTCGCGTACAAGAAGTTTCAGGAACCCGTCGGGCGACTGCTCGGGGTAATGACTGCACCAGCACCTCTCCGCCGTGGCGACGATGGTTTCCGCGGCCAACAAGCCACCGGTGTGCCCGCCCAGACCGTCTGCAACGACAAGCAGGCGCGACCCATCGTCGGGCGACTCCAATATCGCGAGTCGATCCTGATTCTCATCGCGTTGCCCGATGTGGGAGAAGCCATGGGTCGTAATTTTCGGGTGGGCAAGGTTCATATCGCAAAAAGAGTACCATCGCGGACGCCGGCATCCGCCCGAATCCGAAGAATTTCCCCGAGCATCTGAATTTCAAGGCGCGCCAGCGGGACGCCCTGTTACCGCAAAGCCTCGTTTGCTTTAGGATTATGTCCCTAGTACGTTGCTCCGTACATGTACCGGGCTGGCATTGACAGCGAAGCGTTGGAAAATAATCGGGAATCCATTTGGCCTTTCAGACACTGTCCATTGGTCGCCGCCGCGATGCGGACATCCGGCTTACGGATACGTCAGTCAGCCGCATGCACGCTGAAGTGACGATGACGGGCGACGGCAAGTATTTCCTCATCGACTGCGGTTCGCTCCGAGGCACTTGGACAAGATCGGAAAACGGCGAGTGGGCTCAACACCGCCAGGGTTATGTGGATGCTTCGTCGCGCCTGCGTTTCGGCCGCTTCGAAGTACGCCTGAAGGATCTAGCGCCCCTGATCCGCCGGATGGACGACTGAATGGCGCGGTTCGATTTGCACGCGCTGGAGCAGGAAGAGCGGTACTACCGAATCATTCTCGCCTTGGTGGCGTTGCTGCTTGGCGGCGTCACGATCGGCATCATGACGATCGCGCTACCGCTGCCCGGCGAGTCGGCTGGGCCCAGTGCTGGCGCATTCAACGCCGCGGGATTGCTGCTGGGCCGCGGTACGAGCTTCCCCTATCCGTTCACAGTGCAGAATCTCATGTGGCTGATGTTCTTTTTCGCACTTGGCGAGCTATGGGTCCGGACCTACCGGGCGAACCGGGAGCAGGCCCAGTTGAGGCAAAACGCACTGCCGGCCAACGATCCCACC
The DNA here is from genome assembly GCA_047516145.1 of Gammaproteobacteria bacterium. Lineage (GTDB taxonomy): Bacteria > Pseudomonadota > Gammaproteobacteria > Steroidobacterales > Rariloculaceae > UBA6522. Next base: position 3,299 of record JAKZVH010000372.1, read on the forward strand.
GTGTTGTTCGAGCGTGGGAAACCGGCCCTGACGTCGATTTACAAGTGGGCGACGGCCGACAGGAACGCACGCAGCTACGTCCTCCAGCGGCTCGTGGTGCGAATCGTGCAGCAGTATCAGATCAGCGGGTCCGTCGATCAGGCCAACCAGTTATTGAGTTCCAGCCTCGATCTCATGCAGCACGAACTGGAGCTGAAGTACAACATGCTGCGTTATCTTGTATGGCTGATTCCGACGCTCGGATTCATTGGTACCGTGATCGGCATTGCCCTGGGTCTGGCGCAGGCCGCTAACATGCCCGATCTGGAAGTTGGGGGTGACATCAGGGCGTGGTTCGCCGGAATGACGGTGGAACTCGGGATCGCCTTCAACACGACCCTGTTGGCACTCGGGCTGTCGGCAATTCTCGTTTTCCTGATGCACATCTGCCAGGGACGGGAGGAAAACACATTGAACAGCGCCGGGCAATATTGCCTGGACCATCTGATAAACCGGCTCATGCCGGCGTAATGACCGCATAAACGTTTTGCCGCTTGGCGACGGGAGATACGCGTGGCGAAAAAACTGGGATCCGACGGCCGTCCGATCGACGTTCCGACGAAGCCGACAAGAAATGATGACTCGCTGAAACCAAGAAAGAGCGATCAGCTTAAGGGCACCGCTGCATCCTCGCCTACTGGGGGTTCGTCCCCAGAGGCATCGCGTTCGGGTGTTCCTCGCTCAACGGCGCGACCGCCCAAGACCCGCGCGCGGATCGACCTGGGCGACGAGCCCACGGTTGCCGTGGGCTCGGGTCGGCGGCGGGGAACCGACACTGGCGACTCTGGAGACACTACCCGCCCGGCTCTGAGTTTTCCGTCCGACGGCGGCGATTCGCGGCCGAAAGAACCGGGTAGCGCCGGTTCCCCGCAGCGGACGCGATATCGGCCAGGAGACGAGGGGGATACCGTCTTGTGGGGCGGCTCCAAACTCCCTCGCCGGGAAGACGGAGCCACGGCGGCCTCCCGGGTGGCCCAGGCGCATCCCGTCACGGGCTGGCTGGTCGTGGTCGACGGTCCCGGCAAGGGCTCGGCGGTGCAACTCGGATTCGGCCACAACACCATTGGGAGGGGGCCTGCCATGCGCGTCCGGCTCGATTTCGGCGACAGCAAGATCTCGCGCGATACTCACGCAACCGTCACCTACGATCCGAAGGGCAATGCCTTCTACCTCCAGCCGGGCAAGAATCTCACGTATTTCGAGGACCAGCCCGTACTGAGTCCGGTTCCGCTTGGAGCCGGTGCCCTGATCGGGCTCGGGGACACAGAACTACGCTTTGTGCCCTTCTGCGACGAAACGTTTACATGGGAGTGAGATGATAGTTTCTTCCGAGACTGGTCTGAGGGAAGTCCATTGGCGGCTGATGCGACAGACCAGTTGACGGCAGAAGTTGAAAGCGACGCGCTGGCAGAGCCCACCTACCAATTGACGCCTGACATGATGGAGCAACCGACGATTGATCGCACGGAGGAACTCACGGCTGGCACGAGTGCTCGACCATCGTCCGACGTGTCCTACGACATCGCCTGGGACCAGATCCAGGGACGCCGGAAGGCGCAACAGGACTGCGCCGTGTGCATCCCCATGGACGTTTCGCAACACCTGCTGGTCCTGGCGGACGGTATGGGCGGACACACGGCTGGCGATGTCGCCAGTTCCGTGGCTGTGACCAGCTTCTGTGGCGCCTTCGAGGCTCCCGGCATGCCCGAGGACCTGAACGAACGGTTGAAGGCTGCCCTGGAGGTAGCCAATTACGCCATGCACGACCGGGTCGCGGCCGCGCCCGAGCTGGCCGGTATGGGTACCACGCTGGTCGCCGCCATGGTCGAGGGGCGAGAACTGCGTTGGCTGAGCGTCGGCGACAGCCCCCTATGGTTGATCCGTGACCGCGCGATCCGGCGCCTGAACGCCAACCATTCGGTGGCGGGAGAGCTGGCCGAGCGGGTCGCGACGGGCGAGATGACCGCCGCGGAAGCCGATTTGGCGCCGGGGCGTTCTCTGCTGTTGTCGGCCCTCCAGGGGGGAGACATCGATCTGGTGGATATACCCGAGGCGCCTGTGCGGCTGGAGCCCGGGGACGTGGTCATCGTGGCATCGGACGGCGTGGAGACCTGCAGCCTGGATGAACTGATTGCCCTCGTCGGCGCCGAGGATTCGGCCGAAGATATGGTGAGCCGGACCCTCGCTGAGATCGAAGAGAATCAGCGCGTTTATCAGGACAACGCAACGTTGATCGTGTGCTGTTTCCCGTCGTCCGAATATCCGGTGGCTTCCGAATAATTTCCGAACAGGTGAGTACCGAGATGAAAGCTGTTTCACCGTCTCCGATCATTCTCCTGGTGTTCTGTGGCGCTGCGGTATGCGGCAGCAGCCTGGTGTGCAGCGCCTCTGACGCCGCGAGCGTGTTTCCCGTGGTCGTGCAGGAGAGGGGTGCGGACGTTGGGACGGGCCAAGCCGCGCTGATCGCCGAACAACTG
>JAKZVH010000373.1:0-26572 GCA_047516145.1 Gammaproteobacteria bacterium
GCGTTAAACTTCGCGACCGCGACGCCCCTCGGTGCCCAGCAGACCGGTTCCCAGGCGCTCAGTGGCGCCAAGGTGCTGGCGATCGCGCGCACCGGTACGCCGCCGGCGATCGATGGCATTCTGGACGACGCCGTGTGGGAAGGCGCGCCTTCCATGGACGACATGCACCAGTACACGCCTGTGGATCATGGCGCGCCCAGCGAACTCACCGAGGTCTATATCCTCTACGACAGCGACAATCTCTACGTCGCCGCGCGAATGTGGGATAGCGAGCCCGAGCAGATCCGCGCGCGGCAGATGGTTCAGGGCGGCACCTTGCGATGGGACGATTCGATCGGCATCTATCTGGATCCGTTCAACAACAAACGAACCGGCTACAACTTCCAGGTCAATCCCAACAGCAGCCGCGAGGACGGCATGTTTGAGACGCCGACTCGCCTCAATCGGGATTGGGACGGCGTGTGGTTCGCGGAGGCGGCCATCGATGAGCATGGCTGGGCGGCCGAGTTTGCGATTCCATTCAAGACATTGAACTTCAATCCGGGTAATCCCGATTGGGGGTTCACTATCGAACGCGCCATCGCCCGGCGCCAGGAAGAGATCGCTTGGGTGTCGTTCAACCGGCAGGTCAATCCCGGTACGACGGGAACGATCAGCGGCCTGACCGGGTTGCGCCAGGGCAGGGGACTCGACGTGGTGCCGTCCCTGGTCACGTCAGGCATCAGAAATTTCGAAACGGGTGCGAGCGACTCGTCCACCGAACCGGCGCTGGACGTCTTCTACAACATTACCCCGTCCCTGAGCGGTGTGCTGACGCTGAATACGGATTTTTCCGCCACCGAGGTGGACGATCGGCAGATCAACCTGTCCCGTTTCTCGCTGTTCTTCCCGGAGAAACGGGATTTCTTCTTGCAGGACGTGGACATTTTCTCGTTCGGCGGCCTGCGGCGAAACGGTATTCCGTTCTTTTCCCGCCGAATAGGGCTGGGTGACCGGGGCCGGCCGGTGGATCTGGATGTCGGCGCCAAGCTCACCGGCCGGGTGGGGCGCTGGAACATCGGCGTGCTCGACATTCAGCAGGAGGAGTTTCAGGGAATCGACAGCACGAATCTGTTCGTCGGCCGCGTTGCCGCGAATGTGTTGGAGGAATCCAGTGTCGGCATGATCGTCACGAACGGGGATCCCCGAACGAACCAGGATAACTCCTTGCTGGGCGTCGATTTCCGGTATCGCAACACGCGACTGCCGGGCGGGCGGACGCTTGTTGGGGAGGCGTGGTACCAGGAGTCGGACACCGAAGGTGTGATCGGAGACCAGAGCGCCTGGGGAGTGCGGTTGGCGGCGCCGAACAACACGGGGCTTCGCGGGGAAGTGGGTCTGGAGCACTACGATGATCGGTTCAATCCCGCGCTCGGGTTTGTAAATCGCCGCGGAATCGAGCGCAGCGAGGTCGGAGTCGCTTACACCAGCAGGCCCATCCATTCGTGGATAAGGGCTGTGACCCACGGTGTTTTCTTGCAGACTTACGAGAAAATCTCCGGCGAACTGGAGACCGAACGCTTGTTCGCCGAGTTGATCGAACTGGAGACCAATTCAGGCGATGATTTCAGTATCAATCTGAATCGTCGCCGCGAGGTGTTGTACGAAGACTTTGAAGTGGTCGACGGCAACGTCATTCCTGTAGGTGACTATGAGTACAGTGGATGGAGCGTCGAGGCTTCGGGCGCCTCGGAACGGGTTTTCGCGCCGGGATTCGAATACTCCCAAGGCGAATTTTTCAACGGCGACCGGATGGAAATGAGCGCGGAACTGGAGTGGCGCCCGAATCGACGGTTGCTGATGGGCGTCGAGTACGAGTACAACGACATCGATCTGCCGGGCGGTCAATTCATCACGCGCCTGATCGCCGTCAATGCCGACGTGGCCTTCAATGTTCGCTGGTCATGGCTCAACCTGCTCCAATATGACAACGAGTCGGAATCCGTCGGTATCAACAGTCGCCTGCGGTGGAATCCACGCGCCGGACAGGACCTGTTCATCGTCGTCAACCACGGCTACTCCTCCGATGGGGCGTTTTCCCGGCTGCGGTCGGAGCAATCCCAGATCGCGGTGAAATACACCCACACGTTCAGGTTCTGAGGTGCGATCGAAATAAGGTCCCTTCCGGGACTGGTCCTGCCCGGTGCCTTGACGCCCTCTCCATCTTCGTTGACCGAAAGTCGCTCAGTGAGCACCGTCCGGGAACTGGACGGGATGCCAGCGCCACCGCCATTGATGTGTCCCGCGATGCCCTGCAACGCAACACAGGTCTCCATACGATTTACGGCAGGTCCGCCAGCTGCCGAAGCAGTTCCCCCTTTGGGCTGTCGGCTGGCACGAACCGCTGAACCCGCTCGCCCTGTTGAACCTCGCCGGTGTAGATATTGCCCTGCGAGTCGACGCCGATCATGTGGAGGCCGAAGAACTGACCGCCGCTGTCGGCCATGTTGCCCATTTGTGCCACGACCTCGCCATCGTCGCGGTTCAGGAACCAGATCGTGTTGTTGGTGAGATCGGAAATGTAGAGAAACCGCTGCTCCGGGTCGGATGAGAACGCCACCCCGCCCGTGGACCCGCCCGCGCCCGTGCTCGGTGCGAGCACGAATTCCTTCAGATACTCGCCTTGCTTGGTCGTGACGTGGATGCGGTTCGCATTCCGGTCGGCCGCGTACACGAGGCCGTCGTTGGAGACGTTCAGGGTCAGGTGACCCGCGAAGTCCCTCGGCATCGGGCCGTTGGCGGTATATTCGTGATCGGCGTCGTCAATGCTGATATCGGCCAGCGGTCTGCCATACGCGCCCCATCCCCGCTTGAACTCGAACGTATCCAGGTCGAAGACGAGCACGCGTCCGCCGAGGTAATTGTCGGCGACGTACATCTCGTTGTCCGCCTCCACGATTCGAATCTCCTCGAGCCCGCCGACAATCATCGGTGTCTCAGGCGGATACTCCTGGCGGAACGCCGCCTCAGCGGCTGCTTCCTCCGCAGGATCGGCGGGTGGGCCGGCCGGGGCCGCGGGGCGACTGATCTCGCCCGGGGCGCGTTCAACCGGCGGAGGCAGCCCGACTCGACCGCCGCCCTCTCTCTCCGGGGTACGCGCCACCTCGGCGACCACCTGGCCGGTTCGCGGGTCGTACTTGCGGACCGTGTCCTGCCCAAGGTAGATGAACCCTTCGTCGTCCACGTCCATGCCATGCCCCTGGGGCGCATCGAACGAGCCGATGACGTTGCCGCTGCCGTCGATGTGAATCATCGAAGGCGGCCGGACACAGCACAGCGCGATCGAGGGCGCCGGCTCGGCGCGGAGCTCGACGGCGGTCGCGTCGTTCGGGCGATTGTATACCCAGACGTTGTCGTTGCTGTCGACGGCCAGACCGGTGACGCCGCCCATCTTCCACAGGTTCGGCAGCGCGTTCGGCCAGGTAGGATCAAAGTAGAAACCGGGCTCGGTCTGCGCCCGGGCTCCATTGCTCGCATAGAAGATCGCGAATGCGGCGCTGGCCAGCAGAGCGAGTACGCTCCCGATGCCTGGATTTGTTCTTTTCATGTTACTTCCCCCATGTGAAATATGGCCGTGGATCGGCGTCAACCGCGTAGATGTTGCCGTGGACGTCGGCCTTGAAGGCGCGTTTCTCGCACGCGTCGCCCGGTTGTGGCGCCTCGGCCTCCCAATAGGCGATGCTTCGGCAGCGGGCATCGCGCCGCGGCGATGCCGCTTGCGCACAAACCGAGAGCCCCGATCGCCGCAAGGCGGACAACATGGAATTGTGTTGATTGACGGTGCATTGCGGGCGTATCGGGGGCGTATCGGAACTTCGCTCGCATTGTTGTACATTTCCGTCGGTCAAGCAATTGGCGGTGCGGGCATAGACCCTGCTCCCAAGCATTTGAGCCAGGAAATCGCGAGTCATGGGCAGGACACCGAGCTACATCGTTCACCGCGGATTCAGGTTGCCGAAGAGCTTTCCGCGCGAAATGTTTGCGTCGGCGCTTGAGTATCAGGCGGCGGCCGGCGATATCTTTGTGAGCGCCTATCCGAAGTGCGGTACGACCTGGACACAAAATATCGTGTACCTGTTGCTGCAAAACGGCGTACCCGTCGGCGCCGGGGACAAGCTCACCGAACTCTTTCCGCACCTCGAGGAAGTGGGCAGCCGGTTCGTGGAATCATTGGCCTCACCCCGATGCATCAAGACGCACCTGCCGTTCGCGATGACGCCTTGCCACCGGGATGCACGGTATATCTACGTCGCTCGCAACCCGTTCGACTGCGCGGTGTCTTTTTTCCACCATACCCGTGGATTTCCCCGGCACTATGAATTTGCCGAGGGCACGTTTGCGGACTTTTTCGAGTGCTTTCTCGCGGGGGAGGTGGACTTCGGCGACTATTTCGACAACCTCGCCTCGTGGTATGCCCACAGGGACGCCGCTAACGTCCTGTTCCTGACGTATGAAGAGATGAAGCGGGATACGCGCGCGGCGATTGCAGAGATTGCTGCGTTTCTCGGTTGCGATTCGACTGGGGATACGCGGCTGCTGGAATCGGTTCTCAAGCACAGCCGTTTCGACAGCATGCGCAAGAACCAACAACGGTGGTCGAGCCGGCGGCCCGAGGGGATGCCAGCGTTCATTCGCCGCGGAGTCGTGGGCGATTGGACGAATCGATTTACGGTCGGACAAGCCGCCCGTCTGCTGGGGAAGTTTCGTGTCAGGGTCAGCGGAACGGATTTGGAGTCGCTGTGGCCTGAAATACTCGATCAGGCTCGTGCGTTGATTCGGCGGTAATCGAAATTGAGGACTTGACCGTCACGATAGACTCCATCCCCGGCCGCGGCTGAGCATGACCCGCTTCGTGGACGAGACGAACACGGCGCCGGGAGCGACTTTTCCCGCCGTTCGAGTCCGACTCGCCCGGAAAGGCATAGGCTGGCTATAATTCCCTGGAAGATATAAATCCATAGCCGCCGAGATGCAGCGTATCCTGAACGGCCTGCCGGCCCACACTCGGCGAGGCAGGGAAATGATACAAGTACCGACAGCATACGCGGAACCCTATGCCAACGCCCGCGGCTACGATGAGGCGCTGGTCGACAACTACATCAAGCACACCACCATAGGCGACCCCGAGCTTGACCCGGTGATGGAGGAACTCTCCTCGTTGCCTCCTGACGAACTGCACCGGTTCATCAAGGCCGGCATAGAGCAGCAGGATGAGATGTTGCGCACGGCGCCGCAGCCGCTGCGCGATTTCTTCAATAATCTTGAGGATCCCGCTTGGCTCGACTACGAAGCCCTTCGTCCAGGGATTCGCGCGTTCCACGCCAACGTAGACCTCATGCTCGTCGCTTTCGTGACGGGCGTATTGGTAGAAGGCTTCTCGACGATGATCGCCAAATCTTTCAACATTACCGGGCGAGTGGCGTCGACCAAGCGGCGGCTCCAGCAGAACAACCGCCATATGCTGGATATATTCTTTCCAGGCGGTCTGTACAGAAACGGCGATGGATGGAAGCTGTCCACGCGGATTCGGATTATCCACAGCCGAACAAGAAGCCTGCTGAACAAGTCCGAAGAGTGGAATCATGAGGCTTGGTTGGGGCACGCCGGTCAGCGCGGCGCACCTGGGTCTTGCCATCTCCGTCTTTTCCAAGCGCTTGTTGGAATACTCGCTGAAGGTTGGCGCCAAATTCAACGAGGATGAGGAAAAGAGTGTTCTCGATGTTTGGCGGTACACCGGCTATGTCATGGGGATTCCCGAATCCATCCTCTATACCGACGGCGCGGCGGCGGAAAGTATCTACAAGATCGGTTATATGTGCGAGCCGCCGCCGGACCCCGATTCGGTAGCGGTGGCGAACATGTTGATCCAGGCTATCCCGTCGGTGGCGGATGTAACCGATCCGGAGGAACAACAAGATTTGGTCAATTTGGCCTATCGCCTTTCGCGGGCGCTCATAGGGAAAAAACGCGCTGAGCAGTTCGAGTTTCCGAAAACCCCTACCCTCGGAACACTGCTTATGTACCGGACGAAACAACGTATTCAGCGGATCCTGAAGAATTCGCAGTTGGTCAGATCGGAGAATTTTACTCAGCTTCTGCAAATCTCGGTTTACGACCAGGACGGACTGAGTTACAGGATGCCGAACCACGTCCACACTTCAAAGTCGATCGAGTGGTAACGATGCCTCTGCCGGGAGCGCAGCGGACTCCCGACGGTGCCAGCCTCCGCCCGCTGCAATGACGTTTCTCGAGCTAACCGACCGCTACGTCGCCATTGTTCTGCGCCGCCCGTGGTTGGTGGTTGCGCTGGCGACCGCCGTGATGGTGGCGATGACGGCGGGCGCCCGGTTCATCGCCGTCACGAACGATTACCGCTTGATGTTCGGCGCGGACAATCCGGAGCTTGCCGCCTTCGACGCCCTGGAAAATACCTTTTCCGAATCCAATCGGGCGGTCATCGCCATAGCCCCCGGGGAGGGTTCGGTCTTCACCCGCGAGACGCTTGGCGCGATCGAGGAACTCACCGAAGCCGCGTGGCGAGCCCCGTATTCGAGCCGTGTCGACTCACTGACCAACTATTCCCACAGCGAGGCGTTCGAAGACGATTTGACCGTCGCTCCGCTCGTTGAAGACGCGCAGTCGCTGAGCGACGCCGACCTGGCGCGAATCGAGGCGATCGCGCTGAACAGTATCGAAACGGCTGGGCGCCTGGTATCCGTCGACGGTCGCGTGGGCGGGCTGGTAATCAATTTCTTTCTGCCGGACGAACTCGACGTAGCGGTCGTGGAGATCACCGACTATCTGAACGCCGTGCTGGACGAAGCTCGCGCGAGCAATGCGGACATTGGCTATTACCTGACCGGCGATGTGGTCATGAACCGGGCCTTTGCCGATGCCACGCAGGACGATCTTCGCAGGCTCATGCCGATCGTGTTCATGGTCATTGTGGCCGTCGCGGCCATTCTCCTGCGCTCTGTGCTCGGTACCCTGGCCATCGTTGCCGTGGTCTTGTTCGTCATCAACACCACCATGGGGTTGGCGGGTTGGCTCGGCACGGCGTTCAGCCCCACCAATGCCGGGGTACCGATCATCGTCATGGCGGTGACCGTGGCGTACACCGTTCACATCGTGGCGATGGCGCTGCTGCGTCTGAGCCAGGGTCTGGACAGGAAAGCGGCCATTGCGGAATCCCTTCGCCACAATCTCAACCCGGTCTTTCTGACCACGCTGACGACTGCAATCGGATTCCTGAGCCTGAATGCGTCCGACTCTCCGCCGTTTCACGTGCTGGGCAATCTCGTGGCGTTCGGAGTGTTTTGCGCATTCGTCTATTCCATGACGCTGCTGCCGGCGCTGCTATCGATCCTGCCATTGAGGGCGACCGCGATACGCAGCGATCGTCCGCTCGTCTTCGACCGCCTTGCCAGCTTCGTCATCGCAAACCGCACACGGCTGCTTTGGTCCATCGGACTTGTGGCCGTCGTCCTGATCATGGGCATCCCCCGCAACGAGCTGAGCGACAACTGGACGCGGTATTTCGATGACCGTTACCAGTACCGGCGCGATACGGACTTCTATCGGCTACCTGAAGACCCGGAACTCGCCGCACAATACCTGCTGCTATACGAATTCTCGCTGCCGTTCGGCAACGATCTCAACGACCGCATCGATGTTTCAAAATCGGCTACGCGCATGACCGTCGTGGTGGACAGCTTGTCGGGCCAGGAACTGCGCGCGCTCGATACGCGTGCCGAAGCCTGGCTGAATGCCAACCAGCGCGACATTGCGACGACAGCGTCGGGCATCAGCATGGTCTTCGCGCACCTGTCCCAACGAAATATCGAAAGCATGCTGCGCGGAACGATTATCGCCATGAGTTTGATTTCGTTGATCCTGATCCTGGTCTTCAGAAGTGTGCGGATGGGGCTCATCAGCCTGTTGCCCAATTTCATTCCAGCGGCCATGAGCTTCGGTTTGTGGGGTTACCTGGTCGGTCGCGTGGGTCTTGCTTCCTCGGTGGTTACCGTTGTTGCCTTCGGAATCATCGTGGACGATACGATTCACTTTCTCACCAGGTATCTGCAGGCACGCAAGGAGGGGTTACCGGCGCCGGAGGCCGTGCGTTCCACGTTTCGCACTGTCGGTCAAGCGTTGACGACCACCACCCTGGTATTGTCCGCGGGGTTCCTGGTGTTCACCGCATCGGGCTTCGAAATCAGTTGGGCGCTTGGCATTTTGGTCACGATCACGATTGTCATCGCGCTGTTGACCGACTTTCTGCTGCTCCCGACACTGCTCATGGCCATCGACCGCGGAAAGTAGAGCAAATATCGTACGCAACTTTTGCGGCTCGTCTACCTAGCGGGACCGGTTGACGATGTAGTCCGCGATCCAGTGCAGCCCGGCGGCGCGGTCTCCGAGCCTCTCGAGCGCGGCCAGGGCGGTGCCATAGACTTCTCGGGCTCGCTGCCGCGCGCCCTGGACTCCGAGGATGGATGGGTAAGTGGATTTCGCGTTTTTTTCATCCGAGCCGGCGCTTTTTCCGAGGGTGTCGGTGTCCTGTTCCACTTCCAGCAGATCGTCTCGAATCTGAAACGCCAGGCCGATGCGGGTGGCGAACGCGTCGAGGACGCGGACGGTATCCGGTTCGGCCTCAGCCAGTTCGCTGGGCATCATGATGGCCGCGCGAATCAGTTCGCCGGTCTTGCGCCGGTGCATGTCGGCCAGGTCCGCTTCGTCCACGCGGCGCCCCTCGGCCTGCAGATCGAGCACCTGACCGCCCACCATCCCCGCCGGACCCGCGGCCCGGGCCAGCCAGCCGACCAACCGCCCGCTCGACTGTTCCGACGAGCGCGTGCCATGGCAGAGCACTTCAAACGCCCGCGCCTGCAGCGCGTCGCCGGCGAGAATGGCCATGGCTTCGCCAAACTGCCGGTGGGTGGCCGGCCGGCCGCGGCGCAGGTCGTCGTCGTCCATGGCGGGCAAGTCGTCGTGGATGAGCGAGTAGGCATGGAGCAACTCGACCGACGCCGCGATGGCGTCCACCCGCTCGGGGGGCATCCCGAACAGTTCTGCGCTGGCGTAACTGAGCAGGGGACGGATGCGCTTGCCCGGGGCCAGCACCGCGTAGCGCATGGCCTCGGCCAACGGTTCGGGAACCCCGCCATCGGTCGTCAGGCTGCGCTCCAATTGCTCCTCGACGCGATGCCGGTAGCGGTCGGCTCGTTGCCCAAATCCGCCTGCTGATACGTGTGTTACCATCGGCGATTATCGTAACACTGGACGGGTGTGCCGAAGTCGACATGTTGGTTCGATCAGCCCCTAGCCAATCCGTTACTGCCGCCCGCGGCGATCTGACCTATCAAGCGCGCGTCCTTCCGGGCGTCTCACGTACGTTCGCATTGACCATTCCGATACTGCCGGACCGCTTGGCGGAGGTCGTGAGCAACGCCTATTTGCTGTGTCGTATCGCCGATACGATCGAGGACGACAATGCGCTCGGCGACCAGCAGAAATCCGAGTTTCATCGGCAGTTTCTGTCCGTGATCAAGGGCAGCGAGGACGCCGATGCATTCGCGGCCTCGCTGGCGCCGCTGCTGTCGGCGCAGGTGTTGCCCGACGAGCGCGATCTGGTGCGCAACACCGCCAGGGTCGTGCGATTGACGCACGGTTTCTCGGAAAAGGAGCGGGAAGCGGTGACTCGCTGCCTCACCGTCATGTGTTCGGGCATGCCGAAGTTCCAGCGCAACAAGAGCCTCAAGGGGTTGCGGGACCTGAAGGAACTGGGGGCGTACTGCTACGTGGTTGCCGGCGTGGTGGGCGAGATGCTGACGGACCTGTTTTGCGCTCACTGTCCAGAGTTGGTGAAGAACCGGGGTGAGATGAAGCGATTGGCCGTATCTTTCGGTCAGGGCTTGCAGATGACGAATATCCTGAAGGATATCTGGGAAGACCGGCGCGGCGGGACGTGCTGGCTGCCCCGATCGATGTTTGCGGATCGCCGGTTCAATCTGGAGCATCTCGATCGATTTCACGGTACTCGGGTTTTTCAGGCCGGCATGAATTCGCTGATCGCCGTGACTCACCGGCATCTCCAGAACGCCCTGGAGTTTACGTGCCTGATTCCGGCGCGCGAAGCCGGCATGCGCCGGTTCTGCCTTTGGGCGCTTGGGCTGGCGGTGATGACCTTGCAGAATCTGTATCAAAATCCGCATTTCAGTTCCGGGGACCAGGTCAAGGTGTCCCGGCGCACAGTCCGCGCGACCATTCTGGCTACGAATCTCATGCTGTCGAGCAACCGCTGTCTGCGTTGGTTGTTCAGGGTGGCCGCCAGTGGACTGCCGCTGTGGCAAGTGGATACACCGACCTGGATGCGCATGGTGGGCCGGGGAAACCGTATCGGTGCCCCTCGGGCGTAACCTTCCAATCTCGCCCGGCGCCAACTCCCGCATTCATCGAACAGCGAGGTCGATCCATGGATACGGCAACACAGACCGAACTCGACGCCGCCGTGCTGCGGCGTCTCCTGCAACATCTCGACGAGCACAAGGACGTGGAGAACATCGAGCTGATGATATTGGCGAAGTTCTGCCGCAACTGCCTGAGCAAGTGGTACGTGGCCGCGGCGGGCGAACGCGGTATCGAGGTGGATATCGAGGCGGCGCGCGAGCGCATTTACGGCATGCCGTACGCCCAGTGGAAACAGCACTACCAGCCGCCGGCGACGGAGGATCAGCTCGGGCGATTCAGGGCGGTACAGTCACAGTTGGGATAGCCTCGGTTGACGTTGTTCATGCCGTTCACCGAAGGGAGGCGAATGGCCCCAGCGAGCCGCCCTGTACCGACGGGCAAATACTGACTGAATTCGTGGAGATTGTCTCGGCGTACCGTCAGGCGAATGCAGGCACCGTCCAGGAGCGGCCGTAATGCGGCCGCCCCGGGACAGGCAGGGGCTTCAGCGCCAGTTCTGCTCCCACTCTTGCGCGAGTTCGGCCGTCAACTCGGGCATTTCACCCGCCAGGTCGGTGCGCTCCCCTGGATCGTCGGCAATGTTGTACAGCCGCCAGGGCGTGGTTCCCATACCTCCGGCCGCGGGCGTATTGATGACCTTGTAGTCGCCGCGGATCAACGCACCGCCGGCTCCCCCCGCCCAGCCGACCGTGTCCGTGGTCAAGTGTACCTCGGCCGATTCGCCGGTCAGGTGCGGCCAGAATGAACGCCCCAGGATGTCGTGAATTTCCCGGCCCCGGAAGGTGCTCGCCCCCGGATGCGCCGTGCCGGCGATGTCCAGGAACGTCGGCAGGATGTCCAGCATGCTCATGAAGGTGCCATTGATCTGCCCGGCCTCGATGGCGGCGGGATAGTGCACGAAGCCTGCGGCCCGCAGGCCGCCCTCGCTGAGCGTGCCCTTGTGGCCCGTGAGGGGAGCGGTCGCCGCTTCGGCGAAGCCGCGGCCATGGTCTACGAAGGAGTTCGGGCGTCCCCAATTCTCGAAACGGTTGTCGATGAAATCCGGGACGGTCGGCCCGCCGGCGTTCGGGCCGCGCGGCTCGACCCCGTGTGAACCCGAGGAAGCCCCGTGGTCGGAGGTGAATACGATGACGGTATTCTCCAGTTGCCCGCTTTCCTCGAGGTAATCGATCAAACGGCCGACGTTGACGTCCATGTTTTCAACCATGGCTGCGTACAATTCCTGGGCCCGGGCGTATTTGCGCTGTTGCTCGGCAGGTACTTCCGACCACGGCGGCGCCACGGGCTCAAAGTCGTCCAGCATCGCACCCTCCGGCACGACACCCAGCTCGCCGGCTTTCGCCACCCGGGCTTCCCGCAACGCATCGTAGCCGTCGTCGTAACGCCCCGCATATCGATCCAGCCAATCTTCCGGAACCTGCAGCGGCCAATGGGGGGTGGTGTACGGAACGAATCCGAACCACGGCGATTCACCGGAGTTGATGAACTCGATCAGCCTGTCCGTGTAGTAGTTGGTGGAATAGAAGTCCGCCGGCAAGTCCTCGTATTCGACGGTTTGTCCATCCAATTGATAAAGGCTGTAATCGTCCCACAAGACCTCCGGGAAATGACTCGCCGAAGCACCAAGTTGGACAAAGGAGCGGTCGAATCCCCGGGTGGCGGGCGTATAGCCTTCCTGGAGCCCGAGGTCCCACTTACCCGTCATATACGTTTCATAGCCGGCGTCCTGGAGAAACACCGGCAGAATGGCCCAGTTCAGGCTCAGCCGATTGGCACGTTCGCTGCTGGGTTGGCGGGGGCGCATCTCCAGCGCACCGGACACGCCGGTGCTGGCCATCAACATCACGCGGGTCTGCTGGCAGGCGGCGGCCGCATGGAAATTGGTAAGGCGCACGCCGGCGAAGGCCAGCTCATCGATGTTGGGCGTGGGAATTTCGCTGCCGAAGGCGCCGAGATCGGTGAAGCCGAGGTCGTCGGCGACGATATAGAGAATATTCGGCCGCTGGGCCGCAGCCGTGTCCGGGGTCGCGTCCGGGATCGTGCCGGAGGACTGCTCGGTATCCGGCGCGCAGCCGGACATGACGCCGACAAGGCTCAACCCCGCGAGCCTGATCCAGAATCTCATTCGCTTCTCCCGCAATCGATATTGCTTTCGTCTCGGTACATGACCCGGTGGCGATGAATCGGAAATGCTGTCTCGCCCATGCGGTCGTCGCCTCCGGAGAGCGATCAAAATCGCCGATTGACTGCAAAGTTTGCCAGCGTGGCAAGGCCCGCCGTGTATCGGTTATCCGGCAATGAATCGAGAGCGGCGATCGCCGACCGGGCTTCAGCCCTGGCGCGCTCGGCCGTGTACCGCAGTCCGCCGGTGGTCTCGATGGCAAGGTGAATGGAGGTCAGATTCTGGATCCCACCGGTTTCGATCGCCTCGCGGATCATGTGGCGCTCCGCGGCACTGCCGCGATCCATGGCGTATATCAGCGGCAGCGTGGTCTTTCCCTCCGACAGGTCGTCGCCGATGTTCTTGCCCAGTTCCTCCGCGGTGGCATCGTAGTCGAGTGCGTCGTCAACGAGTTGAAACGCGAGGCCCAGGTGTCGCCCGTAGTCCACCAGCGCCCGTTGGGCCGGTTCATGGCCGGCGAGAATGGCCGCGCACTGCGAGCCGGCCTCGAACAGCTTGGCGGTCTTGCGAAAGATCACCTCAATGTAATCCGCCTCGTCGATATCCGGATTGTTGCAATGCATGAGCTGCAGCACTTCCCCTTCGGCGATGGTGTTGGTGGCATTGGCCAGAACATCGAGGATGCCGATTTCGCCGACCTCGACCATCATCTGGAACGCGCGCGAGTAGAGAAAATCGCCCACGAGCACGCTGGCCTGGTTGCCGAATACCGCATTCGCGGTTTTTCTTCCCCGGCGCAGCCCGGATTCATCCACCACGTCGTCGTGGAGCAACGTCGCGGTATGGATGAACTCGATGATCACTGCCACCGGGATGTGCGCCGATCCCCCATACCCGCAGGCGCGGGCGGCCAACAGGACCGTCAGCGGGCGCAGGCGTTTTCCGCCGCCGTTGATGATGTGGTGGGCCACTTGATTGACCAGCGCTACGTCGCTGCCCAGACGCTGGAATATCAGTCGGTTAACCGCGGCCCAGTCATTCTTTACCAGGTCCCTGAGCGCATCGAGAGAGGGTGCGTGACGGTGGGTTTCGGCGGCTTGCATCGTGCGCATAATGCCCGATACGGGGGCGTTTGGCGAGAATACCGCGCCAAGCCGAATCGGTGCTGGCATACTGCCGGCCGAACCCACCGCCGATTCGACGGATCCCGGCATAGTCACCAGCCCGCATATTCCATTCGACTCCCGTTACCGTCGCCAATTTCCTCGTAGCGCACAGCGGTGAGACATGCAGGCTAAACCACTAACGCCCTTGACCCATCGGGCCATTCGCGCCATCGCCTTGCCGGTGATCATCTCCAATGGGTCCACTCCCCTGATCGGGATCGTGGATACCGGCGTTGTCGGGCAACTGCCCGACCCGGCCTACATTGGCGCCATTGCGGTGGGCGCCCTGCTATTTTCGTTTGTTTTCTGGGCCTTCGGTTTTCTGCGCATGGCCACCACCGGGTTGACCGCGCAGGCGTGGGGGGCCGAGGACACTGACGACGTTTGCGCGAGCCTCGGGCGGGCGCTGGCGATCGCTGCAGCGGCGGGCGTGGCCCTGGTTGCGGTTCAGTGGCCCATTCGCGAGTTTGCTTTTTTCGCTATCGAGGGCAGCCCCCGGGTGGAGTCGTTGGCCCGCCAGTACTATGACATCCGAATCTGGGCGGCACCCTTCACGCTTGCGAACTATGCGTTGTTGGGGTGGTTCATCGGGCTCGGACGCGCCCGCGTTGCGCTCGCTCTGCAACTCGTGCTCAACCTCACCAACATGGCCCTCGACGCGCTCTTCGTACTCGTCTTCCACTGGGACGTGCAGGGCGTTGCGGTCGGTACTCTGCTTGCCGAGTGTCTGGCCGCCGTCGTCGGTCTGGGCATCGCCGTACGCCACGTGCGCCGCATGGGCGGACGCTGGTCGTTAGCGCAGTTGCTCGACGCAGCGCGTCTCAAACGTACGGTGGCGGTCAGCCGCGACATCATGATCCGCTCGCTGGCGCTCATCTTCGTATTCGCCTGGTTCATGGCCCAGGGCGCGAAGCAGGGCGATGTCATCCTGGCGGCCAACGCCGTGCTGATGCACTTCATTTCCGCGGGCGCGTTTCTGCTCGATGGCTTCGCATTTGCCGCGGAGGCCCTGGTGGGCCGGGCCCTCGGCGCGGCGCGGCGCGCGGGCGTCATTGCAGCCGCGCGCATGACGACGGTCTGGGCGGGGGGCACGGCCGTGGCGATTGCCATTGTCGTGGCTGCGTTGGGCGCACAGTTCGTCGATATTCTGACCGTGGATCCGGCGGCCCGCGCCGCGGCGCGCGACTACCTGCCGTGGGCGGCCGCGGCTCCTCTCCTGGGTGTCTGGGCGTTCCAACTGGACGGCATCTTCATCGGCGCAACCCGCTCCGCCGATATGCGGCGGGCCGGGCTGGCATCGCTGGCCATTTTCCTCGTGGCCTGGTGGATGCTGACGCCGCTCGGAAATCACGGGCTCTGGGCCGCGCTTTGCATTCACTACGTTGCCCGCACGGGAACGCTACTCTATTTCTATCCGGGGTTGATTCGGTCGGTTCCCCGGTGACGGGTGGCGCAGTCCCGTCCCTTCACGAATCCACGAACCTTGTTGAGTTTTGGCAATGGCAGCTTGGGCTTATGGTCCATAGCACGGCTGTCCGATGCGGCCTGAATGGTACAACGCGCGTTTGAGCCCTGAAGCATGCGATTTCGAGCCTCGTGCGATACGATTGCGGTTGAGACGAATGCAGATACGAAGACAATGAGCGCGGCAGTGGTGGCACTGATTGGTGTTGGCGTCGCTGTGCTCACCGTCAGCGTGAGTTTGGCGGCCTTGATACTGAAAGGCATCGGTGCGGTACGGGCCGAAACGGCGGCTCTGCGAGTGGAAATGCGGAGGGACATGGTGGATATGCGGACTGAAATGCGGGCCGACATGGCTGATTTGCGCGCTGACATGGCTGATCTGCGTGACCGCATGGCAAGGCTCGAAGGACTGTTTGAGGGCTTCACGCGGCAAGGTGCCCAAGTCAACGCGCCGGCTGTCGCGACTTGACACCGAGCACCGTCAAATCGCCTCGCGAGAAAGTTGGTATTATCGCCTCCCGCACCGTCGCTTGATTGACCCGAATCGGCGAACTCACTACAATTCCGCGCGTTTCCGGCTTCTCCGCAAACCCCGGCCGACAGGAGTCTCCCCACATGTACGCGGTTTTTCGAACGGGCGGCAAGCAGTATCGCGCGAGCACGGGCGAGCGCGTGCGCGTGGAGCGGCTGAGCGCCGAGGAAGGCGACTCGGTCGAGTTCGACCAGGTATTGCTGGTGGGCGACGGGTCCGATGTCAAGGTTGGCTCGCCGCTGGTAGCCGACAGCCGCGTCAGGGGCGTTGTCACCGCCCAGGGCCGCGGCAAGAAGGTGGTGGTGATCAAGTTCAAGCGGCGCAAGAACTACAAGCGGGTCATGGGGCACCGCCAGCACTACACGGAGGTGGAAATCACCTCGATCGGTACAGAGGTCGATGACGGCAGCAACGCGAGCAGCGCCGAGTCCGGCGAGGCCACCTGACCCGGCAGGAGTACAGACATGGCTCATAAAAAGGCGGGCGGCAGCTCCAAGAACGGCCGCGATTCAGAATCGAAACGATTGGGCGTAAAGCGCTACGCCGGCGAGCGCGTGCTGGCCGGCAACATCATCGTCCGCCAGCGGGGGACCCCGTTTCATCCTGGCGCAAACGTCGGATTGGGCAAGGATCACACGATTTTCGCGACCGCGCCTGGGGTCGTCTCCTTCGCGACCAAGGGCCCGAAGAACAGAAAATTCGTCAGCGTCACGCCGTCGTAGCGCGGCGGGCGATCATGGCTGCGCCTGGCAGCCGGCGCTGAGGGCTGCTCCTGACAGCCGAGGCCGGGACCCCGTGCGTCGGCTTGGAAAGAGCCTATGAAATTCGTCGATGAGGCCACCGTGCGGGTCGAAGCCGGTCGTGGCGGTGGCGGTTGTTTGAGCTTCCGCCGGGAGAAGTACGTGCCTCGTGGCGGTCCCGACGGGGGCGACGGTGGGCATGGCGGCAGCGTCTATCTGATTGCCAAATCCGGTATCAACACCCTGGCGGAATTTCGCGTTCGGCGCCGCTTCGCCGCCGGTAACGGCCGCGGCGGCGCGGGCCGGCAGCGGACCGGCGCCTCCGGGGATGACCTCCATGTTCCGGTTCCCACGGGTACGGTGGTATCCGATCTCGACACCGAGGAAATCCTGGGCGACCTTGCCGGCGACGGCGAGACGCTCAAGGTCGCCCAGGGGGGGCGCGGCGGCCTGGGCAACAGCCGTTTCAAGAGCAGTGTCAACCGCGCGCCCCGCAGGTGTACGCCGGGCGATGCGGGCGAGTCGCGCCATTTGCACCTGGAACTCAAGTTGCTGGCGGATGTCGGTCTGGTAGGCCTGCCCAATGCGGGCAAATCGACCCTGTTGCGGGCGCTTACGGCCGCGCGTCCCAAGGTGGCTGACTATCCTTTCACCACGTTGCATCCTCATCTGGGCGTCGTGCACATCGAAGCGGACCGCAGTTTTGTCGTCGCCGATATTCCGGGTCTGATTGAGGGCGCGGCCGAGGGCGCGGGCCTCGGCATCCAGTTTCTCAGGCACCTGCAGCGTACGCGACTCCTGGTGCACTTGGTGGAATTGGATCAACTCGGCAGCGACTTGAACCCGGTCGATGCGGTCCGCGCCATCGACGCGGAATTGGCCAGTTTCTCGGCGGACCTGGCGGCGCGGCCGCGCTGGCTGGCGCTTAACAAGCTCGATCTCCTACCCGGACCCCAATGGGGCGAAGCGGTCTCCGGCCTGGTGGAGGCGTTGGGCTGGAACGCGCCCGCCTTCGGCATCAGCGCAGCGACGGGGGAGGGCACCGGGGCCCTGGCGCTCGCAATGATGAATTACCTGGAAGCGGCAGCGGATCCCGCGGGGGAGGACGATTCAGGGGGATCGTGACAGGCCAGGAGCCTGCGCCGCAGACTATTGGAGTGCGCGAACCTTGGCGTTCAGCCGACTCTTGTAGCGGGCGGCCCGGTTCTTGTCGATGATACCCTTCGCCGCCATCTTGTCGATCTGAGGCACTGCTGTCCGGTAGTTGGCCTGTGCGGCTTCCTTGTCGCCCGCCTGGACGGATCGGAGCACATGGCGCAGCACCGTACGAAGGCGCGAGCGCAGGGCGGCGTTGTGCACGCGCAGTTTGACGTTCTGTCGAGCGCGCTTCTTTGCTGATTGAATGTTTGCCATGAGTGTCCGAACAAGGTAAGTCTGGCGAGGGTGGTCCGAAGAGGGCGGTATTATTCGTAGCTCACCGATCCAAGTCAAGCTGGCTTGAGTTCCGTCAGCGCAGTTCGCTGGTCGACTTGGCCACCGGGCGTGCGTGATACGGGGGCAGTGGGAGATTGGCGAAATTATCAGGCTGGAGTGTTAAGGAGTTCAATGTGGTGCGGTCGCGCAAGGTGACCTGTGGATAACGGCAAGCCCGTAGCGGCGCACGGTGACGGCAACAAGCCCGAGAGCCTGCTTCGCTCGACATCCGTGGTAGGCGCGATGACGCTGCTCTCGCGCGTATCCGGGCTGGCGCGCGACGTCGGTTTTTCGCGGTGGTTTGGCGCCAGCCCCCTCATGGACGCGTTCTTCGTCGCGTTCAAGATTCCCAACCTGCTGCGGAGGTTCTTTGCCGAAGGGGCGTTCTCGGCCGCGTTCGTGCCGGTCTTTTCCGAATACCGGGCGACCCGGAGCGCACAAGAGACCCGGGAGCTCGTCGACCGGGTGGCGGGTACGCTTGGGCTCGTGCTGTTCGGCATCACTGCCATCGGGGTCGCCGCCGCGCCGGTGCTGATCATGATTTTCGCGCCTGGCTTCGTCGACGATGACGGGCGCTACGAACTCGCGCGGGACATGCTCAGGCTCACGTTTCCGTATCTGTTCTTCATTTCCCTGACGGCGCTGGCCGGGGCGATTCTCAATACGTTCCGGAGTTTTGCGGTGCCTGCCTTCACTCCGGTGTTGTTGAACCTGGTATTGATCGTCTTCGCCGGTTGGGTAGCGCCAAGCCTGCAAAGCCCGGGAATGGGGTTGGCGGCCGGCGTCTTTGTCGCCGGCGTGGCGCAGTTGCTCTTTCAGTTGCCGTTCCTGGTGCGGCTGAAGCTGCTGCCCCGGCCTCGATGGGGATGGGCCCACGCTGGAGTGCGCCGAATACTCAAGCTGATGACGCCGGTGATCTTCGGTTCATCGGTGGCGCAAATCAACATTCTGTTCGACACTCTGATCGCCTCGTTTCTCGCCGCCGGAAGTATCTCCTGGCTGTACTACGCCGACCGGTTGGTGGAGTTTCCACTGGGCGTATTCGGTATCGCTCTGGCGACGGCGATCCTGCCGACGTTGTCCGAGCAGCACGCGAAAGCCTCGCCTGAGGCCTTCAGCAGCACGCTGGATTGGGCGCTGCGGCTGGTACTGATCATCGCCTTCCCCGCGGCGCTGGGGCTGATCGTGCTGGCGGAGCCCTTGCTCGCAACCATTTTTTACGGCGGAGAGTTCACCGCCGACGACGTTTCCATGGCGAGTGCGGCGCTGGTGGCCTACGGTTTGGGGCTCGTCGGCTTCGTTCTCGTCAAGGTGCTGACCCCGGGATACTTTGCGCGTCAGGACACAAGATCGCCGGTTCGCATCGCCGTTTACGCCCTTGGATTGAACATGGCGCTGAATGTCGTGTTGGTGGTGAGCCTGATCCGCGTCGAGTTCTACGCGCCCCACGCCGGGCTGGCAATGGCCACCACCATTTCCGCGCTCTTCAACGCCGCGTTGCTTTACAGGGGACTTCGCCAGCGCGAGGTCTATTTGCCACTGCCCGGTTGGGGTCGGCTGGGGATTCAGGTACTCGCGGCGGGCGCGGTGATGGCGGTGGCCGTGGCGTGGATCCGCGATTGGGCCGGCGACTGGCTGTTACTGGGCGCGATACAGCGCGTCGGGGCTCTCTTCATCTGCGTCGTTGCCGGCATGGCGATCTACGCTTCATGCGCGGTCCTGTTCGGCCTGCGCTTGGCGGCACTTCGGAAATCGGCACCGTCGCGCCTATAATCGCGCAGGTTATTTCTTGCCGCCCGCTATCTCCATGCTCCTGTACCGCCACTTGCCGTATCTGCAACGCTCGCACGCGCGCCCGCGCGTCGTGACGGTCGGTGCGTACGACGGTGTGCACCGCGGTCACCAGGAGATCCTGCGGCAGCTTCGGGCCCAGGGGCAGGCGTCCGGGATGCCGGCGCTGGTACTTTCCTTCGAGCCGCTGCCACGGGAATTTTTCTCGCCCGACAAACCCGCGGCCCGGCTGACGCGCTTTCGCGAGCGCTATCACCTGTTGGCCCGATTCGGCATCGATGAGTTTTTCTGCCCGTCGTTCAACCGCATCAGGCGTCTGACGGCGCGGGAATTCATTGAGGACGTACTGCTCGCCGGACTGAATGCCCGCCACATCGTGGTGGGCGAGGATTTCCGTTTCGCCGCCAGGCGCCTTGGTACGCTGGATGACCTCAGGGCCGCGGGCGAGGCCAGCGGGTTCGGAATCACTGCGGTGCCGGCCGTCTATTGGCACGGCCGGCGCGTCAGCAGCACGGCCATTCGCCAGGCGCTGGGAGCCGGTGATCTGGCGCTGGCGCGGGACATGTTGGGCCGGGACTATTCCATGTCAGGTCGGGTGATCCGGGGGATCGGCCTGGGCAAGCAATTGGGCTTCCCCACTGCCAATGTCAACCTTCACAGGCGTCAAACCCCGGTTGACGGTATATTTGCGGCGCGGGTGGGCGGGCTGGCCGAGGGATTGCTCGATGGGGTAGCCAGTGTCGGTACGCGCCCGACGATCGGCGGTGTGGAGCCGCTGCTGGAGGTATTCATCTTTGATTTCACGCGCGAAATCTACGGCCGGAACATCACCGTGCACTTCATCAGGCGCCTGCGTGAGGAACGCAAGTATTCCGACCTGGACTCCATGAAGGTACAAATGCGCAAGGATGTGGCCGATGCCCGCGCGGCACTGGCGGCTTGAAGGACCATGACGGACTACAGGGATACGCTCAATCTGCCACGGACAGGGTTCCCGATGCGCGGAAATCTGGCGCGGCGGGAGCCCGAGATGCTCGAGCGCTGGGAGCAACAGGACCTCTACGGGCAAATCCGCGCCGCGGCAGCGGGCCGACCGCGTTTCGTACTGCATGACGGGCCGCCCTACGCCAACGGCGACATCCACCTGGGGCACGCCCTGAACCAGGTGCTCAAGGACATCATCGTCAAGTCGCGCACGCTCGACGGATACGATGCGCCCTACGTGCCCGGTTGGGATTGTCACGGGTTGCCGATCGAGCATCAGGTGGAGCGAAAGCTGGGCAAGCTCGGCAGCGGGCTCGACGCGCGCGCCTTCCGCAAGGCCTGCCGGGAGTACGCCGCCGAACAGGTGCACCGCCAGCGCATCGATCGCAAGCGCCTCGGGGCGTTGGGCGATTGGGAGCGTCCCTACCTTACGATGGATCGTCGCTACGAGGCCGAGCAACTTCGGGGCTTCGCGCGACTCCTGGAGCGCGGCCTTGTCTTCCGGGGATACAAGCCCGTGCACTGGTGCCTGAACTGCCGCTCGGCGCTGGCCGAAGCCGAGGTGGAATACAGCGACAAGCGCTCCGATGCCGTGGATGTGCGCTTTGCGGTGGAGGACCCGGTTGAGCTGGCGTCGCGTTTGGCTGCGGTGGCGCCGATCGAGCCGGCGTCCATTCCGATCTGGACCACCACCCCCTGGACGCTGCCCGGCAACCGTGCGGTGGCCTTGAACGAGACGCTGCAATACAGCTTGGTCGAGGCCGTCTCGGAGGCCGGCACGGAGTACCTGCTCATCGCCGAGGACATGCTTGAGAGTGTGGCCAAACGTTATGGCATGGCCAGGTGGTCGGTGGTGGGAGCCGCGCCCGGATCGGCCTTCGAGGGCCTTCAACTTCGGCATCCGTTCTATGCTCGGGTGGTTCCCGTGGTGCTTGGCGACCATGTCACCATGGAGGCCGGTACCGGCGCCGTGCATACCGCGCCCGGCCACGGTCACGACGATTTTCTGATGGGCATGCGTTTCGGCCTGCCGCTGGATTGCCCCGTGGACGGGGATGGCAAGTACCGGGCGGGAACGCCGATGCTCGCGGGCGAACACATCGAACCCGCGGGCCGTCAAATCGTCAACGAACTGCGCGAAAGAGGCGCACTTCTGCACTACGAACGCGTGACCCACAGCTACCCGCACTGCTGGCGACACCGCACGCCGGTGATATTCAGGGCCACGCCGCAGTGGTTCATCAGCATGGATGAGGGCGGCTTGAGGGCCAGCGCGCTGGCGCAGTTGCGAGAGGTACGCTGGACGCCCGACTGGGGAGAGGAACGCATCCGCGGAATGATCGACGATCGCCCGGACTGGTGTATCTCCCGGCAGCGTACCTGGGGCGTGCCCATACCGCTGTTCGTGCACCGCGAAACCGGCGACATGCATCCGGAATCCGCGGCATTGGCGCGGCGCGTAGCCGACACCGTGGAGCAGCACGGGATCGACGCCTGGTTCGAATTGGATCCGCAAGAATTCCTGGGCGACGAAGCCGCCGCGTATGAGCCGGTCGGGGACGTCATGGACGTGTGGCTTGATTCGGGGTTCAGCCACCATGTGGTTGCGACCCTGCGGGAGGACGTCTCGACTCCCGCGGACCTCTATCTCGAGGGCTCCGATCAGCACCGCGGCTGGTTCCAGTCGAGCCTGCTGACCTCCGTTGGCATGTACGGCCGCGCGCCCTACAAGGGGGTGCTCACCCACGGTTTCACCGTGGATGAACAGGGACGCAAGATGTCCAAGTCCCTCGGTAACGTGATCGATCCGAAGCAGGTTTTCCAGACGCTCGGAGCGGACATCCTGCGACTGTGGGTGGCGGCCACGGACTACCGTTCCGAGATGAGCGTTTCCAGGGAAATCCTCACCCGCGTCTCCGACGCGTATCGACGGCTGCGCAATACGCAGCGGTTTTTCCTTGGGAACCTTCACAAATTTGATCCTTGCGAGCACGCGGTGCCCGACGAACAGATGCTGTCGCTCGATCGATGGGCACTGGAGCGCGCTCGCATGCTGCAGGAAGATGTGATCAAGGCCTACGAGCGGTACGAGTTTCACCGCATCTATCACAACGTGCATAACTTCTGCGTGCTGGATATGGGCGGCTTCTACCTCGACGTCATCAAGGATCGGCTCTATACCACTCCTTCAGCGAGTGTGGCTCGCCGCTCGGCCCAGACCGCCATGTACCACATTGCCGAGGCCATGGTCAGGTGGCTGGCGCCGATTCTGAGCTTCACCGCCGAGGAAGTCTGGGGAGAACTGCCGGGGGAGCGGGGTGACTCGGTATTTCTGTCGACCTGGTATGCGATACCGGAACTTGCCCCTGCGGTCAGCGTGGACTGGAACACGATATTGCGGGTGCGCCAGGCCGTATCGAGGGAGCTGGAACGGCTTCGGGCGGCCGGTGACATCGGCGCGCCGTTGGATGCGCGCGTCGATCTGTACTGCCCCGCGCCACTGGGATCGGTATTGGCTGAGCTGGGCGAGGAATTGCGTTTTGTTTTCATCACCTCCGAGGCGCGGGTTCACCCGGAGTCCGAACGCCCGGATTCGGCGGCGGTTGCGGGGACAGAGGCAGAGCCGTTCTGGCTCGCCGTCTCACCCAGCCAGCACAGCAAGTGCGGGCGTTGCTGGCATCGGCGCGCTGACGTGGGCCAACACTCTGAACACCCCGAACTTTGCGGTCGGTGCGTGAACAACGTTGATGGCCCGGGGGAGGTCAGGGTCTACGCATGACGTCAACGAATGACAGCGGCAAGACACCGCGAGGGATCCAGACCGGGATTCGGCGTCTCGGAAAGGCCTTGAGAGGTCTCGCGTGGACCTCGTCCAGTGCGGATGCCTCGTCCTGGCTGTGGGTGACGCTCGCGGTCGTCGCGCTGGATCAATGGACCAAGTTTTTCATTACCCTGAACTTCAATGAATTCGATACTCTGATGCTGTTGCCGGTGCTCGACGTTGTACGACTTCATAACGAGGGCGCGGCATTCAGTTTTCTCAGCGATGCGTCCGGGTGGCAGCGCTGGATGTTCACCGCGCTCGGTATCGGCGTCAGCCTGGTGCTGTTGGTCTGGATCCTGCGTTTGCCCGCCCGCGGGCAGCATCGGCTGGCGGCGGCGCTGGCGCTGATCATGGGCGGAGCTCTGGGTAACGTGATCGATCGAGTGCGATTGGGTCACGTGATCGATTTCATACATTTGCACTATCAGGAATGGTACTTTCCGGCATTCAACGCCGCCGACTCGGCGATTACGGTGGGTGCCGGATTGTTGATACTGGACAGCCTGCTGAGCGGCAGACGCCCGGAGGGGTAGCGGACCCGGCCCGCACACCCTCACAACAAATATTGATGTGATTTGTGAGAAATGCGGGCTAAAGGAGTGATAATACTGGTTCGGCGATTTGCCGACGCGTTACGAGATCTGGCGCCCATCATCCTCGTCATCGCGTTCTTTCAAGTCGTCGTGATCCAGCAGCCCTTTCCGAACCTCACAAGCGTGACGCTGGGACTCGTCTGCGTTGTCGCCGGACTGGCGCTTTTCATACAGGGACTGGAGCAAGGCTTATTCCCCCTGGGCGAGACGATCGCCCACGCCTTCGTCAACAAGGGCAGCGCGGTGGCGCTGCTGGCGTTTGCCTTTTGTCTGGGCTTCGGAACCACGGTGGCCGAGCCGGCATTGATCGCCGTCGGTGACGAGGCCGCCGAGGTCGCGGCCGAGGCCGGCGCAATCGCCGACAATGACGAGGCTTGAGGCGCATACGCATTCCAGTTGAGGATTGTGGTGGCGTTCTCCGTGGGCCTGGCCATCGTGCTGGGCGTGCTGCGTATCCTCAGGGGTTGGCCCCTGCACCGCCTGATCATCGGCGGTTACGTGCTGGTTACGGTCATGACCCTGTTCGCGCCCGATGAAATCATCGGCGTGGCCTATGACTCCGGCGGTGTCACCACCAGCACCATCACGGTTCCCCTGGTCACCGCGTTGGGCGTCGGGCTGGCGTCGTCCATCAAGGGTCGCAACCCCATGCTGGACGGCTTCGGACTCATCGCCTTCGCGAGCCTGACTCCGATAATCTTCGTGCTCGCCTACGGAATGGCGATCTGATGGAAATCCTGACGCAACTTGTTGGGACGGCGCTCGGCACCGCCTTCAATGTGGCGCCCATCGTCGTCGTTCTGGTCCTTTTCCAGTTTGCGGTGTTGCGCCGCAGAGTGCCCAACTTCAAGCGTATTGCGATGGGTTTTGTCTACGTCCTGTTGGGACTGACGCTGTTTCTGGTCGGTTTGGAGGAGGCGCTCTTCCCGATCGGTGAAACCATGGCACAGCAACTCACCGCACAGGCGGCCGCCGATCCCATCGCGGGAGTTCGGTGGGATGACTACCTGCTGGTCTACGCGTTTGCGGGGGCGATCGGTTTTGCGACGACGGTGGCGCCGAGCCTTCGCTCATTGCCGTGGCGCTCAAGGCCGAGGAGGTGTCCGGCGGCGCCGTGGGTGCCCAGGGGCTGCGGATCGCGGTGGCGACGGGCGTTGCGGTGGGGGTTTCGCTGGGTTGCCTGCGGATCGTGACCGGTACTCCGCTCCCCTGGTACATCATCGCGGCCTACGCCGTGGTGGTCCTGCAGACATTCCGGTCGAGCAAGACGATCATTCCTCTGGCGTACGACAGCGGCGGCGTCACTACGTCCACGGTTACCGTGCCGGTGCTCGCCGCGCTGGGCCTCGGTCTCGCCGCCTCGGTCCCCGGGCGCAGCCCCCTGATCGACGGTTTCGGCCTGATTGCGTTTGCCAGCGTTTTCCCCATCATGTCCGTACTCGGTTACGCTCTGGCCGCCTCATTCATCGCTCGCCGGCGCGGCGGCAACATCGATCGAAGAAGGGGATCCCAGCCATGCAAATGAAGCTTATCGTCGCTCTTGTCCCCGACGACAAGACCGATACCATCATCGATGCGGCGCGGGAGGGCGGTGCTACGGGCGCGACGGTCATCACGAGTGTGCGCGGCGAGGGTTTGAAACCGGAGAAGACCTTCCTGGGCCTTGAACTGACTGCCCGACGGGACGTTCTGTTGTTCCTGGTGGTGGCGGCGAAGGCGCAGGAGATACTTGAGCGTATCCGGGACGCCGGGCGATTCGAGGCCGAGCCCGGGGCCGGAGTGGCATTCCAGCTTGCCATCGAGGACGTTGTCGGCCTCACGACGCAATTGCCGACCATGATGAAGGAAGTGGAGGACGAATTATGATTTACGAGCGGAAGATTCGCGTCAGCGAAGTCATGGTCAGCGATCTGCATACCGTCGATGGGCTGGCCACCGTCACAGATGCGGTGGCGCTCATGAGCCGCCACCGCATCAGCTCGCTGGTGGTCGACCGCCGCGATCCCGACGACGAGTGGGGCCTCATTGACGTGGCCGGCATCGCGCGGGAGGTCATCGCCAGGAATCACGTGCCGGATCGGGTCAACGTCTACGAAGTGATGACCAAGCCGGTGCTCACGCTGCGGGACCTCGTCATCGCGCGGATTACAGATTAGCTCAAGTATCTCGCCAGTGAGGGGGATGTTATCTACCCGCGTTGGCCCGGAAAGGGCTGGTCGGCGAGGTCATATTCAGGGACGAGCAATTCGGCTGGCAGTTTCCATTTGGCTGACAGCGCACGGATCATCGGCAGCGTCAGAGGCCGGCGGCGATTGAGCACCTCCGACGCGCGAGGTTGGGATCCGAACAGGACGGCAAGGTCTTTTTGCCGATA
>JAKZVH010000374.1:0-9260 GCA_047516145.1 Gammaproteobacteria bacterium
GTACTACACCACCCCGGCCGTGCAACTGATCGTGGAGCACATTCGGCCAGGCAGTTCCTAGTGTCCAAACGGTGTGCCAGCGAGGGGCGTGCAGACAGGGTTGCGCGCGTAACCCGGCCTGCACGCGCCCTCGCGGCGAACAGAGCGGCGAGATATGGAGGGCAGGATTGCGCTATCATTCGCCGCCATTCCACGCCGGAACGAAACAAATGGAACTCGGCCAGATCAACGCGACGATTGATGATCTGAAGGGGCGGTGCATCGCCCTCAGGGGGTACCTTTGACTACGATACCACGCGGGAACGCCTCGCCGCGGTGGAGCGGGCGCTAGAGGACCCGGACGTATGGGCCGATCAGGCCCGGGCCCAGGAACTGGGCAAGGAGCAGGCATCGCTGCAGACGGCCCTCACCGCGCTGGATCGGGTCTCCCAGGCGCTGGAGGAGGCCGGGGAACTGCAGTTACTGGCGCAGGACGAGGGCGACGACGATACGCTTCGAGTCGTTGCCGATGAACTGGGTAGCACCCGGCGGGAGATCGAGCGGCTCGAATTCCAGCGCATGTTTTCCGGCAAGATGGATGCCCATCACGCCTATCTGGACATCCAGGCGGGGTCGGGCGGTACGGAGGCCCAGGACTGGGCCGAGATCCTCTTGAGAATGTATTTGCGCTGGGCGGAGGGGCGCGGCTTCGAAACCGAAATCCTCGAAATCTCGCCCGGCGAAGTGGCGGGCATCAAGAGTGCCAGCATCCAGTTTCGAGGTGACTATGCCTACGGGTGGCTGCGCACCGAAACCGGGGTGCACCGCCTGGTTCGCAAGTCGCCCTTCGACGCCGGCCACCGCCGCCATACATCGTTTGCCGCGGTCTTCGTGTCGCCGGAAATCGAAGACGATATCGACATCGAGATCAATCCTGCCGAGTTGCGGGTCGACCTCTACCGCGCCAGCGGGGCGGGGGGGCAGCACGTCAACAAGACGGAATCCGCCGTGCGCATCACGCATCTGCCCACGGGAATCGTGGTTCAATGCCAGAATGATCGTTCCCAGCACAAGAACCGCTCCACCGCGATGGGACAGCTCCGCGCCAAACTCTACGAGCGCGAGCAACAGCGGCGCCGGGACGAGGCGGAGTCGCGGGAGCAGGGCAAGGCCGATATCGGCTGGGGGAGCCAGATTCGGTCCTATGTGCTCGACCAGTCGCGGATCAAGGATCTGCGCACGGGGGTTGAAAGCGGCAACTCGGGCGCGATACTGGACGGCGATATCGACGCATTTCTCGAGGCCAGTCTGAAGCAGGGTTTGTAGCAAGCGATGGATGAGCCCACGGAGCACGGCCGGCGGCCGGAGAATCGGCTGATCGCGGAACGGCGCGAGAAGCTGTGCCGGCTGCGCGGCGAGGGTGAAGCCTTCCCGAACGACTTCCGCCGCGATGCGCTGGCCGACGCCCTGCATACCGGCTTTTCCGGGCACAGCGCGGAGTCGCTGGAGGCGGAATCGCAACAGGTCTCCGTGGCCGGGCGCATGATGAGCAAGCGGGTCATGGGCAAGGCGAGCTTCTGCCACATCCAGGACCGCTCCGGCCGCATCCAGCTCTTCGTCGAGCGGGACCGGGTGTCGAGCGAGGTTTACCGGGCATTCAAATCATGGGACGCGGGCGA
This sequence comes from Gammaproteobacteria bacterium, assembly GCA_047516145.1. GTDB lineage: Bacteria > Pseudomonadota > Gammaproteobacteria > Steroidobacterales > Rariloculaceae > UBA6522. Next base: position 1,659 of record JAKZVH010000374.1, read on the forward strand.
CATCGTCGGCGCCGCCGGCACCCTGTTCAAAACCAGGACCGGGGAGCTTTCGGTTCGCGTCGACACATTGCGGTTGCTGGTCAAGTCCCTGCGGCCGTTGCCGGAGAAGTGGCACGGTATCGCCGATCGGGAACTCAAGCTACGGCGCCGGTACGTGGATCTTCTCATGAGCGAGGAGACGCGACGGGTGTTCACTGCACGGATCGACACGGTTCGGTTCATCCGCGGTTTTCTCGATGCGCTCGGCTTCGCGGAGGTCGAGACACCGATGATGCACCCCATCCCCGGAGGTGCCCTGGCCCGGCCATTTGCGACGCACCACAACGCGCTGGATCTGCCGCTCTATCTGCGAATCGCCCCGGAGCTCTACCTCAAACGGTTGCTGGTGGGTGGGCTCGAGCGCGTCTACGAAATCAATCGCAGTTTTCGCAATGAAGGCATCTCCACACAACATAACCCAGAATTCACGATGCTCGAGTTGTATCAGGCGTATGCTGCCTACGAAGACCTTATGGATCTCACCCAAACGCTGGTTCGCGAAGCCGCCAGACGATTGCTCGGCACGGATCAGGTGGACTACCAGGGGCAGACCTACGACCTGGGCAGCACGTTCGAAGTACTGACCGTGGAGGGTGCACTGGTGCGCCAAAGTCCGGAACTTGCCGGTGTCCTGCGCAACGTGGACCGGCTGCGCGAGGCCTGCGGCCGGATCGGGATAGCCCACCGGCCCGGGGACGGCGCCGGCAAGTTGCAGATTGAGCTATTCGAGAAAACCGTGGAGAAGAATTTGCGGGGTCCGGTCTTCGTCACCGCCTATCCCGCCGAAGTATCCCCGCTGGCGCGGCGCAATGACGCGGATCCCTTCCTCGCGGATCGGTTCGAACTGTTCCTGGCCGGCAGGGAACTCGCCAACGGCTTCTCGGAGTTGAACGATCCCGAGGAGCAGGCAGAACGCTTTCGGGAACAGGTCCGGGCCAAGTCCCGGGGAGACGACGAAGCCATGTACTTCGACGACGACTACATTCGCGCCCTGGAGTACGGTATGCCTCCCGCCGCGGGGCTCGGCGTGGGAATCGATCGGTTGATGATGCTGCTCACCGATTCGGCCTCCATCCGCGACGTGATTCTGTTCCCGCACCTCAAGGCCGAGGCGAAATGAAGTTCCGGTCCGATTCGACGCGCGCCCCCCTGGCGCGGCGCCTCCGCGCCCGTACGACGAACTGGGTTGGGGTATCCGGGCTGGCTCTGGGGGCGGCGGCGGGAGTGGTCGCGGCCCAGGAAGCGGCGGTTGAGCCAAGCGGCCTGAAATCGGTCCGCATGGTTCGGACCGCCACGCCGCCAGTCGTCGACGGAGTGTTGGACGATTCGGTGTGGGCTCTCGCGGCGGTGATCGACGATTTCAAGCAGTCGCAACCGATCGAGGGCGATGAGCCGACGGAACGTACCGAGATCTACCTCCTGTACGACGACGATGCGCTGTATATCGGCGGTCGATTCTGGGACAGCGAGCCCGATCTGATCGCCGCCGGCACGCTGCGGCACCGCACCCTGAGACTGGGTGACGACGACCGCATCGCCGTGGTCCTGTCGCCCTACAACGACCGGCGCAGCGGCTACAAGTTCGAAACCAACGCCAACGGCGTCAAGCACGAGGGCATCTATCAGAACGTCCGCCAGAACCTCTCGGTCTGGGACACGATCTGGGACGCGTCCTCAAGGATCGACGCGGAAGGCTGGACAACGGAAATCGCAATTCCGTTCAAGTCGATTTCCTTCGATCCGAACGACGATACCTGGGGCATGAACTTCTCCCGGGCGGTGCGCAGGAAGAGCGAGGAAATCACCTGGGTCTCCCGCAATCGATCCTACAATCCCAGCGTGGTCGGCATAGCGACCGGCTTCCAGGGCCTGGAGCAGGGCATCGGACTGGATGTGGTTCCCTCGATCGCACTGAATCGCCGCCGGGCGTACGACCCAACCGGCGCTGACTCGGATACCCACCCGTCGCTGGATGTGTTCTACAAGTTCACGCCCGCATTGAACGGTGCCCTGACGCTCAATACCGACTTCTCGGCCACCGAGGTGGATTCCCGGCAAGTCAACCTGACCCGCTTCAATCTCTTTTTCCCGGAGCGGCGGGCGTTCTTCCTTCAGGATACCGACATCTTCGAGTTCGGCCGCATCGGCGGGTCGAGTTACGACGGCAATCGCGCCTCCTCGCGATCAACCCGGGAAAACGGACGGCCGTTCTTTTCGCGGCGATTGGGGCTCAGCCGTTCGGCGGGCCAACCGGTCGATCTGGATTACGGCGGCAAGATCAGCGGGCGGGTCGGGCGCTGGAGTGTCGGCGGCCTGGCGGTGCGGCAAGCCGAATTCGGCCCGGTCGCCAGCAGCGATGTGTTTGCGGGCCGTGCCTCGCTGAGCGTGCTCGACGAATCGGCCATCGGTTTGATCGTCACCGACGGCGATCCGAATTCGAACGTGGACAACTCCGTGGTGGGTGCGGACTTCCGCTACCTGAACAGCCGGCTGTCCGGGGGACGCTTGTTGGAGGCCGACGCCTGGTTCCAGCAGTCCCAAACGGAAGGTTCAAGCGGTGACGATCAGGCATTCGGAGTGGCATTGGGGGCCCCCAACCGGTCCGGGTTACGGTGGGGATTGGCGCTCAAGGAAATCCAGCGCAACTTCAATCCGGCGCTGGGGTACGTGAGTCGAACCGGCATTCGTGACCAGACTGTGGATGTCGGCTATACGCATATCATCTCCGGCGGACCCCTGGTGTCGTTCTATGCGGGTGTCGACGCGCAGCGCATCGAGTATATCGACGGTGGACTCCAGACCCAGGTGCTGGCAGTGAGACCGTTGGAGCTGAGCACCCGGGCGCGCGACAGGATCTACGTCCGTTTGCTCTCCACGGACGAGGTGCTGAACCAGCCGTTCCGCATCCACCGCGATCCTTCCGGCACCTCGCCGGACGTGATCATCCCGCCGGGACGCTATTCGTTCGACGAACATCTCGTGCAGGTGTCCAGCGGCAGCTATCGACGACTCGCCGGCTCGCTCACCTACCAGGCCGGTGATTTCTTCAACGGAGAACGCATCAATATCGGCGGTGACGTGACGTGGCGCCCAACCAAGCACTTCACCTTCAAGTTCGGCTACGACTGGAACGACATCCGGCTGCCGCAAGGCGAATTCGTCACCCGGCTGATGCAGTTGACCACGGAGATACCTTTCTCCTCGAACCTGTCCTGGATCAACTTCCTCCAGTACGACAACGTTTCCGAGCGTGCGGGCATCGACAGCCGGCTGCATTGGGTGCAGCGGGACGGGCGGGAGGCGTACGTCGTCCTGACCCATAACCTGCAGGACATGGACCGCGACAACTCCTTCGACGCGACGCTTTCGGACCTTAGCGTGAAAGTGAACTACACCTTTCGGTTCTAGCGCGCCTATCGCACGCGAGCGCCTTCGCGACGAATATCGGTGACATGTCCGGGCTTCCCGGACGCGCGGCGGGTCAGATGAGGCCGACACCCCACATGGCGCATACCGCCAGGAAAGAGGCGATACCGCCCACCAGCGTGGCGCCGCCATAGCCCAGGATGGCGTCGTTCACCGGCAGTCGGCTCAGCGACGTGCACACCCAGAAGTAGCTCGAGTTGACGTACTTGATGATCACCGAGCCGCTGGCCCCGGCGAGCATGGCCGCTTCCGGGGATAGCGCCAGGCTCCCCAGCATGGGCGAGATCAGGGACGCGGCAGTGATGACGCCGACGGTGGTGGAGCCGGTGATCATGTTGCCGATGATACCGAGGACGAAGGGCAGCAGGATCGACGGCAGGCCGTAGGAGGCGAAGATGCCGCTGATCGCGTCCACCGCGGGAGTGCCCTTGAGTACCTCGCTCAGCGAGCCGCCGAGGCCGGTGACCACCAGGATCATCGCGGACACCCGGAGGCCTTCTTCCACCCACGCGTTGGTGGCGGCCTTGCGGTGCTCCGGCGTCTTGATATTGCGGTAAGCCAGCCATACGCCGACGCTCAGGGCCATGACGGGCCAGCCGATATACGCCAGGCCCGCCCGCAGCATGTTGCCTTCGTCCAGGAACAGCCGAGAGATGCTCTGGGCGGAGATCAGCACGATCGGCACCAGAATGGGGGCGAAGGAGGCCAGGGCGCCCGGCAAACCGCCCTCGGGCTCGTCCTTGAGAAAGTCCCCGCCCGCAAATTCGTCATCCGGAAGCGTCTTGATACGCGGTCCGATGATGTATTGCCCCCAGATCCAGCCGGCGAGCGAGCCCACCAGGCAGGCCAGGCTGCCGTAGATGATGGTCTTGCCGATGTCCGCGCCCACCAGGGCGGCGGCCGCGAGCGGTCCCGGCGTGGGCGGCACGATGGCGTGGGTGAGTTGCAGCGAACCCACGAGACCGATGGACATGACGCTGACACTCACCCCCATCATCTTCGCCGCCGAGTGCACCAGGGGATTCAGGATGACGTAGGCCACGTCGGAGAAGATGGCGATGCCCAGAATGAAACCCGTCAGCGTCAGTGCCAGGGGCATGCGCTTGGAGCCCACGGCCCACACCATGCTGCGGGTGATGGTCTGGATCGCGCCGGTATGGCGCAGCGCCTCGGCGATGATGGAGCCAAGCACGATGACCACGCCGATGGATCCCAACGTCGAGCCGAAGCCGCGCTCGAAGGCCGCGATGAAGTTGTTCTGCTGTACGCCGGGGATGATGCCGAAGATGAGCAGCGGCAGCAGCAAGGCAAGAAAGACGTGCCAGCGCCACCTGGCGATGAGAAACAGCAGCAGGACGATGACGCCGGCGAAGGCCGCCAGTGCCAGCAGGGGATTCGTCGTGACAGCCGTGGACGGATCCATGCGGTTACCGTTAGGCGGCCTGCTCCGCCAGGTACGCCAGCGCCGCCGTCACGCCCCCTTCGCACCCGGGTACGCCCGTCATTATCAGCCCCATCTCCACCCCGGACAGCGTGCCGGCGAGCGTTAATTCGTTGAAGGCACCCAAGTGGCCGATGCGGAATACCTTGCCGCTCAGCGGCCCCAGACCGGTTCCCAACGACATGTCGAAGCGGTCCAGAATCAAACTCCGCACCGCGTCGGCATCGACGCCGTCGGGCACGAGTACGGCGGTAATGGTATCGCTGCTCTTTTCCGGGATGGCGCAGAAATTCTCGACACCCCAGACGGCGACGGCGCGCCGGGTGGCTTCGGCCAGGCGGGCGTGGCGGGCATAGATGTTCTCCGCGCCTTCCTCCTCCATCATGGCGAGCGCCTCCTTGAGTCCGTACAACAGATTCGTGGGCGGCGTGTAGGGGAAGAAACCGGTTTCGTTGGAGGGCAGGGCGTCCCGCCAACTCCAATAGGATTGCGGCAGGCCGGCCGAGGCGCTGGCGGCCAGGGCTTTCTCGCTGATGATGTTGAACGAGAGTCCGGGCGGAAGCATCAGGCCCTTCTGGGATCCGGCAGTGGTGACATCCACGCCCCAGTCGTCCTGCAGGAACTCGATGGATCCTGCCGAGGAGACCGAGTCCACCATGAGCAGGGCCGGGTGCCCGGCCGCGTCCATGGCCGCGCGCACATCGGCGACGGAGTTGGTGATGCCGGTGGAGGTCTCGTTGTGAACGACCATCACCGACTTGATTCGTTGCGGGCGGTCGGCCCGCAACGCGCTCTCGACCCGATCCGGCTCGACCCCCCTGCGCCAATCGCATTCGGCAAACTCGACATCCAGACCGAAGCGCTCGGCGATGATCTTCCAATTCGTCGCGAACATTCCGCAGTCGAACATCAGGATGCGATCCCCCGGCGACAGCGTATTGGTTAGACTGGCTTCCCAGGCGCCGGTTGCCGAACTCGGGTACATGATGACCGGTCCGGAGGCGTTGAACACCCGGCGAACCCGCGGAATGAGGTCCAGAGCCAGCGCGGCGAATTCCGGGCCGCGATGGTCGATGCTCGGCTGGGCCATGGCCGCGAGCACGCGGTCGGGTACGTTGGTGGGTCCGGGAACTTGCAGAAAGTGTCGTCCGCTCCCGCGGGAGCGGCGGGTGGGTGCATTGGTCATTGTGTTTGCAGGATGTTGCAGCGAGCGAGCGCGTAGAATATCACGGCCATATGCTCGTAAGCCCCCCGAATTTGGTGACCGCGCGGCCAGCCGCAGACCGCTTGCCGGTTTTCCGCGAACGGGCTACGATGCACCGCGTATTTCGCACAGTTTCGGGGGTCTCATGAATCGTTGGATCGCCTTCCTGGCGTTGTTTCTCGCGGGTGCCTTCCAGACAGCGGCCGGGCAGATCCCCGGTATGGGCATGGGCATGGGCATGGGCCCCGGTACCGCAGCGATGGACGAACGTTTCTTGAATGCCGCGCCGGACATCGGCGAACGGGTACCCAATGTCGACGTAGTCGACGATCGCGGCAATCCGGTAAACATCAGGGAGGTGGCTACCGGCCAGTACACGGTACTGGTGCTCGGCTGCCTCACGTGACCCCCCTTCCTCCGTAACGTCCCCAGTTTGGAGACGGTTCAAAGAGATTTCGCCCCCAAGGGCGTGGACTTCTACTACATCTACAAGCCGCTGGCTCACCCCGAGTACAACAACTACGTGACGCCGTTCACCCTGGAGGAGCGGCTCATGCATGTCGCCGAAGCCAAGCGCCGGTTGGGTTCCAGCATCGCGTGGCTGGCGGATGACATGCACAATCCCTATCACGAGGCCATGGCGCGGACCCCGAACAGCGAACTCGTGGTCGATCCCGAAGGCCGGATTGCGGCGCTGCGCAGCTGGAGCGATCCGGAGGCCTTGCGCGCGGATCTCGAGCGTCTCGTCGGCCCCGTGGAGAAGCGAACCCGCGTCGAGGACCTGGATCTGCCGACGCAACCGCCGCCGCCCACGGTGGCGAAGGGCGTCGTGCCGCGGGTCGAGATTCCGCCGACCATGGCGGGCATCCAGGTGGAACCGGTATTCGACGGCAACAAGGCGCCTTTCTACGTCAAGCTCCGCGCCGAAGGTGACGAGAGCCTGCGCAGCACGGGCCAGGGACAAATGTACGTCGGGTTTCACCTCGATCCGCTTTACCGCGTGCACTGGAACAACGAGGCCGGACCGGTCAAGTTTTCCGTGACGCCGCCGTCGGGTGGCACGGTAACTCCCGCCGACGGCCAGGGCCCGATGCTGGATGTGCCGGCGGACGCGGATCCCCGTGAATTCCTGGTGGACGTTGCCGTCAGCGATCCGTCCCAGCCGCTGGATCTCGACGTCTTCTACTTCGCCTGTGACGATGCGTTGACGTTCTGCATCCCGGTTAACCAGAGCTACCGCGTCTACCTGCAGCGCGACAACCACGGACGCACGATCCGTACGGGAGCCGACAACGTACCGACGGCGGGGCGCGTCCCGCCAACCTAGCGCTCGTCGCCCGTTGATTTTCGAGTCGGTTGAAGGCCGCACTTCCAGGTAGGGACCTGACTCCCAAGGGCGTAATAGACAGACCAGCCCGCGCTGCCTCATAAGGACGAGTCGATGAGCAGTTTATTCAACAGCGCTTTCGCGGCGGCTGCCGCAGTCCTTCTG
>JAKZVH010000375.1:0-15985 GCA_047516145.1 Gammaproteobacteria bacterium
ATCGTGGAGCCCTTCTCCACGGAGCCTGCCGAGCGGATGGCGCCGGCATTCGCCAGCAAGGCTTCGATCAGGGTGGTCTTGCCTGACCCTGCGTGACCGACGACGGCGATGTTGCGTATCTGTTCTGTTGTGTGCGATGCAGCCACTGGGAATCCTTATCCATTGTTGAACGGGAAACAGGAATCTATACCACAATCGATTTTGAGTCGATGCACGGATGCCACCGCGCGCGGCCATTGGTCGCGACCCCGTATGCAAGAGTGAGCGTCTCGCCGCGGTCTCGCCCGGCGCGACCGTGTGGCGATAATGGAGGGTTTTGAGATGGCGGGCAAGCAAGAGGCGCCGTTCATCACGCGCTTGTCGAGGAGTCTGGCAGATTCGGCGGCCCATCCTCCCCGGGACTTGGGGTAGTATTCCGCCTTGTTGCCGCCGGCCCGCATCTGGCACGCTGGGAAGAGCCGAGTGCCGCGCATCGGGAGTACGTCATGACAACAGGGCCGCTTGCCAGACGATCGTACAGTGATTGGATCAAGATGGGCTGCTGGCTGGTCATCGGCACATTTGTCGTCTCCAGGGCCGTCGGGCTGTTACAGGGCCAGCCGCTCTCGAACGTGTTCGATCTCTCGAACTTCGGGCTGCTGGGAGCGCTTGCTGCCGCGGCCGTGATCGTTCGGGTCTGCATGGCGCCGCGACTGGTGAAGGCGGCGACGTTGATCGAGCCCAATGAGATCAGAACCGTCATTCTCTCGTTCTCGTTCGTGTTCATCCTGATGGCCGCCTATTACATATTGAGGCCGGTCCGCGACGCGATGGCGAGCGACTGGAGCAACACGGAGATCAGCGTGCTGTGGAACATACAACTTGTTCTCAGCACGGCGGTCGTCGCGTTGTACGGGCTTGCGGTCTCTCGCGTGCGCTTCAGGCTGCTCGTGCCCGGCGTATACATATTCTTTGCCTTGACGTTCTGCGGCTTCTATTTCGGGTCCGCCGTGGTCACCGACCGCGTGCTTCTCGACAAGGGCTTCTACCTCTGGGTCAGCCTGTTCAGTCTTTTTCACGTCTCGGTCTTCTGGAGCTTCATGGCGGATACCTTCAGCAAGGAGCAGTCGCGCCGAGTGTTCGCGTTCATCGCCGCGGGTGCGAGCGCCGGCGCGGCGGCGGGCCCGCTGGTCGCGAACCAGATGGTCTCCGATATCGGCACGGACAACCTCATGCTCCTGGCCTCCGCGATGCTGCTGGTGGCGATTCCGATCGCGCTCTATCTGCAGCGTCTGAAGCGCCTCGACCTGCACAACGAGGACGTCGCCGCGGACTTGAGCGCGGTAAAAATTGGCGGGAATCCGCTGGCCGGCTTCAGGACCTTCTTCACGAGTCCCTACCTGATCGCGATCGGCGCATTCATATTGCTCTACACGACGATCGGCTCGTTCGCGTATTTCCAGCAAACCGATCTGCTGCGCGAATTCACCCGCGAGGAAAGGATCGAAATTCTCGCGGGCCTCGCCTTCGTCGTAAACGTGCTCACCTTCGGGCTTGGCCTGTTTGCGACGAGTCGCCTGGTCACGAAGCTCGGCATGCCGGCGACGCTCGCGCTCGTGCCTTTCTTCATCTGCGCGGGCATGCTGATTCTCGCGTTCGCACCGATTCTCACCGTCCTGCTCGCGCTCCAGGTTGCGAGGCAGGCGGGCAACTACGGCATCACCCGGCCCGCGCGCGAGATGCTGTTCACGAACGTCGACCGCGAGACGAGATTCAAAGCGAAACCCGTGATCGACGTGGCCGTCTACCGCGGCGGCGACGCGGCCAGCAGCATCGCCTTTGCGGGGCTGACAGACGGCGCCGGGCTCGGCATCGCGGCCATGGCCGGTATCGGGGCGGGCATCGCCGCTGTCTGGGGAGCCGCGGGCATCTACCTCGGCCGAGTCTTCGGCAGAACGGCGGCGGACGGCATGGTCGAGCAAAGCTCGACCGCCGCCCTGACGCAAAGCCGGGCCGCGACCTGAGCGCTTGGCACAGGGCTCGATAAAGACGTCCATCGGCAATCGGTCCATCGCCTCAGCGTCCGCGGCGCAGACGTGACACAGGGGCTGCCGGACGCTGATAATCCGCACGACGGAGCGTGACGCGGAGTCCGCTGACAAGAGGCAAGGCGGGGGAGCCTACCGGTATCCGAGCAGCGTCCGCAATCCCCGGAAGGCGGGAAACGGATCGGTGATCACGTAGGTCGGGATGGCCTCCAGGTAGTATCTGTAACGGCCCTTGGCTACGAAACTCTCCCTGAACCGCGACTGCGCCAGCGGCTCAAGCATTCGCGGAGCGATGCCGCCTGCGATGAATACGCCGCCGCGAGCTCCGACCGTGAGCGCCAGGTTTCCCGCGACGGCGCCCAGGACCTCGAAGAACAGCGCGCGTGCGGCGCAGGCGAGGGGTTCTCCGGCTTCCGCCGCCGCGCTGATCTGCGCCGGGCCGATCCGAGTGTCGCCATGGCCCTGCAGGGATCCGAGGGCGGCATGGATATTGGCCAGACCGGGGCCGGACAGAAAGTTCTCCGCCGAGCAGTGCCCGGTTTCCGCCCGGATGTGCTCGGCTACCGCCTGCTGTTGCGGGGTGATGCCCGAGAAGGTCATGTTGCCGCCCTCACCGTCCACCACGGTCCAGCCGTCGACGCATGGCGCGGTAGTCGCGATGCCGAGGCCCGAGCCCGGGCCAAGCGTGGTCATCGCGGTTCGCGCCACCGGCGTGCCGCCGCCAATCTTCTCAAGGTCTGCCTCGGTCAGGTCGGGCAAGGCCCAGGCTACCGCCGCGAAGTCATTCACCACCACCAGCCGGCGCAATCCCAGCACATTCCTGAGAGCCGCCTGGGAGAAACGCCAGTCGATATTCGGCATTCGTACCTCGTCGCCGAGCACGGGCCCTGCGACGGCAAGGGCGGCGCCATCGGGCGTGCCGCTGCCTCGACGCTGATCCAGATAGCACCGCAGGAGTTCCTGCAGGCCCGCAAAGTCGCGGTTCTTGAAGACTTCCGGCGCCAGGAGAGCGCCCTGGCGGTCAATGACCGCGCAGCGCGAGTGGGTAGCGCCAATGTCGGCTATCAGGTTCATTCCGCAATACTAGCCCCCCTTGCTCACCAAGTGTCTACCGCGGTTGCCGCGGCGCCTCGACGCCCTCGCGACGATTTCGAGTTGGGCGAATCCATGGGCGGCATCGCGGTCCGCATCCCGTTGAACTGAACGTATGGTCAGCCGGACGGCTGTCCTCAGTTGGGAAAATCGAAGTGGGTTTCCCGGTACGGCTCGTCCCTGAGGGTGAAATGCCACCATTCCCGGGCGTAGGGTGCAAACCCGAACGCCGTCATCAGGCGTTGCAGCAGCAATCGGTTGGCGCGCTGCTGGGCGGAAACCTGCGCGCTGTCCGGCCAGGAAATCGGGCCAAAGAAGTCGAACGGCGAGCCCATGTCGAGTTCGTGGATCGACCCCGTCCCGTCGCGAAAGACGATGGCAAGGTCCACCGTGCTCCCCCGCGAGTGCCCCGATCGGGCGGCAATGTAGCCCTCCGCGAACAAGTCCTGCTTGGCCACGTCGGGGTAGTAGTCGGGTTTGGTCGACCGATCCTCCGGATCCTCGCTCCAGCGAACAAAGTGATCGACGGCGCGCTGCGGCCGGTAGGCATCGAAGACCTTGAGCCCGAGGCCATACGGGCGCAACGCGGCCTGAACCTCGGCCAGGGCCGCCGCGGCAGGATCGGAGAGAATCGCGTGGGCGTGCCGGTATCCGTGCACCGGTCGGCCGATGAAGTTTGCGCCGGTCACGTAGCGCAGGTCGACGACGAGATCGGGAATCGCCTGGTCGAGGTAGACGAAACCGTCCGGCAGCGGATGCCGTTCGTCCGCCGTGCCCACAGCCGCACCGATCGCGGCCAGCGACGCGGCAAGAAAGACGATTGGTGTTTTCTTGTTCACAAAGAGTGCACCAATCCTGACCTCAGTCAGGCCCTTCCCGCATCGACCTCGCGATTCCAACCTGCGCCGTGCACCAATTGTCGACGGCGCCCGCCACTGCAAGTGTGCTCGCCCGCGTAGCCGGCTTGGCTTTGGCCGCGCACACATTCAGCAGATACCAACACTGCGACACCTCGCCGCGATCGCGACGAAGTCGAGAGGCTCGTTCCGGTTTCGGCTAAGCGTTCAAGTCCGGGATTCGGGAACTTTCCAGCATGGCGATCATGTCCCTGATCAGTAGCTTGCGCTTCTTCAAGCGTCGCAGCATGATCTGATCGACGCAGGGATCGACAGCCAACCGGGAAATTGCCTGGTCCAGGTCCTGGTGCTCAATTCGCAACTCTTTGAGCCGCTCTACATTTTTAAATGCGTCAGTTTCGATTTTCTCTGCCATTAATCGATATGCAAAGCGCGCAGCCAATCCCGCTCAGGGTCGCCGACAGCCAAGAAATGAGGGTTCGTCAGACGATCCTTCGTATTGTACCTGAGCGGCTGGCCCGCCAAGTCAATCATACCCCCACCGGCACTCTCCAGGATAGCCTGCGCTGCCCCCGTATCCCATTCCGAGGTCGGCCCCAGGCGCGGGTAGACATCCGCCTGCCCGTCCGCCACCAGGCAGGCCTTAAGCGAGCTTCCCATGGGCTTGAGTTCGTGGGGGCCGAGCCGCTCCAGGTACGCCGCGAGCCCGGGGCCGGGGTGACTCCGGCTCCCCATGACCGTAAGCGTGTCCGAACGACTGCTGGCGACGCGCACGCGCACGCGCGATTCGCCGTCCCGCCGGCGCCACGCGCCCGTCCCGAGAATGCCTGAATACTCGACTCCCAGCGCCGGCGCAAATACCACCCCAAGCACGGAACGGTGGTCGTCGATGAGTGCAACGTTGACGGTAAACTCGCTGTTCTTCTTGATGAATTCCCTGGTTCCATCCAAGGGATCGACCAACCAGTATCGTTGCCAGCGTTGCCGTTGGGCCCACGCCGTCGGCGCGGTTTCCTCCGACAGCACGGGCAACGCCGGGCGCAGTCGTGCGAGCCCGGCGGCAATGACGGCGTCGGCGGCGCGGTCGGCTTCCGTAACCGGCGAACGGTCGGCCTTCAACTCCACTTTGAAGTCCCGCGCGTAGACGGACATGATGGCTTTGCCGGCCGCGCTGCAGATCTCGCGGATTTCTTCCAGAAGCGCGAGCGTATTCATCGCCGCTCTGCCTTTCGTTCCAGTATCATGATTGCCTCAATGCCATCGTCATCCGAAACTGCTCACCGTCGCCCGCCCCGCTCAGTCGTCGCCTGGGGCGGCGTGGACACGGTCCTGGTGGACATGGACGGCACGCTCCTCGATCTGGCCTTCGACAACTACTTCTGGCTCGAATTGGTTCCGGTGCATTATGCACAAGCTCGCGGGATGAGTGAGCAGGATGCGCGCGAAAAGTTACTCGGCCATTACCGGGCCATCGAGGGGAGTCTCGCGTGGTATTGCATCGATCACTGGAGCGAAACGCTTGAGCTTGACATCCGCGACCTGACACGGGCCCACAGGCATCGAATTCGATTCCTGCCGAAGGCGCCGGACTTCCTTGCATGGGTGCGCGATCAGGGTAAACGCGTACTCCTGGTCACCAACGCGCATCCTTTCACGCTGGCGATCAAAGTCGCACAAACCGATCTCGACCGCCATGTCCACCGAATGGTTTCCTCCCACGACTATGGTGCGCCGAAGGAAACCCGCCGCTTTTGGGACCGGTTTCATGCGGAGGCCGGGTTCGACCCCAGCCGTACGATGCTTATCGAGGACAGTTTGCCGGTGCTTGAAGCCGCGGATGAGTTCGGTCTGGGGGCCGCCGTGGCCATCCGCTGCCCCGACTCCCGTCATCCGCCGCGGCAAATCGAAGCCTTCCCGGCCATTGACGGCGTGCATGAACTGCTTGACCCGGACGCGGGCGGGTAGGCTGGGGATATCTCGCCGCTACCCGCGGATTTCGCCGGCGCGTCAGCTCTTTCTGCGCCGCATGCCTCCGCCAGAGGCCCGGGGCTGCCTGTGTGGCCGGTTGGGTGGCGGTCGCCGCGGCCGGCGCGGTGGTTTCTTTACGTCGATCAACGTTTCCGATTCGATGCGCTCCACGGGTATCTTGCGCCCGATCAGCGCCTCGATGTCGGGAAGCCCCGCGGCGTAGCTCTCGCAACCGAAGCTGACGGCTTCGCCGGTGGCACCGGCTCGGGCGGTGCGGCCGATCCGATGCACGTAGTCTTCGGGGTCCTGCGGCAGATCGTAGTTGAATACGTGACTCACGTCGGGAACGTGAAGCCCGCGGGACGCCACGTCGGTGCCGATCAGCACGGGAAGTTCACCGGAAAGGAAATCCCTGAACATCCGCAAGCGCTTGCGTTGGGGCACGTCCCCGGAGATCGCGCTGGCGTTGATGCCGTTGTGCACCAGGTGGTGCTGCAGGCGGTCCGCCTCGCGTCGGGTGTTGACGAAAATCATGGTTCGCCGTGCCTGCATTTGTTCGAGCAGCGTGATCAACAGCGGAATCTTCTGTTCATTTGACGGGAAGTAGATGCGTTGGCGCACGCCGTCCACGGTGACCTTTTCCGGCTCGATGCGCACCAGTTGCGGCTCGTTCATGTGCTCGTAGGCGAGTTCGAGCACGCGGTGGGAGAGCGTGGCCGAAAACAGCATGTTCAGCCGCAGATGCCGCGGGGGCAGACGCCGCAATACGAAACGGATGTCCCGGATGAAGCCCAGGTCGAACATGCGATCCGCCTCGTCGAGGACTATCACCTGGACGCGATCGAAGGAGTACACGCGCTGTTTGAAGTAGTCGATGAGGCGTCCCGGCGTGCCAACCAGGAGGTCTACCCCTTCGGCAAGATGCCGGCGCTGTTTTTCGTAGTCCGTCCCGCCGTAGGCAAGACCGAGCTTGTACGGTAGATGCTTGCCCAGTTGCGTGGCATCGGCGTGGATTTGCACCGCAAGTTCGCGGGTCGGCGCGAGGATCAATGCCCTGGGACCGGGGTGGCGCGCGGCCAGCGGTTCGGTGTTGTGGAGGCGGCTGTAAAGGGCCACCAGGTAGGCGGCCGTCTTGCCGGTGCCCGTCTGCGCCTGCCCGGCGACATCGCGGCCCTCCAGCGCCAGCGGCAGGGTTTGCTCCTGAATCGGCGTGCAACGTTCGAAACCCGCCTCGGCGATGCCCGCGAGCACTTGTTCCGGAAGTGTCAGAGAGGTGAATCGAACCTGGGTCAGATGGTCATCCGGAGCGGTCGCGGCGCCGGGGTCCGTCGTAGGGACTTGCAAATTACATTCTCAACGGTTCAGAATAGCGTCTATAGGGCGAGCGTACTCGCCTCCCCGTGTACCCACTACGTTCCCAAACAGTTCGCAAGGAAACGATAGGCAGCGACATTGTGCCTGATGGGGCGGGCGGCGTCACTCCAGTCAAGCACACTCGCACTATTGGGCGGACCCGTCCGGTGAACGGATTCAACTGAAAGGATGAAGATCGGAGGATCAAGCAGGTGAGCGAGAATATCTCCCATACGACGGACAGTAGTTTTGACGACGATGTGTTCAATTCAGAGCGTCCCGTATTGGTCGATTTCTGGGCGGAATGGTGCGGACCTTGCAAAATGATCGCGCCGACACTGGAGGCGATCGCGAACGAGTACAAGGATCGCCTCAAGGTGGTCAAGCTGAACATCGACGAGAACCCGCAAATTCCGGTGCGCTACAACGTTCGCAGCATCCCCACACTGATGCTGTTGAAGGGAAGTTCCGTCGAGGGTCAGCAGATCGGGGTCGTCGGGAAGGGCCGGCTGGCCGCGTTCATCGATCAGCATCTGGGTCCACGGACATGACAATCGGTTTGGAAAGAGATCTGTGAGGGGATACTTGGGTACTTCAGCACGAGCCCGGTCGAAGAACGGCCAGCGCCCGCCGAGAGACGGCGACGTCAAGAATCGCGGTTCTCGCCGGCGCCGGCGCGAAGAGTTTCCCGACGACGAGGATTTCGACGTAATCCCCGCCGCGGAACTCGAACAAACCAAGAACGCCATGAAGCTGTCCGAACTGAAGGACCGGCCCGCGGCGGAGCTTGTAGAGTTGGCGCAATCCATGGGATTGGAGAGCCTCGCGCGTTCCCGCAAGCAGGACATCATCTTTTCGATCCTCACGGCCCACGCCAACAGCGGCGAGAACATCTACGGCGAGGGCGTGCTGGAGATTCTGCAGGACGGGTTCGGCTTCCTGCGTTCGTCGGACAGCTCCTACCTGGCGGGCCCGGACGACATTTACGTGTCTCCGAGCCAGATCCGCCGCTTCAACCTGCGCACCGGGGATACCGTTTCCGGTTTGATTCGGCCGCCGAAAGACAGCGAGCGCTACTTCGCCATGCTGAAGGTGGGCGAAATCAATCACGACGGGCCCGAGAATGCCAAGAACAAGGTGCTGTTCGAGAACCTCACGCCGCTATTCCCCACGCGGCGGCTGAAACTGGAACAGGGCAACGGCAGCACGGAGGACCTGACCGCTCGGATCATCGATATGGTCGCGCCCATCGGCAAGGGTCAGCGCGGGCTGATTGTCTCCCCGCCGAAGGCCGGCAAGACCATGCTGCTGCAGAACATCGCCGCTTCCATTGTTGCCAATCAGCCTGAATGCGACCTCATCGTGCTGCTCATCGACGAGCGCCCGGAGGAAGTCACCGAGATGGAGCGCACGGTCAGGGGCGAGGTTGTCTCGAGCACGTTCGATGAACCGGCCACACGGCATGTGCAGGTAGCCGAGATGGTCATCGAAAAAGCCAAGCGGTTGACGGAGCACAAGCGCGACGTGGTGATCCTGCTCGATTCAATTACCCGCCTGGCGCGAGCCTACAATACCGTGGTGCCGTCCTCCGGCAAGGTGCTTACCGGTGGGGTGGATGCCAACGCCCTGCAACGACCCAAGCGGTTTTTTGGCGCGGCCCGGAATATCGAGGAGGGTGGCAGCCTCACGATCATCGCCACTGCGCTGGTGGATACAGGTTCGAAGATGGACGAGGTGATCTACGAGGAGTTCAAGGGCACGGGCAACATGGAAATCCACCTGGACCGGCGGGTTTCGGAGAAGCGGGTGTTCCCGGCCATGCACATCAATCGCTCGGGTACCCGAAAGGAAGAGCTCCTGACCCAGCCCGACGAGTTGCAGAAGATGTGGGTATTGCGCAAGGTGCTTCACTCCATGGACGAGCTGGCCGCGGTGGAGTTCCTGCTGGGCAAGCTCCAGGACACCAAGACCAACGCCCAGTTTTTCGAGGCGATGAAGCGCTAGTTCTCGCGTTCCCGCCGGATCGCCCGGTAGCCGATATCGCGCCGGTAGAACGCGCCGTCCCAGCAGATGCGCGCAGTTGCCTCGTAGGCGCGCTCGGCCGCGCGGCTCACGCTCTCGCCGAGGGCGGTGACGCACAGTACCCGGCCGCCGCTGGTGATGATTTTGCCGTAGTACGCCTCGGTACCTGAGTGAAAGATTGTCACGTCCTCTCCGAAATCGGCGTCCAGCCCGGCGATTTTGCAGCCCCGGTCGTAGCTCGCGGGATAGCCGCCGCTGGCCATGACCACGCCGAGCGCAGCTCGGGGGTCCCAGTCCACCTGGACGGATTCCAATGAACCGTCGAATGCGCCGAGGCACAATTCTGCGATATCGCCCCGCATTCGCGCGAGCACAGGTTGCGTTTCCGGATCGCCGAAACGACAGTTGAATTCAAGCACCCTGGGACCGCTCCGCGGATCGATCATCAGCCCGGCGTACAAGAAGCCCCGGTAGGCCATGCCTTCGGCGCTCATCCCCGCGACCGTGGGCAGCATGATCTCGTCCATGACCCGCCGGTGCAGTTCCGGCGTCATCACCGGCGCCGGAGAATAGGCGCCCATGCCGCCCGTATTCGGGCCGACGTCACCTTCGTCGCGCGTCTTGTGGTCCTGGGAACTGGCCAGCGGGACGATGCGGGTATCGTCCACCACGGCGATGAAGCTGGCCTCCTCACCCTGCAGGTAGTCTTCCACGACCACCCTGGACCCGGCGTCGCCAAACGAGCCGCGCTGGAGCATGTCGCGAAGGGCCTGCTCCGCTTGCTCGCGCGTCTGCGCAATGATCACCCCCTTCCCAGCCGCCAGTCCGTCCGCCTTGATGACCACGGGCAACGGGCGCGAGTCCACGTACTCCAGCGCCGCGTCGAGTTGGTCGAACGTCTCGTACGCCGCGGTGGGTATGCCGTGTCGCGCCAGAAAGGCCTTCGTGAAGGCTTTCGATCCCTCCAGGCGAGCGGCGGCGGCTCGCGGGCCGAAGCACCTTGCCCCGGCCGCCTCAAAGCGATCCACAACACCGGCAACGAGTGGCTGCTCCGGTCCGACGACGGTCAGGTCGACGCCCTCGGTCTGCGCGAGGTTCAGGAGTCCATCGAGATCGTCGGCGGCGACGGCTACGTTGCGGGTCTTGGCTTCCCGCGCCGTTCCCGCGTTCCCCGGAGCGACAAGTACTTCAGAAACGCGGGGCGATTGCGCAAACTTCCACGCCAACGCATGCTCGCGTCCGCCGCTTCCGATGACCAGGATTTTCATTGCCTCGATTTCCTCAACTGCTCGCCCGCTAGTGGCGAAAATGACGCATGCCGGTAAATACCATGGCAAGACCGTGCTCGTCGGCGGCGCGGATCACTTCATCGTCCCGCACGGAGCCGCCGGGCTGGATGACGGTACCGATTCCGTGTTCGGCGGCGATGTCGATGCCGTCCCTGAAGGGGAAGAATGCATCCGAGGCCATGGCCGCGCCCGCCAACTCGATACCTTGATCCGCCGCCTTCATGGCCGCGATGCGCGCGCTGACTACGCGGCTCATCTGGCCCGCGCCGATGCCCAGGGTTCGGCTGCCCCGCGCATAGACAATGGCGTTCGACTTGACGTACTTGCAGACGGTCCATGTGAACAACAGGTCATCCATCTCCGCGGTCGACGGTTCCCGCCGGGTGACGACTTTCAACTGCAGACCCCGGGTTGAACCGAGATCGCGCTCCTGAACCAATAACCCCCCCGCGGTGCCCCGCAGATCCCAGGGCGTGGCACCGTCGCCAACGGATTCCGCCGCCGTCCCTCCCTCCAGCACGCGCACATTCTTCTTCGCGGAGAGTACGTCGCGAGCCGTGGGAGCAATCCGCGGTGCGGCAATGACGTCCACGAGTTGTCGGCTGATGATTGCGTGCGCCGTTTCGGCATCCAGGTCGCGGTTAAATGCAATGATGCCGCCAAAGGCGGATGTGGGGTCGGTAGCGTAGGCTCGTTCGTATGCCGCCAGCGGCGCGGCTGCCACGGCGGCGCCGCAGGGATTGGCGTGTTTGACAATCACGCAGGCGCATTCATCGAACGCGGACACGCACTCCAGCGCGGCATCCGCATCGGCCAGATTGTTGAAGCTGAGCGCCTTGCCCTGAAGCTGCGTCGCGGCGGCGACGCCGCCCGGTCCGCTGCCAGGCAGCCGGTAGAACGCGGCCCGCTGGTGCGGGTTCTCGCCATAGCGAAGTTCATCCGCCTTGCTCGCCGCCAACACCAGGGTGTCCGGAAAGCGTTCCCCGGAACCGCTGCGCAGATAGTTGCTGACAACGGTGTCGTACCGCGCCGTGTGGCTGAACGCCTTTACCGCCAGTTCCCGCCTGAGTTCATTGGCTGGTTCGCCGTCCTCCAGTGCCGCCAGAACGCGCGGATAGTCGTCGGGGTCGCAGACGACGGTGAGGCGGGCATGATTCTTGGCAGCGGCGCGCAACATCGCGGGACCGCCCACGTCGATGTTTTCGACGGCGCGTTCCAGGGAGCAGCCGGGATCGGCGATGGTGGCTTCGAACGGATAGAGATTGATGGCCAGAACGTCGATCCAGCCGATGCCGTGCTCCTCGGTGATCGCCTCGTCGACACCCTGGCGCGCCAGCAACCCGCCGTGAATGGCAGGGTGGAGCGTCTTTACCCGACCGTCCATGATTTCCGGGAAACCGGTGAGTTCGGAAACCTCCACAACCGTCAGGCCGCTGTTGCGCAGCGCGCGCGCCGTGCCTCCGGTGGAAACGAGTTCGAATCCGCAGCCGGCCAGCCCCCGTGCGAAATCGGTCACACCGGCCTTGTCAGAGACGCTGATGAGGGCACGGCGGGGCCGAATCGGGGGGCGGTTCATTCCTCCAGCAGATTGTGAAGTTTCATTTTCTTGCGCAACGTGCCGCGATTGATGCCGAGGATTTTCGCGGCCTGGCTCTTGTTGCCGCCAGCGTATTCCAGGGCGTTCTTCAGCAGCGGCCGCTCCACTTCGCCGATGACCAGTTCGTACAGATTGGCAGGGTCATGACCATTCAGGCTCTTGAGATAGCGCTTCAGCGCCATGTCCGTCATTGCGCTGAACGGCCTCTCGGGGTTGCCCTTGGACGCGGATTTCGATTGCTTGCCTATTTTTCTTCTCGCTGGCTTCAGCTTGTCGTCGCGCCACCGCTCCCGCAAACGCCTCTGTACGCTCGGGAAGTGACAAGGAATTGAATAAAAAAACGAGGCCGAATCATATCACGGCGAACGACCGAGGGAAGCGGTCTCAGTCATTCAAATGCGACCGAGTTCGGGCTTGACGCCTATTTCAATCCCAGGCGTTTTTCCAGGTAGTTGATGTCGGTACCGCCGGCCTTGAATGCGGCGTGCTGGCAAATTTCCTGGTGCAGGGGGACGTTGGTGATTATGCCCTCCACCACGATCTCGCTGAGGGCCGTATTCATGCGTGCGATGGACGCGGTGCGGCTGTCGCCGTGGGCGATGACCTTGGCGATCAGCGAGTCGTAATACGGCGGAACGGCGTAGCCGCTGTAGAGATGGCTGTCAACGCGGATGCCGGGTCCGCCGGGCGAATGCCAGAGGTTGACCGTACCCGGCGAGGGCATGAATGTCTTGGGATCCTCGGCGTTGACGCGGCATTCGATGGCGTGACCGACCCAGCGAATATCCTCCTGGGTCACTGTCAGAGGCTCTCCGGCGGCGATTTGAAGCTGGGCCTTGACGATGTCGAACCCGGTGACCATTTCTGTCACCGGATGCTCGACCTGGATCCGCGTGTTCATCTCGATGAAGAAGAACTCGCCATCCTGGTAGAGGAATTCGAACGTGCCCGCGCCCCGATAGCGGATCTCGCGGCAGGCCTGGGCGCAGCGCTCACCCATGCGTGCTCGCGTCTCCGCGGAAATTCCCGGGGCGGGCGCTTCTTCCACCACTTTCTGGTTTCGCCGTTGCATCGAACAATCCCGTTCGCCCAGGTGGATGGCGTTGCCGTAGTTGTCGGCGAGCACCTGGAACTCGACGTGCCGGGGGTGATCGAGGTATCTCTCCATGTAGACCTGCTCGTTTCCGAACGCCGACAGCGCTTCGGCCCTGGTTATGGTGATCGCGTTAAAAAGCGCAGCTTCGCTGTGAACGACGCGCATGCCCCGGCCACCACCGCCCCCGGAGGCCTTGATAATGACCGGGTAACCGATCTCCCGCGCCAATCGGACATTTTTTTCGTTATCGCCCGACAGCGGACCGTCGGAACCGGGTACGCAGGGCACACCCGCCTCCCGCATGGCGCGTATCGCCGAGACCTTGTCGCCCATCAGCTGGATGGTCTCGGGTTCAGGGCCAATGAAGACGAACCCGCTTTCTTGCACGCGCTCCGCAAAACCCGCGTTCTCGGAAAGGAACCCGTATCCCGGATGGATCGCCACCGCGTCGGTCACTTCGGCCGCGGCGATGACGGACGGCATGTTGAGGTAACTTTCGGTGGAAAGCGCGGGTCCGATGCACACCGTCTCATCGGCCAGGAGCACGTGCTTGAGGTTCGCGTCCGCCGATGAGTGAACGGCGACGGTCTTGATACCCAGCTCCCGGCACGCCCGCAGAACCCGGAGGCCGATCTCGCCTCGATTCGCAATCAGGACCTTGTCCAGCATCGCTGATTATTGTTCGACGATGAACAACACTTGGCCGAACTCCACCGGGGCGCCGTTTTCCACGAGTATGCTGACAACCCGCCCTTCCACGTCGGCTTCTATGGGGTTCATCATCTTCATGGCTTCGATGATACACAGCGTGGCTCCCAATTCGACCTCCGTTCCCAGGTCCACGAAGGGCTTGGCGCCGGGTGTCGGGCCCGAGTAGAAGGTTCCCACCATGGGCGAAGTGATTTCGTGGCCGCGACTGGCCGCGGCCGGTTCTGCCGTCGCGTGTTCCGACGGGGCCTGCGGCACCTGCACGCCCGCTGGCAGGGGCGGGGCCGATTCTGTCCCGGCGGCGGCATGTCGAGTCATTCGGATGGATTGGTCACCCTCGGAGATATCGATTTCGGCGATCCCGTGCGCCTCCAGCAGTTCCATGATTTTTTTTATTTTTCGCACGTCCACAAAGCGTTCCTCTAGGCCAGATGACGTATCGCGGCCATGATCGCCAACTCGTAGCTGGCGACGCCGAATCCGGCTACGGTGCCGAGAGCCACGTCAGAGAAGAATGATCGATGCCTGAAATCCTCGCGGGCGGCCACGTTGGAAAGATGGATTTCGATAAACGGTATGCCTACAGCCAGCAGGGCATCCCTGAGGGAGATGCTGGTGTGGGTAAACGCCGCGGGGTTGAAGAGGATGAGGTCGACGGCCTCTTCGCGGGCCGCATGAATACGCCGCACCAACTCGTGTTCGGCGTCGCTCTGATAGCATAGGAGTTCGTGGGCGTGTTGGCTTGCGACTTGTCCCAGCCGCGACTCGATTGCCCCGAGGGTGTCCGCGCCGTAGATATCCGGTTCGCGCTGACCGAGCAGGCCCAAATTGGGGCCGTTCATCAGGAGCAAGCGTGCCATATTTTCAAGATCGACGAAGTTCGGCGCTAATTTAACACCATTCGATTCAGTTTGGCGAATTTGCTGGATGTGGTGGTGCTATCTAAGTCGTTCTCGAGCACCGTCCAGATCGATGTTCCCGGCCTCGAGCGCACTCAATACGTCGCGCAGTTCATCCAGGTGTTCGGCGTGCAGCTCACCGCTATGCACGCCGACGATCCGTTCGCGGGTATCGGTGAAAACCGTGAAGGGCAGAACGAAGAAATCCACGCCGAAGCGGGCGGCGGCGTCCATCGCCTCCAGTTGTCCCACCAGGACCGGATAGTTGAAATTCATCTCGTCGGCGAACTCGCGCACCGCCTCCAGATGGTCCACTGCGATACCGACGACCTGGACAGGCACCGCGCCCCGCGTGTCCTGGAACTCCTTGAGCAGGGGAATTTCCCGCAGGCACGGCACGCACCATGTGGCCCAGAAGTTGATCACCAGCGCCTTTCCCGGCCAACTCGCAATGGAGCGCTCGCCACCTGCGAGATCCTCCAGGGAGAACTCCGGCAGCGTTTCGACCATTGCCGCAATCCCTGGAGTTTCGGCACGACCTGGATCGGACGGCGGCAACAACGCGCGATAGCCGAGATAGGCGACTATCGCGGTGCCGCTCAATATCAATGTCAGTCGCGCGGAACGTGCCATGTTATCGGTCCCCCGGCAACGGCACGCGCTTGTTCCAACGCATCGGCACGTAGCAATAGCCGATGTCGGCGCAACCCTGAAGTTCAAGCACGAGGTCGAATTCGGTCACGGGGCGCGACCGTGTGTAGGGAATCCGGATCTCAATATCGCCCCGATAGATTTCCACGGCCCCGAAAAATTCGTCCTCGTGGGCGCGACCCTCGGGAAGCCCGGGTGCGCCCAGAACGACGCCACCGGTCAGGCTCTCGAAGCCGAACCGATGCCGGTACAGGTAGTAACCCTCGGGGAGCTGGAAGTTCACCGTGACCGCCTCGGTTGCGGCGACCGCGATGTAGGGGAAGGCTTCCTCGGGCGGCAGTGGTTCGCGCACCTGGGCCACCGCGAGGGTGGTCGCTGCAATTGCCGAAGAAATCACGAACCGGGCGGCAGTGGGTAGGGTGGGGC
>JAKZVH010000376.1:0-10955 GCA_047516145.1 Gammaproteobacteria bacterium
CACAGCCGGCGCACGGCAGCCGTTGACCCCACTGGCAGCCCATCTCGCTCCGGTCGCTCCCGAGACCGTCCCGAGACGGTTCCGGGAATGGGAACCCGGCACCAATCGCGCACTGGCGGTTTGGGGGCCGGGCAGCCTGACGGCAAATCTCATCGACGTGCTCGAGCAACGGCTGCGCTCCTCGTCCACTGACCAGCCGTTCGTGGCGGCGGCGCCGACCCAGGCTTCCGTGGTTGCCGAGTTTCTGGTCTCCGGCAGCTTCGACGACCAGCGCTGCGCACGCCTGCTGGAGGGACTCGCATGGGCGCGCCCGATATCGCTTCCGCACGCGCCGCCTAGCGCGAACGAACCCTGTGTCCCGTTCGCATATGCCGCCCTGAAACTGCTGTTCGCTCCCGACCACACGGTCGCGGCCTTCACTCCGCGCCATGCTGACGAGCCCGCGCGCCGTATCGCGGTACCACCGGGGCTGCTCGCCAGATTGCGCGGCGGCGACGTGGATTGGGCGGTGCGATCGGCACTCGCTCGCGCCCGTGCTTCGGGCATAGCCTCGCCGTTCGCGCACGGCAGCGACGGCCGCACTACACGGTTCGGCGCGGGTACGGACGGCCGCCGGCTGGCAGCCGCCATGCTGATAGCGATCAACGATCGCCAACTGCAAACGCTTTTCGACAAAGCATATCCAACAGACAAGGAGACTGAAGATGTCGCTTGATTTTGCCGCCCTGACGGGCGCGCCGCGTCTCTTGCTCGAGGCGGACCTGCGCCCGGTGCAGGGGGCTCGATTCCAACCTACCGGGTTCCCCAATCTCGGACCCGCGGTCTATGCCGCGCCGGACGGCGGGCAGACCGTGCTGGTGGAAAGCGCCCAGAGCATGGCCAACCGCCTGGAAGCCGTGTGCTGGGACGAAGCCGCGGACGACTGGGTGCCGCCGTTGCGCGGCCTGCCGTTGATCAAGGTGATCGACGCTCAAGGCGAGCCGCTGACCAATTCGGTGCTGGAGGCGCACCGCTTGAACTCACCCTACATTCTGGAGGGCAAGGACAAGTCGGTGTTCAACGTTCTGAAGAGCCGGCTTGCCGGCATGGAAACCGGCAGGGTCAACCTGGGTGAGCTGGCGCGCGTTCTGCTCAAATACGATGCCAACGCCTTGCTGCACGGTGTGTTCCTTGCCAAGAAGGACCTCGCCGGAGGGCGGCTGCGACTGCCCCGGGCGCTGTCCGCATTCATCGAAGCCTCCGGGAGCCGCGTCGTGACCAGCGGCGGAGTCAAGAATGATGCCGTCAATCCGAGCGGCGATACCGGCAGGGGGTTCGGCAACGTGCCGTTTTCGCGCGACGAGTACGCCGCGGATCGGATCGCAGCGTACTTCAATATCGACCTGCGGCAGATTCGAGCGTTCGCCCTGGGGGCTGACGTCGAGAGCTTGCTGATCGCCCTGGCGCTGTTCAAGGTGCAATCGTTCCTTGAGGTAGGCTTGCGCCTGCGTACCGCCTGCGATCTCGACGTGGCAGCGGTACGCGTTACGCGCCCGGAAGCGTTTGCCCTCCCGCCACTGGATGAGTTGCAGGCAGAGCTGCCGGCACTCATAGATGCGGTAGCGCAGCGCCGGCTGTTCAACGAACCCCGCGCGGCAACCGTGACGTTCTCGTAGCCGCGCCTCACGATGCTCGCGCTCTGGTTCAGCTTTCCGGCTCGCCGCTACCACGCCACCCCCTGGGGCCGCCACGTCAACGAGGCGGATGTCGCCTGGCCGCCGGAGCCGTGGCGGATTCTGCGCGCGCTGATCGCCACCTACTGGCGCAAGGGAACGTGCGTCCACTGGTCGAAGGAAGAGGCCGCGGACCTGATCGATGCGCTTGCCGCGGCTGCGCCGATCTATCACCTGCCCGACGGCGCCGTCCACGCGCACACCCGGCACTACATGCCGGCGCCGACCAAGAAGACGTTGGTATTCGATGCCTTCGCGCACCTGCCGGACGGAGTGGCTATCGTGGCTGCATGGCCCGACCTGATCCTGGAGCCACGGCAATTCGCCCTGGCCGCCGACCTGGCCGAAGGCATCGGATACCTGGGGCGCGCCGAGAGTTGGGTGGAGTGTGCGGCAGCGGCAGAGTGGGACGCGAGCCATGCGAATTGCCTGCCAGTAGACGACTCCGGCACCGGCTCGGGAGACGTGACCGGTGTGCTGGCGTCGCTCACGCCTACCGGTTATGCCGCCCGACGAGTGCGCCTGATTGCACAGGCCGACGCGGATCAACGAGGTGCCGCGATGGCTGCCGGCAAAAGTGCGCCAACCGAACGCACGCTGAGCGGGAAACGGCAGCGCACCTTTGGCGTGACGCTTCCGGAGCGCCTGATCGATGCTCTGGCCGTCGATACCGCCGACTACCAGAAACATGGCTGGAACCGGCCGCCGGCGGCGCGCGAGATCCGCTACCAACGGACTCCCCTGTCGCCCCACCCGCGCCGCGTCGTCGCTCGCCGCACTGACCCGCCGGCACGCTCCCGCTACACGGTTGCCCGCTACCTGCTCGCCGGCCGACCCCAGCCGCGAATCGAAGACGCGGTCAAGATCGGCGAGTTGATGCGCTTTGCCGCTCTAGCGCAGTTCGGCTGGGAACGCGACCCCCAAACCACGCGCAACCGGCCGTTGGCGCCGCCGGAAATATCCGGTCGCGACGGCAACGCCCCGTTGCGCGACGCTCGCCACTCCCATGCCTTCTGGCTGCCGGAAGATGCCGATGGCGATGGTCTGATCGACCATGTGTGCGTATACGCCGTAACGGGATTCGACGCTCGCGTGCGGACAGCGCTCGATCGACTGACGCGGTTGTGGACGCGGACCGTCGGCGCCGGAGACGGCGCCGACACCGAAGCAGGCGGCAGGCGCGAGTGGCGGCTGGCGCTGGAGGGCTTCGGCACCTGCGAAGAGTTCGCGCCGGCATCCGCCTTGTTCAGGCGCGCCTGCACATGGCAGAGCGTCACCCCGTTCCTGCCCACCGCCCACCTGAAACGCACTAGCGACGCCCGGCAAACACGCCGCATGCTCGAACAGGGCCAGACCGTCTCCGGTCCGCTGGCCGAGGCCACCGGCTATCCGCGCGAGGTGCGCCGTCTGCTGCGCCGCCGCAACATGCTCGCCGCCGGGCTTGCTGAGCAGGTCCGGATCCAGCTTCTGCCCCACGTCGATGTGCACGGTGCTCCCCGCCGTCCCCTGCAGTTTCATCGCTTCCGCTCCCGCGGCCGCGAAACCACCACCGATGCCCACGGCGTCCTGCTGCTGCTCCACTTCCCGGAACCAGTCACCGGCCCCGTCGCCCTCGGCTACGGCTGCCACTTCGGCCTCGGCCTGTTCGCCGCCTCCAAGGACGCCCCAGCGTGAACCGTTCCCTGCAGCACCGGCGACCCGTCCGCATTTTTCTGCCGCAACCGTTGCCGGTTGCGCCCGACCCGAGAATCGCTGGCTACATTCCCCCCATGGCGACAGTAAATCCCAACGAGCCTGTGACAAGCCAAGACGATCCGCCGATGGCACGACACTGCCGTGTGGAACTCTCGATCACTCGATCCGAGACGATCGTCATTTCGATCGAGGGGTCAACACACAACTTGTGCCGTGATGCTGAGGCGGGCGATAGTCATACGCCGAGATCGCAACAAACTCGTCAGCCGGATGGGCCCCTGCTACCGGGTTACAGGCTGTCTCATGTACCAGAAAGGAGTAACAGATGACGATGCTCACGTTCGAGAGGCTACGCGCCGTAGTGGCTGGGGACGCCGTCGCGCTGCGTTCCCGGATGCAACTACAACCCGCAGGTGGCGACGGGGACAAGGTTTTCCCGCCGACCTACTCCGTGGATAGCCGCGCCGATCACAAGTACGCCGTCGAAGAGCGCCAAGTGGGCAACGGCGATACCGTGTCCACTACCGTGCTGCTGGATTCTGTCGCGTCGCAGGCAAATCGGGCGGAACTGGCCCTGCTTGCGGGTTGGGAGCGCGGCGAACTGATCTTCCCGGTGCCGTACGTCGACTTCTCGGATGACGGCGGTGTCACGGACTATGACAAGCTGACGGTGCTAGAGGCGCCCCATCGGCTGGCGGACGCGATCTTCCGCGACAGCCTGCTTGACGGCACGTTGTTCCGGCTTTCCGAGGTTGGACGCGCGATCACCGAAGCCACGCCCCGAAACGCCACCGACCTATTCCGGTACTCCCCTACCTCTTTGCTGTTCGGCATGTGGGACTCGACCGGACCGAAGGGAGGACTGGGCTCCAAGTTTCAGCGTGCGTACGTATCCGAAATCGTCGGCTTCGACGCGAAGGTCGGCAACAAGGTAGGAAGCCGTATCGATCCATTGCAGATCGAGAAGGTCGCTCCGGAAGACCGGGTGTATAACAGCACCAACCCGAATGAAGTCTGGACGCACAACCCCGATGTCGCAGAGCGCGACAAGAAGGGGAACCCGGCGCCGGCCTCTCGCGGCAGCGAGAGCGGGGAGGCCGGGCAACCCTCCAAGATCAACCACGGCAACATCGCTCCCTCGATAGACGCGCAATCCGGCGGCGTTACTATCTCGGGTGCTATGCAGACCACCGTGATCTCTTTTGCCGCTCTCCGGCGGCTGCGATTCAAGGGTTTCGATCTCAAGGCGGAGACGGCCGCCCGTACGGCAATTGCCGCGCTGGGAGTCGCGGCCGTGGCCTACCTGTACGAGACCGACTACGATCTGCGTTCGCGCTGCCTGCTGCTGCCGACGCACGCCCCGCGACTGGAACTGCTCCGGAGGGACGGCTCGCCGGGCGAGGTGGTGAATGTCGATCGCCTCAGCGCGGCACAGACCCTCAAAGAGGCGGCCGCGCACGCCGGCGATGCTGGCGTCGCCTGGGAAACCGCAGACATTCGGCTAACACCGGCCCCGAAGCTTCTGGAACTGATTCGGCGGAGCCGTAAGGTGTCTGCTTCCGAACCCGCATCTGAGTGACTCATGGGATCCGCCGCAA
This sequence comes from Gammaproteobacteria bacterium, assembly GCA_047516145.1. GTDB lineage: Bacteria > Pseudomonadota > Gammaproteobacteria > Steroidobacterales > Rariloculaceae > UBA6522. The sequence goes on from JAKZVH010000376.1 coordinate 5,006, forward strand.
AGTTCGGCATTGAAGTCAACTTTCTGACCGGTCGTTTCGTTGCGACATTCCACAACGACCGCCGGCAGCATGAGTGGCCGCCCCATCCGGCCCGGCTGTTTTCGGCGCTCGTGGCGGCGTGGGCCGATGCCGATGAGCCGGACCGATCGGAACGCGCGGCTTTGGAATGGCTGGAGGCGCAGGCACCTCCAGCCATTGCGGCGTCCGGCGCCGTACCGCGCACCGCCGTTGCACACTTCGTGCCAGTGAACGATGCGTCGGTCGTTGCCAGGGCTTGGCATGAACGGACGGCGCATACTGTCTTCAGTCTCGAAGGGCAACTCCACGATGAACTCGCCGCGACGCGAGGCGAAGTCACGAAATCGGTGGCCCAGATCCTGCGCCGCCTCGAAAAGGCGCGCGGTGTGGGTGCGCAGGTCGGCCGTGTCGGCAATACGAACCCATCTTCCGCCTTGGCGATGATGCCCGAGCGGAGAGGCAAGCAGGAACGGTTCTTTCCCTCCGTTACCCCGGACGTTCCCCGCGCAACCTATCTGTGGCGAGACCCTGTTCCGAACGAATTCAGAGAAGTGCTCGACCGGTTGCTCGGCAGGGTCACTCGTTTGGGACATCCGTCGTCGCTTGTTTCTTGCAGGTTGCCGTCAGAGGTGCCGGCAGCCACCTTAGAGGCCGGTGCAGGGAGTAGCAACCTGCGGACAGTGCGCGGTGGACAGCTTGCCGAATTGGAGCGTCGCCATGCCCAACATGCCGGCGTCAAGCCACGCGCACTGCCGTTTACCGATGTTCGGTACCGAGCCGTCCCCAAGAGTGCCGGGCAGCCCGCTGAGAAAGCGGAAAAGCCCAACACGTGCGGCGAATGGATAGTGTTCGAATTCGACCGCAACTCGCGCGCTCTGCCGGCTACCCGAGCCGTGGAGATAGCCACGGCGATGCGCGCCGCCGTATTTCATTACGCCGCCGACCCAATCCCCGAAGAGCTCAGCGGGCACTTGGGCGATGGGACACCCACCGCGGCGCCGCATGTCGCGTTCCTTCCTCTTCCTTATGTCGGATTCCAGCACGCCGATGGGCGGCTACTCGGGATAGCGGTTTCGGTCCCGGAGTGCTTAAGCGAAGCAACGCGTCGTGCGGTGTATCGGGCCATCGGAGCCTGGGAGAAGGTAGCTCCCGACGATACTTTGTCCCTTACCTTCGGGGGCGGACGCGTGTTCCACCTCCGGCGACAGCGCGGACCGACGACGCTGATTTCCTTGCGTCCCGGTGTATGGAGCAAGGCTTGCTCCCGCTGGGTTTCCGCTACCCCGGTGGCGCTGCCGAGACATCCCGGACGCTTGAGCGGCGGCACCGCTGGCGCCCGTACCAACGCGTGGGCACTGGCGGAATCGGCGGTAGCCACGGCCTGCCAACATGTGGGCCTGCCTCAACCGACCTCGATAGAGGTGTCTCTGAGTCCGTTTCTGGTCGGGGCGCGCGGCGCCACGCGTTATCCTGCATTCAGCCAGAGCGGGCGAGCTGGCAACCCGGTTCGTCGCCAACTGGTCCATGCCACGGTGACGTTCGAGCGTTCGATTGTGGGTCCGTTGATGCTCGGATCGGGACGATTTCTCGGATTGGGCCTGATGCGCCCTGCTCCGAGTCATCCGCAGTCCGCACCGGACAACGCTGATGAATAGCTTCGACGCTGAGGTGCCCGCAGAGGTCCAGGCTCCCGCTGCCTCGGCACTGAGCTCCGGAGACTTCGCTGCATTCTTCAGGGACGTTCACGGTCACGACCCGTTCCCGTGGCAGCAGCGCCTCACCATGCAGGTACTGGACCAGGGCACCTGGCCGAATGTGATCGACCTGCCCACGGGTACGGGAAAGACCGCGGTACTCGACACTGCGGTGTTCGCCATGGCGGCGCAACCTGACGTCACTCCCCGACGGGTAGTGTTTGTGATTGACCGACGTATCGTCGTCGATCAGGTATGCAAACGCGCCCTACAGCTTCAGCGCCGCATCAAGGCTGGCGACACGGCGGTATTGCGCCGAGTCCGGGATTCCCTTGATGCCTTGAGCCCTGGTGAGCCGTTGGGAGTTGCTGCGCTCCGCGGCGGGATCCCCATCGACGACGGATGGAGGCATCGCCCGGATCAGCCCTGGGTAATGGTCTCGACGGTGGATCAGTTCGGTTCACGCTTGTTGTTCCGCGGTTACGGAGTCAACCCGGGTATGTGGCCAGTGCATGCCGGACTCGCCGGCAACGACTGCCTCGTGATCCTCGACGAAGTGCACCTGAGCGTTCCGTTCGCAGAGACTCTGACAGGGGTTACGGCGTTTCAACGTGGGCCGTTGCCACACCGGTTCGGAATCGTGGAAATGTCGGCCACGCCGAGTAACGACAGTGCCGCACGCTTCACAATAGACCCTGGAGCGGACCTCGAAAACTGCCCTGAACTGCGTCGACGCGTCACGGCGGCCAAGCAGGCGACTCTCCAATCTGTCGGCAATGAAGACGCGCTTTCGGCCGCCATACTCAAGATAGTGAAGAAGGTGAACGAGCGCCGTTCCGAACCCCAAATCCGTATTCGAAGTGTTGGGGTCATCGTGAATCGCGTACGCACCGCTCGCGAAGTCCATCAAGAGCTCATCTCGGGCGGCTTCTCCGCACATCTCATTACGGGACGGATGCGGCCGCTGGACCGCGTTGGCGCGCTGGAAAGGATCGGTCCTATTGTCGATCCTGACAGTCACGCAGGAGGCGATTCTCTCGCGATTGTGGTGTCAACACAAGCGATTGAAGTTGGCGCTGACTTCAGTTTCGAGGTTCTTATCACGGAGTGTGCACCGGTAGACAGCCTCCGGCAGCGATTCGGTCGGCTCGACCGGCGGGGCAGCTACTCGGAACGGGCCGGCAGCGCCGCCCAAGCCTGGATCATCGGAATAAACTCGGTTGTTGCAACTATGAAGCCCGACCCGATTTACGGCGATTCCGTCAAGGTAACCTGGGAGGAACTTCAGCGCCGTGCCAAGCAGGGACGGGTGGACGTTGCCTCGCTGGCACTGAAGGGCTTTCCCGACGGCGCCAACGCGACGCGCTCAAACGCGCCTCTTCTCCTGCCAACTCACCTGGACGCGTGGGCTCAGACCAGCCCGCAGCCCGTCGTGCAGCCATCCGTCGAGTGGTTCCTACACGGCGTGAATCAGAACCGGCCGGCGGACGTGTCGATCGTGTGGAGGCGAGATCGATCGGCGGAGGCGTTGCGTCTGGTTCCTCCCCGGCAAGCGGAAGCCTTGCAGGCTCCCATCGGAGCCGTAAAATCATGGCTCTCGGGCACCGAAGAAGTGGATGTCGCCGATGTTCCGCAGGAGGACGAGACGCGCGGCTCGGTGTCGTGGACTCAAGCGTTGCCCGGCAAGTGGGCACGATGGGAGGGGTCTTCCGATGGCGCTATGGAGATCGAAATCGGAGACATCCGCCCGGGTGACCTCCTCATCGTAGATGTCGAGCTGGGCGGCCTGGGTTCCGACACTTGGGATCCGTCCAACTCGGAGACGGTATCCGATCTCGGCGATGCGGCTCAACTCGCATACGGGCGAAGGGTGACACTCCGCCTCGACCCCGACCTGCCCTATGTGGACTCGCCGCCCACGCCGGCGGAAGAGGCGGAAGCCGACCAGCCTACACTGGACCGAATCGTCGACTGGCTTGAAAGCTGGGCTTCCAGACCAGCTCAGCCGGACTGGATTCGTGAGATCGTGGAGCGGCTTGATAGAGCCTTCGAGATAGCACCGGTTCGCCTCGGCGACGGAAGTTCCGGCGCTGCCTACTACGTGCTGGCCGAACGTCACCGCGACACGAACAAGCCTCTCAGCGACCCGGACACCATGGATGGCGGCGATGCCGCCGGATCTCTTACGGGTACCGGCACGACCCTGCGTGGTCATCTCGACGGCGTAGGCTGCCGTGCAGAGAAGATCGCCAGGAGGCTGCGGCTCCCAGAGGCGATTCGGGAGGATCTGCGCCTTGCGGGAAGCCTCCACGACCTCGGCAAGATCGACCCGCGGTTCCAGTTGCAGTTGGTTGGGGGAGATCGGATAGCTCTGGAAATGCTTGAGGAGCCGTTGGCCAAGTCTCTGCCGGGCGCACGCCATGTGCGCGAGTATCCGAGGGGGATGCGCCACGAGCTGGCGAGCCTATCCCTGATCGAGTCAAACGACGCAGTCCTGAACGGTGTACATGACCGCGACCTCGTACTTCACTTGATCGGCACCCACCACGGCTGGGCGCGTCCGCTCCCGCCGATCATCGAAGACCGTAACCCGCAGACACTTTCGTTTTCGTTGGACGGCCTACCCTTGACCACAAGTTCCGACCTCGTGAAGAGCCCTTTGGCGGGGGACATGGCGGATCGTTTCTGGCGTTTGGTGGAGCGCTACGGATACCACGGTCTCGCCTGGCTGGAAGCGATCCTACGCCTGGCCGATCATCAACAGAGCGCCCAGGAGTCCGAGCAATGAATGGCACTCACCTAACCGGACTCGAAGGGACCAACCCGCTGGGATTCCTGGCAGCTCTGGGAGTACAAGCGGTCTTCATGGACGAGGACGAGCGCCCCCGGCTCTGGTGGAGCACGGACGTCACGCCGCACGCGATCGTAAATGACAGTTTCACCGTCGAACGCATCGCCGACCAGGCGCTCTCTCTCGCTGTCCGCTGGCGTGACTGCTCGGCGACGAATCCACGCCGGCTCGACGGCACGCCTATCCCAAAGGGAGACGAGCTCAAGCTTGCGCCCGAAGACATAAGAACGTACCTGTGCCGATCTTACGCGGGCGAAACGGGCAGCGATCTGGCTGCGGCACTTCTGGCTGAGGGCAGCCTTGACAATAGCGGTGTTGCCAAACCCTCCGACCTGTACTTTACCGCTGGACAGATGAAGTTTCTCGGAATGACACGCACGCTCCTTGGCACGGTAGTGCGGGATGATATTTTGACCGGACTGGTGGGACCATGGGCCTACGCAAGCGAACTCCCGTCGCTTGGATGGGATGTCGCCGATGATCGGGTCTACGCCCTCCGAGCCAACAACCCCGCCCCGGACAAGAAACTGACGAATCCTGGGCCGGAAGCCCTAGCAATCTTTGGTTTGAGCCGACACGCGGTATTCGGTGCCCGCGACCGGACGTTGACGCAAGGCTGTTCAGGTTCGTGGAAGACAGGCTACTACTCCTGGCCGCTCTGGCATAGACCGGCAACTTCGTTTGCCGTCAAGTCCCTCCTGGCTCACGCCTGCGATGACTCCAGTGGAAACCGATCCCGGTGGTATCCATCATGGGGTGTTTCGTGTGTCCTCCGTTCGCCAATCCGTCGCTCCAGTCAGGGAGGCTACGGCACCTTCGGTCCGCCAGAAGTCGTGTGGCAGAAGGATTAAGGCACCCATACCCCTGGTGCCTAACGACTAACCCATAAAACCCAATGCCCGAAGGTATAACTCCGTTGCCCAAGTTCCGGGCCAAGGATTTCGGGCAGTAGGGTAGATAACGGGTTGGTTGTAGGAGATCGATTCTGGTAAAGATAAATTCATAAAAATATCTTATACCGGGGAAAGGATTAAGGCTGTACGCTTGATAACCAGATGATTTTCAAGGACTCAAGAAATCTTTCGATAGATCGAGCCCAAGCACATTTGCATCGAAAAACCGGATCGCTGCGCAGTCACTACAAACAACACGGATTGCGGAAACGCATGGCGCCGCTGTGGCGCCGGTGTGCTTCAATGAGGCCGCCGGATTTACCCGGCGGAAACTTGCCTGATGGCTGGTATCCCACAACCTGATCGAGCAGTTGCTTCAATGAGGCCGCCTGATTTACCCGGCGGAAACGGCGACCTATGAAGAACGCCACAGACATATTGAGCCTGCTTCAATGAGGCCGCCGGATTTACCCGGCGGAAACACGGACGGGGGC
>JAKZVH010000377.1:0-7358 GCA_047516145.1 Gammaproteobacteria bacterium
ATCGGTGGCGACTGCCGCGTCCGTCGGCGGCATCCTGTCGGTCGCCTCGACTTCCGGCAGGTTCGACCAGTCGTCGCTCCCGGGCCTCCTCGCGCCGAAGTTCAAGCCGCCCTCGTAGAAGTCCTCGCTGATCAACTCGGCGAGCCGTGACGCATCAGCCATTTTCTTGGCCTCCCCTCGGTACCGGGCCTGCCTGACTGGGCGCCGTACCAACGGAGCTGTGCTCCGATTCTCATACCGGCCAGGGGTCGGCGAACAACAGCGCCCGCCTTCCACAGCCCGTCCTCCAGTCCGCTGTCCAGATAGTCGTTGCCCGCGTGGCACTCGACGATCTTCCCCGCGAACGACGAAAACCGGGCGCGAAGTTCATCGAGCACTCTCCGCGACCATTCCCGACGCCCATCTTTCTTGAGGTGCTTCAACGCCAAGTCATACGGTTCGATCCAGGCGTCCGGCACCAGCAGGCCGTGTTTGGCGCTCAGGATGTACCAAGGCGCGCCGGATCGTTCCGCGTAAGCGCGGCGACCGCGCCACAGTGGCGACTCCTCGTAGAGGTCCCGGGCGGCGCTCGGCTGCCTTCGCTTGCGCTTGACGCATCCAACCAGAATCAGGCTGGCCCGTTCAGCAACCACGACTGAGGTCTTCATCGGTCAGGGATTCGCGCAGCTATCGTCGCCCGGGGCCCGCGAACCGGACGTACCGGCCTCAATATCCGCGAACAGATCTTCCTCCGATTCGAACTGCTGCAGGTTCTGCGCGGGCTCGTTCAACGCCGCGATGGTTTCGGCATTCGGTACACGCACCCCAAACGGCAACCCTCGCGGAAACACCAGCAGCAATGCGGGGCCAAGGAACTCGGTGACCTTCCGGCCAAGCTGGATCACCAGACGGCGCATCGCCCCTCCTCCCTCAGTCCGTCTCGAATCCGTGGTTCCGGAACTTGAGCGTTCCGCAGTTCTCCTCGACAACCCGCCGCACGGTTTCCGGCGCCCCGCCGGGGACCTCGGCGTGAATTTCCACTGTGACCGTCACTTTCGCCTTTGGCAGTGTGGTCAGATGGTCGAGCACTTCCTCGGCCACCTTCCCGAAGTCCCGCGCGGCCCGCGCGGCGTCGAGTTCCACCGACCCATAGAACCGGCGATGGACCTTGGGCGTATCCGGCGCAGGCCCGGGCTCGACCGGACCCACTTCGCCGCGATCATCAGGCTTCTTCTCTCCATTCGGCTGAACCGGACCCGGTGTCTCGCTCTTCTTCTGCGCGAACGCCGCCTCCGGCTGCACCACCACACTCAAGCTACCGATCTCGACAGCCGCCCCGGCCTGTCCCACCCGAAGCCCGAGGTACTCCCCCTTCTCCTCGTCGAAGCCGTCCGCGTAAGCGAAGTTCGGGCACGTCAACTCGGCGGCTCCCCGGGCGATCCCCTCGGCGAGGGTCTTCCGGTTCTTCAGACGCGGCAGATAGAGGTAGGACGCGAGGTCCTCCAGAAGCTGCTTCGTGCCGAGGTGGTTCGCATCCCGCCAGAGCCGGCCTTGGTCCATCGCCATACGCAGCCTGAGCGGCCCCACCGTGGAGATCAGCTTCTCCTCCCGCACCATCGCCTTCGACATCCGAACCGCGAGCGATGGTTCCTCGCCGGATAGCCGGGTCACCGCCCATTCCACGGGCGCGCCAGGACCAGCCTGGGTCGGGTCCAGCGCCACCACCCAGGCCTGCGCGATCCGGCCGTCCACCGCTTTCTCGAACTCTTCCCGCTTCGCTTCGGCCTGGCGTTGCTGCGCCGGTTCGAGTTCGAGGTCGGCGTCGTTGCAGATCAAGCGCCACGCCATCAGGAACCGCACCCCGTCGCGCACCACTTCCATTCGCCGGGAATCGGCGGCAAGGAAGAGCAGCGCGTTGCGGTGAATCCGCGGCCCGCTTCCGCGTTTTTCGAGGAACTCCAGCGCCGCCGGGATCGCCCGGTCCGGTTCGCCCTTCGCCGCGTGGGGGAACGCCGGGCCGAGGATCACGAGCCCCGTATCAGTCTCGTCGGGGACCTCGGCGGGCGATTCCGGCGCCATGTGCACCCGCTCGAACTCACCCCTCGATCTCTGCTCACGCAGCCGCTTCACGAGTTCGGCGTCCACCTCAGCGCGCTCGATGGCAGCGGCCCGGTCGTCGGCGAGGCGCGCGACGCTCGGCCTGGTCGCGAACCAGTGGCGCGACCCGTCCTGGTACAGATAGGTTGCCCGGTCGGAAAGGCGGCGCAGCGCGTCGCCGTAGGCGGAGACCGACTCCCCCGGCTGGGCGCAGGCGAGCCGGATCTGGCGGTCGTCAATGCCTCGGTTCCTGCCCGTCGAAGCCGGGGCGGACCCCACGAAGACCGAGCGTGCCACACGGCGGGTAGCGGAGAGCTTCCCGAACCGGGGGGATTCGCGGTCCACCTGGGCGGAGGTCGCGTGGCTGCCGTCCACATCCTTCCCGATGACCGCGCTCCAGTTCCCTTCGAGGTACTTCAGGATCTCCGCCTGCACCGCGCCGTCGTCCACGGGCACGAACGACGGGAGGATAAGGAGACCCGGATCCCCCTGCTCCCAGAGCGCCTGGATGACGGCCGCCATGAACCGCAGCACCCCGCGCGTCCGCTGGAACTTGTCGAGACCGCCCCAATCGTCATAGAGCCGGTCGAAGAGCTCCGGGTGGATGGGGTAGGCGGCCTCCATGCGGCGGCGGTATTCGCCCTCGCCGCAACCCGCCGGAAACTCGCGCCCACCCTTCGCATACATGGAAACGAAGGCCCGGATCACGGCGTCACGAGAAATGAAGTCCGACTTCGATTGCAGGGGTTCGAAGAGGCGGCGGCGGACGATCTCGAAGCCCTCCTCGGCGCTCGCGGGCAGCCACGGGGTGTCCATCCGCCCGAAGGTGTTCCGCAGCCGGTCGAGCGCCTGGTGCCCCCCTTCTCCTCCGATCTCCACCTGCGAGGCGGGCAGGCTCGCGACCAGCATCGCGCCGGGGGCGGCGCGCGCCGCTTCGGTGAGCGACTGCACGAAGGTTAGGTTCGCGTCGAAGGAACCCGCCGGCGGCGGGTCGGGCAGCCGGTACAACTGGCGAATGAAGGCGACCCATTCGTCAACGAGCACGATGCAGGGGGCGGTCTTAGAGAAGAGCTCCACCAGCCGTTCCGAGCCGGGGCTCAACCCCCGCTCATCGGAGCGGGCGACCACGGCGTAGCCCTCCCGCCCGCCGAGCTGCCACGCCATCTCCCCCCAGAGGGTGCGAGTCCGCGTTCCGTCGCCCTTCTCCCGAGGCTCGCTGGGTGAGAAATTCGTGCCCACCAGAACCGCGCGCCGGCCCGGCGGCAAGTCCTCAACGCCGCACTCCTTCATCAACTCCTCGACGCCCGGCAGCCGGTTCGCGCGCACCGGCCCGAACAGGTGGTAGAGCGCCAGCATCGAGTGGGTCTTTCCGCCGCCGAAGTTCGTCTGCAGTTCGATTACCGGATCTCCGCCCGTGCCGGAGAGCCGCAGCATGGCGCTCCGCAACAGGGACCGGATCCCGGCGGTCAAGAAGGTGCGGCGGTAGAAGTCCTCGGGGTCGCCGTATTCGGATCGAGCCGTTCCCGCGTACACCTGCGCAAGGTCGGCGGCGAACTGCGCCTGCTGGTAGTTCCCCGAGCGCACGTCCTCGTGCGGGGCGACAACCTGCCGCCACGACCGGAGCCCGGACTGCGGCTTCGATTCCGCCGCGCCGCGCTGCTTGACCCGGTTCCGCGCGCTCTGGTCGCTGATGATCCGCAGCAATTCCTGGCGAATGGAGTCCGCAGCAGCGGCCTGCGACGATGCGCCGACCGAGGCGAGGAGGCGCTGCGCGGTGTCGAGCGCCCGGTAGGTATCTTCGGAACTGAACGGCTTCTCGTGCGCGAAGGCGTTCCGGACCTCGCGCAGTTCGCTCACCCAGGAACGTTCGGCGTGACCGAGCGTCTCCCGAAAAACGCTCTGCCAGTTGTCCGACATCGCTCGGAGCACGGCCTGGCTGTCCCACTGGACCGTTCCGTCAGGACCGCGGGACAACGCAAAGGGCCAGTTGGCATCCAACCGCACCGCCCAGTCCCTGCCGAGGCGGCTGCGGAGGCTCCGCTCGGCAAAGGGCGCCAGCCCCTCCCGTACGGCATCCAGCGCGCGCTGCACCCGGTCGCGGTTTGTTACAGCCATTTCACGCCAGCGTACCCGCTCCCGGAACCCCGACCAAGGGGGACCGACCGACCGAGAACATCGCTCCCAAGCAAACGCGCCGATGTCGGCAGCCTCTCCGGGTCACGCAGCAGGGCGCTACGATCCACCCGACGTTCAACCCGATCCGGACCTCCGGCTGATCCCCGTTTCCGCACAAATGCCGACGCCCATCACTGCCTTACTGCCCCAGATCCATCCTGACCGTTTGCGCATCCGTTTCTTGATGGCATTCCCATCAGTGGTCCGAGGCGGGGCATGCGGGCCCCAAGACGTCACCACCTCCGTTTTTCAGAGCCAGCGAGCGACTGCGCAAGCCCGTTCCGATCAGGCGACCGTTGGATCCACCGGCACCGAGGACGCCCTGTTCGTCCTCCGCTCCGCAGCCGTATCCACCATCCAAGGCCTTCGCGCCCTAACCGAGCGATCATCAACAACCCGCGCCCGCTTTGAGCGCCGTCTTCACCTCCTCGCTGACGAGGCGGAGGCCGCGGGGGACGCAATCAACCCGGATTCCGAGGCCGCCTTCCGGTGGTTTCTGAACCGATACGAGTTCTTGAAGGCCGGGCGACTCTTCCTGATGGACAACGGCAACCTCCGGGCGACCTGGAAGGACGAGCGTGACACGCACGTCGGCCTTCAATTCCTGCCCGCTGACTCGGTTCAGTACGTCATCTTCACCCGCCGACCCTCCTCCCGGACGATCTCACGAGGCCACGGGTATGACACCTTGGACGCAATTCCTCGAATCTTGGCCGCCTACGACCTCGGAGACATTCTCGGAACATGAGGGGCCTGCCAGTTCCTCCCGACAACCATGTGGTTCGTTACGTCCGACCGACCGAAGTGGACGACGGAGAGGTAAGCGCCGGGGCATTCATGCTCAGGGCGTCGGAAACGTCCTTATCCGTCAACTGGAAAGAGAAACTTCCGGGCGATCGCCACGAGTACCTGGCCCCCTTACGGAGACTCGTTCGCCTCCGGCTGGCCCGCAACGGCCGCTTCGCAACCCTCAACGTGGGTCGAACGAAGCGCCATCTGTTGTCCAACCATCACCCAATCGAGATTTGTTCCGACCCTCTCGACGGTACCGACGACTATCCGCCCGATCCATCCCATGCCGGCATCACGGGCCTTCCCGCCCGGCAGGATCACTCAGTCGCCGTCGTCGTGGGAGAACTGCTCGCCGAATGTATGCAAGCGCCTCTCGACCCGGCCCGAGACGATTGACCCCCTACGCGGCGCCGGACAGCGCCACCGCTCGTGCGCGCACGTGAAACCACTCCTCGCAGGGCAGCACAGCCTGCATTTCCCGTATGCTCTCCAGAAACGCACCCAGCGCTCGGCTCGGCGGTCCCGGCAGAGCCCTAGCGACGGATTCCAGCCGCGCTTCCAGCCACTTCGACCACGATTCCTTCTCTTCGTTCACGGCTGCGGTTTGGACCATCAGATGCACAATCTGATAGACGCCCGGTGGTTCCGACGTAGTGCTGCTGAGCCGGACCAACGCCTCGGCCACCTCATCCGCTAGCGGAAGATCACGACACGCTACGGCGACAACGCTCGCGAAATTCAGTTCGGCCATCTCAGGGAGCCGACCGTCTGCGGCCGGTGACTGGCCGATCTGTCTGACGCAGTCGCGCGCAGCTTCCAAATCCTCGCCGTTGGGCTGGGCGCCCTGCGAGAAGAACGCCAATATCTGGAGCAGCGAAACCTCCCCACGGTCCGTCCACGCTCGTTTGGCAGCGTCCAGAATGCCCTCGGGAATGTATCTGAGCGGTCTCCGGTCTCCTTCCAACGGCCCGGGAGAACCGAATAGCTGATTTCTCACCGTCGCCTGGACTTGCTTCCAGGCGGCTCTCGTCTCGTCCGACCATGAGGTCGGACGTCCCGCCTTCTCGTGGCGGGCGCGCAACAAATCCAGACGGCGAGCGACTTCTTCCCGCAGCGATGCTGCTGTCAACTGGCCCACGTATAGCATCGGCTCCGTACGGGCTCCGGCTGCGTCCGCGTAGTAGCTCGCTGTGGGCCGGTTCTCCCGGAGCCACTTCAGGAAACTCTCTATGTCCGACCGAACTCCGGTTGCTTCGAGTTCATCCAACAGCCAGCCCCCATGCATCAGAGCGCACGCCAGTCGCCAGTAGTTCGGATGGGTTGCACATCCCGGCAGCAACACCATCCTACTCTGAACGAGTCCGCTCAGGGCCGACAGCAACTGATACCGGTCGGCCCCATCCGAACGGCCGAGCTGCGAATCCGCCAAACGGATGAGCGAGCGAACTGCCAACTCCTCGAAGCGAGGATCCTCGCGCCGATACAGGGCGACATCCAGCACACCGAGCAGGACAAACGGATTGCTGCTCCGCTGCGCGCCGTCAAGCGCTCCCCAAACTCGATCGTTCTTGTAACGGGTCAACCACCGCCCGGGGCACAGATCATCGCGGAGCGCCCCAAGCAGGGCCAGCTCGAGCCCCTTCCTCAAATCCCGTCGCAGAAGCGTCTTCCGATACGGCACCAGTGTTCCTCGCACATACGCATCGGTCCCGAGTACTCCTGGCGGCGGTCCAACCAGATCCTCGAAGTAGGCCACGGAATCCGGAACGATGTCCTCCACACCGAATCTCCCGCTCCGTACGGTCTGCCTGCACTGGTTCTGGATGCTGGCAAACCCACTCGCTGATTCCCGTAACAGCAGCGCGACGTCCTCATCAGGCAGCGGGTTCGTGGCCGGCCTCTCCACGAGCGCGTGTACGTTGGCCGCAGTCGGCCCCACTCGCGCTACGAGGCGCCGCAGCGCCCGTCTTCTGGTCGCTGTAGCGCTCGCAAGCAAGGCCAGGTCGGGCATGTATGCACTACGGGAGGTCTCTCCGTCAGTCCAGCGAATCTCCACTCCGGTACGCACCGCCAAAGGGGCGATCTCGACCGTTCGCCCCGTAACATCGAGCGTGCTCGTCACGCTCCGGCAGCGCAACGCCTCGCGGCTCACAGACAACAGGGTCGTCGTCTCTATTTCCAAGCCGCCCTCAACCGTGAGCACGCTCCGAGTCTCGAATCCGCATGCCTTTGCAAAGGCTGGATTCTCCTTGATCACTTCCTGACGCAGTTTGTACGGCAGTTGGGCCAGAAACAGGTGCCCCACGAGCTCGCGG
>JAKZVH010000378.1:0-18991 GCA_047516145.1 Gammaproteobacteria bacterium
CGGCGCGGTGGAGTTGCCGGAGGCGACGGAGATGGTGATGCCGGGGGACAACGTGCAGATGAAGGTCAAGTTGATCGATCCGATCGCGATGGAGGATGGGTTGCGGTTTGCGATCCGGGAAGGGGGCCGCACGGTGGGAGCCGGCGTGGTCGCCAGGATCATCGAATAACCCCCATGCATACGAGACAAAGGCAAGCAAGGTAACAGCCCATGGCTACAAACCAGAATATCCGGATCCGGCTGAAGGCATTCGATCACAAGCTGATCGACCGCTCGGCACGGGAAATCGTGGAGACGGCGAAACGCACTGGCGCAACGGTAAAGGGTCCCGTGCCCCTGCCGACGAAGATCGAGCGCTACACGGTGCTGATTTCGCCGCATGTGAACAAGAATGCTCGCGACCAATACGAGTTGCCGACCCACAAGCGCCTGATGGACATCGTCGATCCCACCGACAAGACGGTGGATGCGCTGATGAAACTTGAATTGCCGGCGGGCGTGGACGTACAGATTCAGCTGCACTAGCAGCCCGTCGGACTCGACGTGCCCTATCGCAAAGAAAGCGTGATTGAGCCATTGAATTCGGGGAAAAACTTAATCTATAATACGGGGTTACTCCCGGTCATGACGGGCGCATTGGAATTATTGGTCCATCGCCTGCCTTGCCGGGCCGTTTTTTTTTGATTGGGTTCGCCGGCGGGCTCATCCGCCACGATCGATACACAACAATCAGAGCTTGCAGCGGCAACGTGCCGCAGTGGCTCGCGGTTGCCAGCGCCGACTGACCGGTACTGGCTGAAGCGCCGCGACGGGTAAGACCCGGACGGCGTGGATATGAGGACAGTTACGATGCCAATCGGTCTGGTGGGTCGCAAGTGCGGTATGACGCGCGTCTTTACGGAGTCCGGAGAATCCATCCCGGTCACCGTCATCGAGGCCGTTCCCAACCGTGTCGCCCAGCTGAAGCAGCCTGACCGCAATGGTTACCGGGCCGTGCAGGTCACCGCGGGCAAAGTCGCCCCCCGTCGTATTCCGAAACCCCAACTTGGCCACTTCCGTCAGGCTGACGTGGACCCCGGCGAAGGTCTGTGGGAGTTTCGGCTCGACGAGCACGAGGGCGCGGATCTGGCGCCTGGTTCGGAATTGGGCGTCGACGTCTTTCAGGCCGGACAGCGAGTGGATGTTTCCGGCACCTCCAAGGGCAAGGGCTTTGCGGGTGCCGTGAAGCGGCACAATTTCGCCACCCAGGACGCCACCCACGGAAATTCCCTGGCACATCGTGCCCCCGGTTCCATCGGCCAGAATCAGACCCCGGGGCGCGTCTTCAAGGGCAAGAAGATGGCCGGGCAGATGGGAAATGTGCGCCGGACGGCGGTCAACGCCGAAGTGGTCAGGGTCGATGCCGACCGCAATCTGATCCTGGTGCGCGGCGGCGTGCCGGGTGCTGCCGGCGGACGCGTGATCGTTCGCCCCGCGGTCAAGGCGCGACCCGCTGGAGATGCCCAATGAAACTGGATCTGCGTGACAACGGCGGCAGCGTGGAGCTTGCCGACGACGCGTTTGCGGCGCAGTTCAACGGCGCATTGGTACACCAGGTGGTTACCGCGTACCTGGCCGGTGGGCGCGCCGGGACCAAGGCCCAGAAGAATCGATCCCAGGTTCGCGGCGGCGGCGCGAAGCCGTGGCGGCAGAAGGGCACCGGGCGTGCGCGGTCGGGAACCATCCGCAGCCCGCTGTGGGTCGGCGGTGGACGGGCATTCCCCGGCCGTCCTCGCGACTTCGCCCAGAAGGTCAACCGCAAGATGTACCGTGGCGCCGTGCGCTGCGTAGTCTCGGAATTGATCCGCCAGGATCGGCTGATGGTCCTTGAGGAATTCGCTCTCAGTGCGCCGAAGACCAGGGAACTCGTCGCCAAGCTCGACGATTTGAATCTCGGTGACACGCTCATCGTCGTCGAGGATGTCGACAGAAACCTGGACCTGGCCGCGCGCAACCTGCGGCGCGTTGACGTTCGCGAGGCCCGATCGGTGGATCCCGTCAGCCTCATTGCCCACGACAACGTCGTGATGACCGTTGCCGCGGCCAGAACGATCGAGGCAAGGCTCGCCTGAGGACGGTTGGATATGCAGGCATTACACCAGGAGCGGTTGATGACGGTCATTGTCGGGCCGCACATTTCGGAGAAGTCCACCGCCGTGGCGGACGCCAGCAACCAGGTCGTGTTCAAGGTCCGCCGCGACGCCACCCGCAAGGAGATCCGTCAGGCCGTCGAGCTGTTGTTCGACGTGAAAGTGGGGCGGGTCTCCGTGGCCAACGTGGCCGGCAAGGCCAAGCGGCGGGGGCCGTCGCGGGGACGCAGAGCCGATTGGAAAAAGGCCTATGTGCGCCTGGCGCCCGGGCACGATATCGACGTCATGGGCGTGGAGTAGCGGAGGTAACCGGTATGGCGGTAAGACGAGCCAAACCTACTTCGCCGGGCCGGCGTTTCGTGGTCCGCTCCGTGCGCAACGATTTGCACAAGGGCAGTCCCCACGCGGCATTGCTGGAGTCGAAGTCGAACACCGGCGGACGCAACAACAAGGGGCGCATCACCACGCGGCACCGTGGCGGCGGGCACAAACGCCACTATCGGATTGTCGATTTCACCCGGGACAAGGATGGCGTTGCCGGCCGCGTGGAGCGGATCGAGTACGATCCCAATCGCAGCGCGTACCTGGCGCTGATCCTCTACCGGGACGGCGAACGTCGGTACATTCTGGCGCCCAGGCGTTGCCAGATCGGCGACCCGATTCAATCGGGCACGGACGCGCCGATCAAGCCAGGCAACGCGTTGCCGCTGAAGAGCATCCCGGTCGGGACGCAGGTGCACTGCGTGGAGATGAAGGCCGGCAAGGGCGGGCAACTGGCGCGCAGCGCCGGGGCCTCGGCGCAGATGATCGCCCGCGAAGGACGCTACGCAACGTTGCGGTTACGGTCCGGCGAGATCCGCAGCGTTCACGTCGATTGCCGGGCCACCATCGGAGAAGTGGGTAACTACGAGCACAACCTGAGCAAGCTGGGCAAGGCCGGCGCGAAGCGCTGGCGCGGCGTCAGGCCCACGGTCAGAGGGGTCGCGATGAACCCGGTCGATCACCCGCACGGCGGCGGCGAAGGACGCACGTCCGGCGGTCGGCACCCGGTCACGCCCTGGGGTGTTCCCACCAAGGGATTCAAGACGCGCAACAACAAGCGGACCGACGACATGATCGTGCGGCGCCGCCGGAAACGGAAGTAAACCCGAGTCGAGTATCGATCATGCCTCGTTCCATCAAGAAAGGCCCATTCGTGGACACGCACCTGCTGAAAAAGGTGGAGGAAGCCGCGCGGCAAAACAGTCGACGGCCGATCAGGACCTGGTCGCGCCGTTCCATGGTGGTTCCGGACATGGTGGGTCTGACCATCGCCGTGCACAATGGCCGCGTGCACGTCCCCGTATTGATTTCGGAGAACATGGTCGGCCACAAGCTCGGCGAATTCGCTGTCACCCGAACCTTCAGGGGCCATTCAGGCGACCGCAAGTCCAGATAAGAGAACTCCATGGAGACTTCCGCAAAACTGCGTTACGCGCGAATCGCGCCTCAGAAGTGCAGACTGGTTGCCGACCGGATTCGTGGGCAGTCGGTTGCCGGGGCGCTCGAGATTCTTCGCTACAGTCCGAAGAAGGCCGCTCACCTGCTCCGCAAGGTATTGGAGTCGGCCATCGCCAATGCCGAGCACAACCATGGGGCCGACATCGACGAGTTGAGGGTTTCCACCGTGGATATCGGGATGGCGCCCGCCTTCCGGCGCTTTCGCGCACGGGCCAAGGGCCGGGGCAACCGGATCTGCAAACTCAATAGCCACATCACCATCGAGGTCGCCGACGAGTAACGCATATGGGCCAGAAAGTACATCCGATCGGCATCCGCCTCGGCATCACCAAGGAGTGGTCCTCGAACTGGTATGCCGACTCGCAAACCTATCCGCAATATGTGTACCAGGACTACCAGGTACGCGATTTTCTCAAGCGCAGGCTCAAGGATGCGTCGGTGAGCCTGATCCATATCGAACGTCCGGCGAAGCGGGCGAACATCACGATTCACACCGCGCGCCCGGGAATCGTGATCGGCAAGAAGGGCGAGGATATCGAGAGGCTGCGCGTTCAGGTAGCCAGCCTGCTGGGCATGGCGCTGCACGACGTGCGCCTGAATATAGCGGAAATTCGCAAACCGGAGATGGACGCGCATTTGGTCGCCGAAGGGATCGCGCAGCAACTGGAGCGCCGCGTACAGTTTCGCCGAGCCATGCGCCGGGCGGTAACCAATACCATGCGCATCGGTGCCGAGGGCATCAAGGTCAAGGTGGCCGGGCGCCTCAACGGCGCGGAGATTGCCCGTTCGGAATGGTATCGTGAGGGCCGGGTGCCGCTGCATACCTTTCGCGCGGATATCGACTACGGTCTCGCGGAGGCGATGACGACCTACGGGGTCATTGGCGTGAAGGTCTGGGTATTCCGCGGCGAAGTGTTCGAATCCAGCGATAACAGCCGGGATGCCAGGGATGCCCGGGATGCCCGGTCGAGGGCCTGACGCGCGGCGACGCGAATAATACTGGCAGAGACGCAAGATGCTCCAACCGAAACGCACAAAATTCAGAAAGCAGCACAAGGGCCGTAACCGCGGTTTGGCCCAGCGCGGCAACGCGGTCAGCTTCGGCGAGTATGGCTTGAAGGCGATGGGCCGCGGCCGGCTGACGTCGCGGCAGATCGAGGCGGCCCGACGGGCGATGACCCGGCACGTCAAGCGCGGCGGCAAGATATGGATTCGGATCTTTCCCGACAAGCCGATTACCAAGAAACCGCTGGAAGTGCGCCAAGGCAAGGGCAAGGGAAACGTGGAGTATTGGGTTGCGCAGATCCAGCCGGGGCGCATGCTCTACGAAATGTCCGGGGTGAGCGAGGATATCGCCAGGGGCGCATTCAAACGGGCGGCCGCCAAGCTGCCGGTGGCCACGCGCTTCGTCTCCCGGCAGGCGTTGTAAGAAGGTTTGCGATGAAGGCTAGCGTACTGAGGGCACTGTCCCCGGAGGCCCTGATGGAGGAAGTGGTCAAGCTGCGGCGTGAGCAGTTCGACCTGCGTATGCAGGCGGCGACCGGACAGGGTTCGCGCCCGGACCAGAAGAGCCGTGTGCGCAGGGACATTGCGCGGGTGAAGACGATTCTGCGCGAACTCAAGGATGTGGAGCAAACGCCATGAGTAGCAATGACATCAAGGAGACGCCGGTGGAAGCCGGAGGTACCGGCAAGACCGTGCGCAAGGTATTTGGCCGCGTTGTCGGCAATTCGGCGGACAAGACCGTGTCCGTGTCGATCGAGCGCGTGATCAAACACCCCGTGTATCGCAAGTACATCCGCCGAACGACGAAAGTGATGGCGCATGACGAGAACAACGCCTGCGAGATCGGCGACACCGTCGCGATTGCGGAGTGCCGCCCGTTGTCCAGGCGCAAGTCGTGGCGCGTGGTGGAAGTCATCGGCGGCGACGGGGCATCGCAATGATTCAGACACAGACCGTTCTGTCGGCCGCCGACAACAGTGGCGCGCGCCGCTTGATGTGCATCAAGGTGCTTGGCGGTTCAAGGCGCCGCTATGCGCGGATCGGCGACATCATCAAGGTCACCATCAAGGACGCGATTCCCAGGGGCCGTGTCAAGAAGGGCGAAATCTACAGTGCGGTGGTCGTCAGGACATGCAAGGGCGTGCGCCGGCCCGACGGTTCGGCCATTCGCTTCGATTCCAATGCCGCGGTGCTGCTCAACGCCCGGCTTGAGCCGATCGGTACGCGTATTTTCGGGCCGGTGACGCGGGAATTGAGGACAAGCCAGTTCATGAAGATCATTTCGCTGGCCCCGGAAGTGTTGTAAGGGCCTGCAGGACGAGAAGCATGGCAAAGATTCGACAAGGCGACGAAGTCATCGTCATCAGCGGCAAGGACAAGGGCCGGCGGGGCCGCGTGGTGCGGTTGTTCGGCGATCGCCGGGTGGTGGTCGAAAATATCAATATCGCCCGCAAGCACCAGAAGCCGAATCCCAACGCCGGAGTGCCGGGCGGCATTATCGAGAAGGAAATGCCCCTGAATATCTCCAATGTGATGGTTTTCAATCCCGTCACCCAGCGAGGCGACCGCGTGGGCTATCGGCGCCTGGAAGATGGCCAGAAGGTCCGGTTCTTCAAGTCGAACGATGAAGTGTTGGACAGTTGAGATGAGCAGGCTACAGGAATTCTACCGGAACGAGGCCGTTCCAAAGTTGATGCAGCAATTGCAGATCGGCAACCCCATGGCGGTTCCGAAGTTCAGCAAGATCACCCTCAACATGGGCGTGGGCGACGCGCTGACCGACCGCAAGGTCCTGGAGCATGCGGTTGCCGATATGAAGAAGATTTCCGGACAGCAGCCGGTCATCTGCAAGGCGCGGGTTTCTGTCGCCACTTTCAAGCTCAGGGCCGGTTTCCCGATCGGGTGCAAGGTGACCCTGCGCCGCGAGCGCATGTACGAATTCCTGGATCGGCTGATCAACATCGCCATTCCCCGGGTCCGCGATTTTCGCGGGTTGAGCGAGCGCTCGTTCGACGGCCAGGGCAACTACAGCATGGGGGTCAAGGAGCAGATCATCTTTCCGGAGATCGGTTACGATCAGGTCGATTCGATCCGCGGCCTGGACATCGCCCTGACAACGACTGCAAGAAACGACGTGGAAGGCCGGGCGCTGCTGGAAGCGCTCAATTTTCCCCTGCGCGCTTAGGAGGCGCTAACCATGGCAAAGAAATCCATGCTCATCAGGGAGCGCAAACGTGCGGCGACCGTGAAGCGATATGCAGCGAAACGCGCCGAACTGAAGCGAACCATCAGAGATCTTAACGCATCCGACGACGCACGCGAGCAAGCGCAACTGCAGTTGCAGGCGCTGCCGCGCAACGCCAGCCCGGTCCGAATGCGCAACCGCTGCGCGATCTCCGGGCGGCCCAAGGGGTTCTACCGCAAGTTCGGTCTGGGGCGGAACATGCTCCGCGAGGCCGCCATGCGCGGGGAGATCCCCGGACTCTACAAGGCAAGCTGGTAGCCGCGGAGGAAATTCGATGAGTATGACTGACCCCATCGCCGACATGCTGACCCGAATCCGAAACGGGCAGAAGGCCAGGAAGCGGTCCGTGTCGATGCCGTCGTCGAAGTTGAAGCTGGCGGTGGCCGGTGTGCTGCGGGACGAGGGCTATCTCACCGATGTCTCGGTGGAAGAAGACGGCTGCAAGCGCGAGATGACCATCACGCTCAAATACCACGAAGGCGTACCGGTGATCGAAAGGATTTCCCGGGCGAGCCGTCCGGGGCTGCGTTTCTACGCCAGTTCGGACGAGATACCGAGAGTACGGGGCGGTCTGGGCGTCGCCATCGTCTCCGCGTCCAGGGGCGTGCTGAGCGATCGGCACGCGCGGGCGCAGCGGCACGGGGGCGAGGTGCTCTGCCTGGTGTCCTAGGCGGATCGAGGATTGACAATGTCCAGAATTGCGAAAGAACCCGTTCACCTGATCGGCGGCGTCGAAGCCGATCTCAAGGGGAACTCACTGACGGTCAAGGGGCCCAGGGGGAGTCTGTCGCTCGAATGCCATTCCGAGGTGCAAGTCGACAAGGACGGCTCCGAGTTGCGCGTGTCGGCCCGGTCCGGGAGTCGTTTTGCCAGGGCCATGGCGGGTACCACGCGTGCGCTCATCAACAACATGGTCACCGGGGTGACTGCCGGCTTCGAGCGCAAGCTGACCCTGGTGGGCGTGGGATACCGGGCCAGGGCGCAGGGGCAGCAACTGGATCTGAGTCTGGGTTTTTCCCATCCCGTGAAATACAGGGTCCCCGAGGGCGTGACGGTGCAGACGCCCAGCCTGACGGAAATCGTGGTCCAGGGCATCGACCGGCAGCGTGTCGGGCAGGTGGCGGCGGAACTGCGCCGCTTCAGACCCCCCGAGCCCTACAAGGGCAAGGGCGTGCGCTACTCGGACGAACGGGTTGTGCTCAAGGAAGCCAAGAAGAAATAGGTCATGGACAAGAAGCAGAAACGGCAACGCCGTGCGCGGCGGTCGCGGGCCAGAATCAGTCGGCTTGGAGCCACGCGGCTGTGCGTGCATCGGACGCCACGGCATATTTACGCTCAGATCATCGCCCCGGAGGGCGACCGGGTCCTTGCCAGCGTGTCGACGCTCAACCCGGATCTGCGCGCTACGTTGAAGGGTACGGGCAACAGGGAAGCGGCAGCGGCGGTGGGCCGGCTGATCGCGGAGCGCGCCAAGGCGCAGGGGATCGATCGCGTCGCCTTCGATCGGTCGGGCTTCAGATATCACGGCCGCATCAAGGCGCTGGCGGACGCGGCGCGTGAAGTCGGCTTGAGCTTTTAGTCGGGAAGTAACGAATGGCAGCTATGGACGAACTCCAGGAAAAACTTGTCGCCGTCAACCGCGTCGCCAAGGTGGTCAAGGGCGGGCGCCAGTTCGGCTTCACCGCGTTGACCGTGGTGGGCGACGGCAAAGGCCGGGTGGGTTACGGGTACGGCAAGGCGCGGGAATTGCCCCTGGCTATCCAGAAGGCGATGCAGGCCGCCCGCGGCAACCTCAACTCGATCAACCTGCGCAAAGAGACGCTGCAGTATGAGCTTCGCGGCCGCCACGGCGCCACGCGGGTCTTCATGCAGCCGGCATCCGAGGGGACCGGAATCATCGCGGGCGGCGCCATGCGCGCGGTATTCGAGTGTGCCGGAGTTCGCAACGTGCTCGCGAAGAGTTACGGATCGCGAAATCCGATCAACGTTGTGCGCGCCACCGTGAATGCGCTGGTGCAGATGCGGTCGCCCGCGGAAATCGCGGCCAAGCGCGGCAAACCCGTGGCTGAGATCATCAGTTGACGTCAAAGATGGCCAAAGTGAAAGTCACACTGGTAAAGCGCAAGTTCGGGCGCAAGCCCGGGCACGCCGAGTGCGTTGCGGGGTTGGGGCTGAGGCGCCTCCACCATTCCGTGGTCGTGGCCGATACGCCCGAAAACCGCGGCATGATCAACAAGGTCTCGTACCTGCTGAAGGTCGAGGAGGTCTGAGATGCGACTGAATTCCCTGCAACCCGGAGCGGGTTCGCGCAAAGCGAAGAAGCGCGTCGGCCGCGGCATTTCAGCTGGACAGGGCAAGACTGCCGGCCGCGGCGTCAAGGGCCAGCGTTCCCGATCCGGCGGTTACAGCAAGATCGGCTTCGAGGGCGGCCAAATGCCCTTGCAACGACGGTTGCCCAAGGTGGGATTTCACTCCCGGCGGGCGAAGGATCGAGCCGAGGTGCGGTTGCACGAGTTGGCGCGCGTGGACGGCGAGACGGTGGATCTCGCCGCGCTGAAAGCCGCCGGAGTGATACCCAATTCTGCCCTGAGCGCCAAGGTGTTCGTCTCCGGCGTCATCGAGCGGCCGGTCAAGTTGGTCGGGATCGCGGTCACCCGCGGGGCGCGTGAAGCGATCGAAGCCGCCGGCGGGAGCGTGGAGCAGTAACGATGGCCAGAGCAGGCACGGCAAATCCGGCATCGGTTCTAGGCGCGGCCGGGCGCTTCTCGGAAGTCCGCCAGCGGTTGTTTTTCCTGGTGGGCGCCCTGGTGGTCTACCGCGTCGGTACGTTCATCCCGGTGCCCGGCATCGATCCGTTCGCGCTGGGACAGTTTTTCGAGCAGCAGTCCGGCACGATCCTGAGCATGTTCAACATGTTCTCCGGGGGCGCGCTGGAGCGAATGTCGATCTTTGCCCTGGGCATCATGCCGTACATTTCCGCCTCGATCATCATGCAGCTTGCCGTGCACGTCGTTCCCACGCTCGGCCAACTGCGCAAGGAAGGCGAAGCGGGCCGTCGCAAGATCACCCAATACACCCGTTACGGCACGGTTCTCTTGTGTTCGTTCCAGTCCGTGGCGGCCACCAGCGCGCTGCAGACCCAGGGTGTCGTGGTCAGTCCGGGAATCGGGTTCGTGTTCAGCGCCTCGGCCACACTGGTCACCGGGACCGTGTTCCTGATGTGGCTGGGCGAGCAGATTACCGAGCGGGGCATCGGGAACGGAATCTCGATGATCATTCTCGCCAGTATCGTTTCCGGGCTCCCGGCGGCCATCGGCGGTACCCTGGAACTGGTCAACACCGGCGGCATGAACCCCGCCCTGCCCTTTGTCATGGGCATATTGCTGTTGGGCGTCACCGGATTCGTCGTCTTCATGGAACGCGCGCAACGGCGGATTACCGTCAACTACGCCAAACGCCAGCAGGGCCGCAGGCTCTACGCGGGGCAGACCTCGCATCTGCCGTTCAAGATCAACATGTCGGGCGTGATCCCGCCCATCTTCGCATCCAGCCTGATCCTGTTTCCGGCCACCATCGCGACCTGGTTCGGTACCGGTCAGGCCGTTTCCTGGCTGCAGCGTCTCGCCGCCAGTCTCGCGCCGGGGCAGCCGATCTACATTCTGCTCTACGCGGGGCTGATCGTTTTCTTCTGTTTTTTCTATACCTCGCTGGTGTTCAATTCCCGGGATACGGCAGACAATCTGAAGCGCTCGGGCGCGTTCATCCCCGGAATTCGCCCCGGTCGGCAGACCGCGGACTACATCGACAAGGTGTTGACCCGACTGACCTTCTGGGGCGCGATGTACATCACCGGCGTCTGCCTGATGCCGGAGTTCATGATCTACCAGTTCAACGTGCCCTTCTATTTCGGCGGGACGTCGTTGTTGATCATCGTCGTGGTGACCATGGACTTCATGTCGCAGTTGCAAGCGCACATGATGAGCCACCAGTACGAAGGGTTGCTGAAGAAAGCGAACCTTCGCGGCACCGGCAGGCGCTAGGTCGTTCAGGAGTCGGACATGAAAGTCAGGGCATCGGTCAAGCGGATTTGTCGGAATTGCAAAATTGTTCGCCGCAAGGGCGTGGTCCGGGTGATATGCAAGGATCCCCGCCACAAGCAGCGACAGGGTTAAGGAGCGTAGCATCGTGGCTCGTATCGCCGGTATCAATATTCCCGTAAACAAGCACGTCAGCATCGCGTTGACGCACATCTTCGGTATCGGGCGCAGCAGCGCCAAAATCGCCTGCCAGGTGGCGGGGGTCGACCCCTCCATGCCGGTGCGCGACTTGAGCGAACCGGAGGTCGCCAAGCTCAGGGACATCGTCGCCAGATTCACGATCGAAGGCGATCTGCGCAGGGAAACGGCGATGAACATCAAGCGGCTCATGGATCTGGGTTGCTACCGCGGCATCCGGCATCGCCGCGGCTTGCCCACCAACGGGCAGCGGACGAGAACCAACGCGCGAACCCGAAAGGGACCGCGGCGGCCCATCAGGAAATAGGCACCATGGCAAAACCGACTAAAGTCAGAAAGAAGATCAAGCGCACGGTGGTGGACGCCATCGCGCACATCCACGCTTCGTTCAACAACACGATCATTACCATCACGGACCGGCAGGGCAATACGCTTTCGTGGGCCACTTCCGGCGGTTGCGGTTTTCGCGGTTCGCGCAAGAGCACTCCGTTCGCGGCGCAGGTTGCAGCCGAGAAGGCGGGCACGGCCGCCAAGGACTACGGAGTCAAGAACCTGGACGTGCGGGTCAAGGGACCGGGCCCGGGTCGCGAGTCGACTATCCGCGCGCTCAATGCCCTCGGGTTCCGCGTAACCCAGATCGAGGACGTCACCCCCATTCCTCATAACGGCTGCCGGCCGCCCAAGCGGCGCCGTGTCTAATCGGAAGTAATCATGGCGAGATATCGAGGACCGACCTGTAAGCTGGCCCGCCGGGAGGGCACCGACCTGTTTCTGAAGAGCGGTGTCAAACCCCTGGAGGCAAAGTGCAAATTGGAGGTTCCCCCGGGAGGCCCCGGGCAGCGGCGTCCGCGCCTTTCCGGCTATGGAATACAGCTTCGCGAGAAACAGAAGCTGCGGCGCATGTACGGAGTACTGGAACGGCAGTTCCGTAATTATTACAAGCGTGCGGCGCGAGGTAAGGGCTCCACCGGTGAGAATTTGCTCCGCATGCTGGAATCGCGCCTGGACAATGTGGTCTACCGCATGGGTTTCGCCTCGACCCGGGCCGAGGCCCGTCAGTTGGTCAGCCACAAGGGCATCGTCGTCAACGAGCGGATCGTCAATATCCCCTCCTATCAGATCAAGGCCGGGGATACCGTGGGGGTTCGCCAACGCGCCAAGGCGCAGATGCGGATCAAGGCGGCCCTGGACATTGCCACCCAAGTGGGCATTCCGGAATGGGTTGAAGTCGACGAAAAGAAAATGGAAGGGGTCCTCAAGGCGCTACCGGAACGGGAAGAGATCCTTCCCGACATCAATGAAAATCTGGTCGTCGAGTTGTATTCGAAGTAATAGAGGAACGCTAGATGCAGGAATCAACCACTGATTTCTTGAGGCCGAGGACCGTCAAGGTACAACCCCTCAAGAAAAACAACGCGAGAATCACGGTGGAACCCTTCGAGCGCGGCTTCGGCCATACGCTGGGTAACGCCCTGCGGCGCGTGCTGTTGTCGTCCATGCCCGGGGCCGCCGTGGTGGAGGTCGAGATCGACGGTGTATTGCACGAGTACACGAGCATTGAGGGCGTCCAGGAGGATGTCGTCGACATCCTGCTCAACCTCAAGGCGGTTGCCATTCGCATGCACACCCGCGAGGAAGCCGAGTTGTCGCTGCACAAGAAGGGGCCCGGACCGGTCACGGCGGGCGATATCGCGTGCGATCACGACATCGAGATCGTCAACCCGGACCTGGTCATCGCCAACCTGACACAGGCCGGCGAACTCCGGGCATTTCTCAAGGTGGCGCGCGGTCGCGGTTACAAGCCGGCCGTCAGGGAGGTGGAGTTCGACGGGCCCACCCGGCCCATCGGACGGCTCCAGCTGGACGCCTCCTTCAGCCCGGTACGCCGCGTGACCTACAACGTCGAAGCGGCCCGCGTGGAGCAGCGCACCGACCTGGACAAGCTCATTATCGACATCGAGACCAACGGCGCGATCGACCCGGAAGAGGCGATTCGTCGTGCCGGCGGAATCCTCAAGAATCAGCTCGACGTCTTCGTCGAGTTGCAGGGCGAAGCCGACCTCGGCTACGGCCGGCAGGATACGCTGGTCGATCCGATCCTCCTCAGGCCCGTTGATGAACTCGAATTGACGGTGCGTTCGGCGAACTGCCTCAAGGCCGAGAATATCAACTACATCGGCGATCTGGTACAGCGTACCGAGGTGGAGTTGCTGCGTACGCCCAATCTCGGCAAGAAGTCGCTCACCGAGATCGAGGAAGTACTCGAGGGTCACGGACTGTTCCTGGGCATGCGTCTGGACAACTGGCCGCCGCCTGCGCTGCGGACCGAGGAACAGCCAAGCCCAATGGCGTTTTGATCGCGAGGATTCCGCTATGCGTCACCGCAAGTCCGGCAGGAAGCTGGGGAGAAACTCCTCCCATCGCAAGGCCATGTTTCGCAACATGGCCGCCTCGCTGTTTCGCCACGAAACCATCAGGACCACCTTGCCCAAGGCCAAGGAGTTGCGCCGGGTTGCCGAGCCGCTGATCACGCTGGCAAAGCAGGACGGCACCTCGCGCCGGCGGCTCGCCTTTTCGCGCCTTCGCGACGATGTTGCCGTCGGCAAGCTCTTCAACGAACTGGGTCCCCGCTTCAGGGATCGCCCGGGCGGGTACCTGCGGATTCTGAAACTGGGATACCGTGCGGGCGATACGGCGCCGATGGCGCTCGTGCAACTCCTGGACCAGCCGGAACCCGAATAGCCCGCCAACTGCATCGATTTTAATCGCGAGGACGTTGCGAGGGCGCCTGCGCACATCGCTGGCATATACAGACTACGCGCGCTTTGATTCGGCCCACCGTTTGCGCAACCTGCGCAGAGTCGCGGCGTGCCACAGCTTCCGGATTATCCACCCTGTGCGCTGCAGATGCGGCTTGTAGAGGGGCGCATCTTCCGCGGAAATGTCTGCCGCGCGTCTGCGGTACTTGTGCTTGATCCAGGCGTTGTAGTCGACCCGCTTCACGATGCCGAACAGGAAACCCTGCCAATCCTTCTCCACCACGGCGATACCGAAATCGATTACGAACGGCTGCTGACCGGGTCCCACGAGGATATTTCTCTTCCGTTTCAGATCCCCGTGGGCTACGCCCGCTTCGTGCATCCCCCGCAACGTTGCGAGAAGCCTGGAATAGAACTGCGCGTGGTTCTCCAACCGCTGCATCCGATCATCAAGATCTTTCAGGGTGTCTCCGGGGATGTGCTCCAGGACCAGGTATCCGCCCTCCACCCAGCCAAAGCACTTGGGAATTCCAGGGACGTTCCGCAGCCGGCGGTAGATTCGGGCTTCCCGCCGGATCGCCGACTGGCCCAGTTTTCTTCGCAGGCCCTTGCCACGCGGCCCCTTGATGATGAAGTTTCCGGCGGGGCCCCGATAGAGGTGAATCGAGGATTGGTACCCGGTCGCCGAGGCACTGCAGGGCCCGCGCGACGCGAGCCAGTCACAAAGTTCACGGCGTTGGCCGCGGCTCAGTGACAGCCGGTCCGACACCTCGTTCACGGCAGTTGACGGATGACGTTGAAGAGACATGCGGCGACGATGAGCGTAATGAACGGTTCGCCGTTCTGCCAGGCGCTTTTCCGGAGCGACCACCGGCCGGCGGCGGCCGCGCCCAGGCCCCTGAACGAGGGCAGTAGCGCCGGCACTTGCGCGGCCCACCGTTCCCATTGTTCGCCGAAGAGCCGGTGCAGCTTGCGGTCCTCGTACTCGATGGCGGTTGGATAGTAGAACCAGAAGAAGGCCAACGCGACGATGGCCGCCCACCACTGCCCGCTGACGATGGCGAAACCGGCAATGAGGGCAATATTTCCGGTGTACAGCGGGTGGCGCACAAGGGCGTAGGGGCCATTGGTTGCGAGTTCACGGTTCTTGGCGATAAACCCGCTTGCCGCCAGCCGCAGCGCGGCGCCGGCGACGATGAACGGGGTACCGAGGGCGAGTGGAAGCTCGGACGGTTGCGCCGCGAAGCTGAACAGCAGCATGAGAACCAACGCGAGGACCTGCCTGGATGCTTCGTGATACCTGAGTTTGCGGATGAATTGCGCGAACGCTCCGACGGGTGCCAGGTCCTTGATTCGATGAGTCATCGCTATCCGGTGTATTCAGTCGGTCGGAACTGTTGAATAATAGAACGCCACCGGACAGGGACCAAGCAGGCGGGACCGACTGCGGATGTCCGCCGGCGGCCGTGCCCCCCAAAATAACCACGCGATCGGACATGAGAAACAACCCTGACAGCTTTCTGACCCGATCCGTGGTGATGGCCGTTCGCGGCATGGCGGCAACCAGCCATCCGCTGGCCACTCGGATTGCCGTGGATACGCTCAGGCAGGGCGGTTCCGCCGTGGATGGAGCCATTGCCGCGAACGCCGCACTGGGGCTGATGGAACCGACCGGCAGCGGCGTCGGCGGCGACCTGTTCGCGATTCATTGGGAGGCGGCATCCGGAACGTTGACCGGGCTCAACGCCAGCGGTCGATCCCCCGGGGCACTCAGTCTCGAACACGTTTCCAGCCTCTGCGCCGACGGCCGGCTGCCCGCTTCCGGGCCGCTCAGCGTCAGCGTCCCCGGCGCGGTGGACGGCTGGTTCGAACTCCACGGACGATTCGGCCGGCGGCCGATGGCCGATCTGCTGGGTCCGGCGATCGCCTATGCCGAGGAGGGATTCCCGGTCACCCCGGTGATCGCCCGCCAGTGGGCTGCGGATGGCGCGCGGCTGAGCCGCTATCCGGGGTTCGCCGAGGTATTTCTTCCCGCGGGCCGGGCGCCCCGGTCCGGTGAGCTATTCCGCAATCCCGCGTTGGCAGACACCTATCGGCGAATCGCCGAGGGTGGCCGGGAGGCGTTCTATCGGGGCGATGTGGCGCGGCATGTTCACCGGTTCATGGCCGAGCATGGCGGGTTCCTGAGCGACGACGATATGGCCGCGCACCGTTCCGAATGGGTTGAGCCGGTGTCCACCAACTACCGCGGCTACGACGTCTGGGAATTGCCGCCCAACGGCCAGGGCATTGCCGTGCTGCAAATGTTGAACATCCTCGAGGATGACGACTTGCGCGCCATGGGTTGGGGCAGCCCGGCGTACCTGCACCGGCTGATCGAGGCGAAGAAGCTGGTGTTCGAGGATCGAGCGCGGTTCTACGCGGATCCGGCCTTTGCGGCCGTGCCGGTGGCGGGGTTGATTTCCAAAGCCTATGCTCGCGAGCGTCGCCGTCTGATCGATTCCGACCGAGCCTCGCGCGCGCTTGCCAGCGGCGAAGCAGCGGTCCTCAGCCGGGGCGACACCGTTTACCTGACCGTGGCCGATGGGAGCGGCAATATGGTCTCGCTGATCCAGAGTAACTTTCACGGCATGGGATCGGGGATGACGCCGGCCGGTCTCGGGTTCGTACTCCAGGACAGGGGTCAATCGTTCAGCCTGAATCCTGCCCACGCGAACGTCTACGCTCCCGGAAAGCGCCCCTTTCACACCATCATTCCCGCCTTCGTCACCCGGGATGGCGAGCCGTACCTGAGCTTCGGGGTAATGGGCGCGGACATGCAACCCCAGGGTCAGGTTCAGGTACTCGCGAACATTATCGACTTCGGGATGGATATTCAGGCAGCCGGCGACGCGCCGCGGGTTCGTCACGACGGATCCAGCGACCCCACGGGCGGACGAATGCGCGATGGCGGGGTCGTTTACCTGGAGCCCGGCTTCCCGGCGCGGACCCGCGAGGCGCTTGCGGCGCTGGGTCACCGGGTGGCCACCGGCGGCGACGGTTTGGGTGGCTTCGGTGGCTATCAGGGGATACAGCGGGACGCCGCCAATGGCGTCTACGTGGGCGCGTCAGAGTCAAGAAAGGACGGTCACGCCGCCGGATACTAGCCCGCACCGCCCCGCGCTTTCGGTTAGAATCGCCCCACTCTTGCGCCACCTCCACCTCGCGGCCGCCACAGATTCATGGACACCGTACTCACGGGCATAACCACCACGGGTGTGCCGCACATCGGCAACTACGTGGGAGCGATCCGTCCGACCGTCATCGCCAGCCACGACAAGACCGTCAATTCCTGCTATTTCCTTGCGGATTACCATTCCCTCGTGAAGAGCGGCGATCCGGACCAACTGGCGCGCTCCACGCTGGAGATCGCGGCGAGCTGGCTGGCCGCCGGACTGGATCCGGAGTGCGTGTTCTACCGGCAGTCGGACGTCCCGGAGATCATGGAATTGACCTGGGTGCTCACCTGCCTGACCGCCAAGGGCCTGATGAACCGGGCGCACGCGTACAAGGCAGCCGTCGCCGAGAACGAAGCCCGCCGCAACAGGGATCCCGACAAGGGCATTACCATGGGGCTGTTCTGTTACCCGGTCCTGATGGCCGCCGACATCCTGATGTTCAAGGCGAACAGGGTGCCCGTGGGCCGGGACCAGATCCAGCACGTGGAGATGGCACGCGATATCGCTGCGCGCTTCAACCACATCTACGGCGAGACATTCATTCTCCCCGAGGCGGCGGTCGACGAGAATACCGCCGTGCTGCCCGGCCTGGACGGCCGCAAGATGTCGAAAAGCTACGGCAACACGATCCCGTTATTCGCCGCGGAGAAGCGGCTGCGCAAGCTGATCATGCGCATCAAGACCAACTCACGGGAGCCCGGCGAGCCCAAGGATCCCGACACCAGCGCGCTCTTCGCCATCTACCGCGCCTTCGGTACCGACGCGGAGGCCGAAGCGATCCGCGAACGGTATCGCGCCGGCATCGCCTGGGGCGAGATGAAGAACTTTCTGTTCGAGTACCTGAACGCGCAACTCAAGGGTCCCCGCGAGGAGTACGAGCGCCTTCTGGACGCCCCCGACTACGTGGAGAGCGTGCTGCAACGAGGCGCCGCCCGGGCCCGCGAGGCGAGCAGCCCGTTCATGGATGAAATTCGCCGCGCCGTGGGTTTCCGCAAACTGGGTTGAGTCCAGCCGAACCCGGCGCCACTTCCCGGTCGCGGACGCGCCAGGGGAGTTCGCCTGGAGTCCGCCGGCGGTGTACGCCTGCGCGTGACGGCAATCCTCGCGCCCCGTCTACCCCGCCGGCGCGAGCAATGATACTTCGCGGTGGCCGCGCATCAGGTCTCGAAGGGCGCGCCCGGTATGGGAAGCATCCAGGCCCGCCACCGCTTCCGGCGGTCCCTGGGCGATGACGTTGCCGCCGCCGGACCCGCCTTCCGGTCCGAGATCGATGATCCAGTCGGCGGTCTTGATGACTTCGAGGTTGTGCTCGATGATGACGACGGTATTGCCCTGGTCGCGGAGCTTGTAGAGCACCTCGAGGAGTTGCGCGATGTCGTGAAAGTGCAGCCCGGTAGTGGGCTCATCGAGGATGTAGAGCGTCGAACCCGTCCCGCGCTTGGACAGTTCCTTGGCCAGCTTGATCCGCTGGGCCTCCCCTCCGGACAGCGTCGTCGCGTTCTGCCCCAACTGGATATAGGTCAGTCCGACGGCCATCAGGGTATCGAGCTTCGCGGCGACTCGCGGGACGTTGCGAAAGAACCCGGCCGCGTCCTCGACGGTCATCTCCAGGACGTCGTGGATCGACCTGCCCTTGTAACGGATATCCAGCGTTTCCCGGTTGTAGCGTTTGCCGTTGCAGACATCGCAGGCAACGTAGATGTCCGGAAGGAAGTGCATTTCCACCTTGATGACGCCATCGCCCTGACAGGATTCGCAGCGCCCGCCCTTTACGTTGAAGCTGAAACGACCCGGCCGGTAACCCCGGGACCGCGCTTCCTGGGTGGCGGCGAAGAGCTCGCGGATGGGAGCGAACAGCGCGGTATAGGTCGCGGGATTCGAGCGGGGCGTGCGTCCGATG
>JAKZVH010000379.1:0-6902 GCA_047516145.1 Gammaproteobacteria bacterium
GAATGGATACCCCTTGTATAACACCAGTATTATAACCCCATCCAATTGATATTTAAAGAACATATCTGGTCATAAGTGCGAGAAACGTGTCTGGTTTACGACGACGTCCAGGCAAGATTGAACCGCGGCGATCAATACCCCAGCAAGTGCCCCACAAACCGTCCCGGCATCAGCGCGAACCCCCCTGCGACGATCACGCCGATCATTGTCCCGGTCATGAATGCCGCGTGGGTCCTGACCCGGCCCCTGCGAATCGAGACAATCGCCACGAACATGCAGAACAAGGTCCATATCGTGAGCCCGTGCAACCAACTGAGCGCTCCGCCGTTCAGCTCCCGGACGGCGAAGGACGATAGCGTCACGAACAGCATGGCGGCGATCCAGGCCCAGCCGAAGATCTTGTGACGCGGCGTCCCCTTGGCGAGGGCGAGGTTCGCCGTCCCCAGCCCCAGCGCCAGCAACGTCGCCATCAAATGCAGCCAGATCACCATGCCTGCGGTCGATCGCCTCGCTGGGCGGGTAGGAGGGCGACGTGCCCCACTCCGGCACCTCCGTCCCGGCCAGCAGGAGCAGGCCAGCAGCGCCGATACCGGCAGGGAATGCGGGTTAGAAAAGCTCCGCAAGGAAGTTCACCATCGCCTGCCACGAGCGTTGGTCGGCCGTTTCGTTGTAGAACGCGCCGTGCCCGGGATCGTTGGCCTCGGGATTGGTGAAGGCATGGGCGGTGTGGCCGTAGCCGTGGATCTGCCAGTCCGACCCGGCCGCGGTGAGTTCGCCCGCCAGGGCGACGACCTGCTCCGGCGGGACCAGGGGATCGTCCCAGCCGTGCAATGCCAATACCCGGGCGGAGATTCGATTGCCGCCGGTATTTCCCGGCGGGAAGAACAAGCCGTGGAAGCTGACCGCCCCGCTGACGCGGGCGCCGATTCTGGCGAGATCGAGAACGCACAACCCGCCGAAGCAGTAACCGATGGCGGCCATGCGCGAGGCGTCCACGCCATCCTGCCCGCCGGCAACCTCCACGGCCAGTTGCAGTCGCTTCTGCAGCATCGCGCGGTCATCCAGAAACGGCTGCATCAGCCGTGCATTTTCGTCCGGGTTGCTGCCGCGCACGCCCTTGCCATAGAGATCGAGGCTGAATCCTGCGTAGCCCAGTCCCGCCAGGTCACGGGCGCGCGCGTGCTCGAAGTCCCCGGCCCCGCCCCAGGCGTGGGACACCAGGACCACGGGACACGGCTGCTCGACGGCATCGTCCCAGGCCAGGTAGCCCTCGAATGTGGCGCCGTCCTGGCTGTAGTCGATGAGTTTCGACTGGATGGCCACGGATCGGTTCCTCCGGGGAATTAACGCAAGCGCCCGGTACCGCCACCACGGCCACTGCCCGACTGCTGGAACGGGGTCGAGGAGTACCGGTCGGAAATGAACTGCTGCAGCATCTCCTGCTGTTCGAACAGGCTGGTGCTTGGCAGGAGCAATACCTCGTCCTCGGGTTCCAAACCGTCCACGATCTCACTGTATCGCAGGTCGGTGACGCCGGTGCGAACCGCCGTCGGTACCGGCTCGCCGCCGCGCATGGCCACGACCCAATATTCGCCGCCGAATTGATACTCGAGCGCCGAGTTGGCATTCCTGCCGCCGCTGCGATCCCCGCCCGTGCCGCCGGCGTCCGCTGCCAAGCCTCCACCACCGCCGAACCCACCACCGCCGCCGAAGCCTCCACCGCCCGGCTGCCGCGTCTGCATCATCGCCTCGACCTGCTGCTGCTCGGCGGGCGTCAGTTCTTCGCCGTTGCGGCGCCTGGTCATCAAGGCCTGCATCCGGTCCATGTCGAACTCCGCCGGCGCGGTGTCCTGACCCAACGCGCTGCGCAGTTCCGCTTCCTCCATGCCCAGCATCATCGCCGCCACCGGAATGTCGGAATCCGCGCGCAGCGCCATGGTCGGAATGACCGCGGCCGCGTCGCGGCTCGCGATCTGGATGTCCACTTCGGCGTTCATACCCGGCTTGAGCAGCCCGCCGCGGTTCTCGAGACGGATCAGTACCGCGAACATGGTGACGTTCTGTTCGACGATGGCCTGGGGCTCGATCTTCAGGACCTTGCCCTCGAACGGCTGGTTCGGATAGGCGGCGACGGTCACCCGGGTGTTCATTCCGGGCTGGATCTTGCCGATATCCGTCTCGTCGACCAGCGTGCGCACCTGGACGCTGGTCAGGTCCGCCATGCGCAGCAGGATCGTGCCGCCGCTGACATCCTGGGTCGGCGAGGAAATAACCGTTCCCGGCTCGACGGGCTTGTGAATGATCGTGCCCGTAATTGGCGCGCGGACGTCGGTATCGTCCATTGCGATGCGGGCGTTCTCCAGCGCCACCTCGGAGCCGATCACCTGGGCTTCGGAGTTGGCATATTCCAGTTGCGCCTGTTCGTAGTCGAATTCGGTCAACGTGCCGGACCCGAACAATGTCTTCGCGCGTTCCATCTGGGTCTCGGCGATGGTGCGCCGGGCCTTGGCCGCCACCAGGGTGGCCTCGGCTTCGGCCAGACGGTTGCGCGGCGTGCGTTTATCCACCTCCACCAACAGAAACCCCGCCTCCACCACGTCGCCGGTCTCGGCGTGAATGGCCAGGATCTCCCCGGACGCCTTGGATTTGACATCGACGAACAATTCCGGCTCGATCACGCCGGCCGCCTCGACGTTGACCTCGATATACCGGGTTTCCACCGGCGCGCTGTCGTAGACCGGCGCCAGCGATTGCGTTCGATCCTGCTCGCAGGCCGCCAATCCAAGTACGAGAAGCATACCTATTGAAGCTCGCATTCTCAGTGCCTCCTGCCCGGGGCGGCGGAATCTCCTTCGATTTCGCCGTCCGAGATAACAATTACGCGGTCCGCACGATCGGCGATGTCGAATTCATGCGTAACGACCACGATGGTATGGCCCGCCGCGTGCAACTCGTCGAAGAGCGCCATGATCTCCTTGCCCGTGATCGAGTCCAGGTTGCCCGTCGGTTCGTCCGCCAGGAGGATACTCGGCGCGGTCACCAGCGCGCGCGCCAGCGCGACACGCTGCCGCTGACCGCCGGACATCTCGCTGGGCCGATGGTTCATCCGGTCGGCCAACCCGACCCGGGTCAGCGCCCTGGCCGCCGCTTCGAGCCGGGGCTTGCGCTTCATGCCGCCGTAGATCAGCGGCATCTCCACATTGTGGAGCGCGTTGGCGCGCGGCAGCAGATTGAAGGTCTGGAAGACGAACCCGACCTCCCGATTCCGCACCCTGGCGAGTTCCCTGTCGTTCATCCGCGATACCAATCGACCGTTGAGCCAGTATTCACCCTCGTCGGGCGAATCGAGGCAGCCAATGACATTCATGAGGGTGGACTTGCCGGACCCCGATGGCCCCATGATCGCCACGTATTCGCCCGCTTCGATCGTCACGTCCACACCTCGCAGCGCGTAGATGGTCTCACCCCCCATCTCGTAGCGGCGCTGCAGACGGCGCGTGACGATCATCGCCGAGTCATCCTTCCCTTGCATACCTGGGATTATCCCACCGACGCGGCCGAGTTTCCGGTCGGCAAAAGTAAACTACGAGATTCTAAAGGATTCTTCGCACTCGCCAAGCGCTGCGGTCTACGGCTCTTCCGAACGACTCAGGCGCCGGAAATACTCGGCCACGGCCTCCTCGTACTCCGCCGCGACACCGGCGGGCGCCTGGGTTCGAACCGCGGTCTCTCCCTCCCCGGACTCCCGGTACGCGAGCTCCAGCTCAAGCTGCTCCATCAGGTTCAGCATGGCCAGGTATTCCTGCTCGATCAGTTCCGGGTTGCCGCTCAATCCGCTGCGCAGCGCATCGCCCAGTCGTCGAATCGCTTCGAGTTCCGCCGCGGTCAACTCGTCCTCGGCCCGCAGGCGGGCCCCCAGGCTGAGCAGATCGCTTCCGGCCGCCTGGAGCTGGGCTTCCAGCCGCTCCCGCGCCTCCGCATCCAGGGAAAGGGGCGACCGGCTCGGGTCCCAGAAGCCCAGGCCGCGCCGGTTGGGGTCGTAGATGCCCCGGCCGCCGCCGGGCCCGAAACGGTTGCCGCCCTGGGCATTCTCGCCCGCCTGCTGGCCCGCGGCGCCGTTCTGAAACTGCGCCAGCTCGCGCCGCAGCGCCTGGAGTTCGGCTACAAGCTCCGAGGTGGCATCCTGTTCCTGTTGCTGCCCTTCGCGGGCCTCGCGACTGGCAGTTGCCAGCGCCTGCTCGGTATCGCGCCGCAGATCCTCCAGCGCCGCCGTAGTCACACCTTCAAAGGGAGCCAATTCGTCCGCCAGCCCGCGGCGGATGCGCGCCGCGGCGGCGCCCAGGCGCAACGCCGCCTGGGTTTGCTGCAAGTCGGCCAGGGCGTCATAGAGTTCCTCGGATGCGCCGGGCGTCTGCGGCCTGAACTGGTTCGCCACGCGCTGGATATCCTCTTCCAGCGCCTCCAGGTACTCCTGCATGGCCCACTTGCGCTCCGACATGTCGATGGCTTCTTCGTAGCCAAGCGGGTTCTGCCGGGCTCCGTTGTCGTCGCGGTTGCGGAATGATTCGTTGGCCACCTGCTGGAGTTCCGCGGCGATGCGGCGCTGTGCCTCGAGCAGCGCCTCGGCCCGCTCCGTCAGATCCGAGAAGGCTTCCTCGGCAGCGGCCTGACGCTGACCGGTCAATTGATCGAGTGCACTGTCCAGTTGCCGGCGGGCCTGTTCGATGGCGCGCTGCGCCTGTTCCGGCGTCATTTCGCCCTGGGACTGGGCCCGGTCCATCGCCCGCAGCGCATTGTCGAGCTGGCGAATGGCTTCGGTGGCGGCGTTGGCCAGTCCACCTTGCTGGCCCGATTGCTGACCGCCCTGCTGTTGCCCGCCCTGTTGCTGGCCGCCCTGTTGAGCCTGCTGCTGGGCCGCCGCCTGGCGGAGTTCCTCCAGCTCGCGGCGCAATTCCTCGGTCTCGCGGCGCAGTTGCTCCTGCTGCCAGCGTTCCTGCTCGGTAAGTTCCTGCTGCCGGGCCGCCTGGCGCGCCAGATTCTCCTGGCGCCGCGCCAATTCCTGGAGCTTGGCGATGGCCTCGTCGAACTCCGCCTCCGGCGTATTCTCGAAGGAGACCGCGGACTCGGTTTCGTACTGGTTCTTCTCCAGATCCATTTCCAGCTCGAACAGTTCCGCCAGGTCGCGGCCGGCGAAACCGCCGCCGCCACCGCCACCGCCCTGCTGGAATGACACCTGGATATCGGTAAAGACCGACTCGGCCTTCAACAGGTGCTGCAGCGCTTCCTGTTCGGAGGGCACGGCCCGATCCAACTCGATAGCGTCAAGCCGGTCCGCCGCCGGCTGCATGGCCGCCGCGGCGCTCTCCAGGCTGTTCACGAAGGTCTGGATCTGTTCGTCCACGGCGGTGAGCTGCCGGGCACGGGTCCGGCTGGCCAGCGTCTGGGCCTGCTGCGCCAGGGTGCGCTGCAGTTCGGCAAGCATGAGGGCGTTGTCCTCCAACTGCTGCTCATCCAGGAAGCCGGTTAGTTCCTCCTGCTCGCGGATGAGGTTCCAGGTCGCCACCAGGATCTCCTTCTGGCGCTGGGAAATCTCGTTCTGCTCCCCACCGCCGCCACCGCCGCCGCCCCCGCCGCCCTGCATGGATTGGGAGTAGGTTCGTTCGAAGGGCTGCACTTCGACGAAGTACAGGTCGGTCCGCTCCGAGGCATCGCGATCATGGGCTTGGGCGTAGTAGGAAATGAGATCGCCCGGTTCCAGCGCGGCGGTCGTGACTTCGACCGAGACCGGGGCGACCGGGTCGTCCGGGGTCCGGGGTAGCCCGCCCTCGCCCGGCAAGTCCAGCGAATTGTCGCCGCCGATGGTCTTGCCCATCTCTTCCAGGTACAGGGTCTCGTCGCTCAGCGCGTAGGCGCCCTCGGTGTCCAGTTCAACAACGTTCCAGTCGCCGCCGTTGATCGCGTAGTGCAATTCCAGCCGGTCGAGCGCGAAGTCATCGCTGGCCTCCACCCGCACGGACACTTCCTCGATGTTGCTGGCGCGCCAGTCGCGCCCCGGCCGCACCACGTCGACCGCGGGCTTGGTGTCGGGAATCGCGTCGATGAAATAGTCGTCGGTGAGGCGTACGGGGTCGTCATTGAAGAAGGTCGAGATGAAGTACTCGCCCGATTCGCTCACCTCAAGATTGGCCGCCGCTACCGCGCCGTCCGTGGTCATCGCGAGCGTCTCGCCGTTGACGATCAATTCGGCCGCGCCCAGCGGCTGATCGGTGGTGACCTCGACCTCGACCCGGGTACCCGCCACGGCGCGAATATCGCTGCCCGGATCGACGGTCTCGCTCTCCAGTTGCGTCCAGCGCGGGTAGTGGTAGGTGAGCTTGACGTTTCTTACCCGGGGCAGGTCCACCACACCGACGAGAAACTCCTCGCTGTGGACGCCGGCAGCCACGACGTAGTAGCGAACCGGCTCGCGCACCGCGTAGAAGGTGAATTCGAAATCGTCTTCGTCGCCGGTCAGCATGGGCGCGCTTTCCCAGTCTTCGCTGCCTTCGAACAGCGCGAATACCTCGGCGGCAACCGGATCGAAGCCCTCCGCGCGGGCATCGATCGCCAGGTCCCCGCCGCGCCTCACGGCGCCGTCGCCCGGACTGACGACGATGCGTTGCGGCGGCAAGGTATCGGCCATGACCCAGCCCGCCCAGACGTGGCGGACGCCGTAGCGCCAGTTGTCGGGGCCGTACGCAGCGAACCAGACCAGTACGCCCAACGCCACCGCCGCGAGCGCCCCGGGTATGGCGATCTCACGGCTCCGAACCCGCAGCGCCGCGGGAATGGCTCGCGCGAGGCGCAGCGCATCCTCGGCCAGGAGCCCAAGGAAGGGCGATGGCCGGCGCGGATCGTGACGC
>JAKZVH010000380.1:0-12565 GCA_047516145.1 Gammaproteobacteria bacterium
GGCATAGTGTCAGCTATGCCGTCAGCGTCTTTCAGTCCGTGCGGCCCGTCACCGCGGCGTCTCCACGCCTTCGCGACGAAGATTGGTGAGATATGCGGGCTAGCCCGGTTTTTGTCTACGCGGCAGTCTGCCGGGGCTTCACGCGGCGATAAACCCCCGAAGCTTCCGCATCGAATTCGCCTCGATCTGGCGAATGCGCTCGGCTGAGACGCTGTACTCGGCGGCGAGCTCATGAAGGGTCGCTTTCTTCTCCGCCAGCCATCGACGCTGGACAATATCGCGGCTGCGGTCGTCCAGTTCGGTCAGGGCGCGGCCCAGGCGTTCGTTGGAATCGGATTGCCAGTCGGCCTGCTCTACCAGGTCGGCGGGGTCGCTACCCGGGCTTGGCAGGTAGGCGACGGGCGCGTACTCGTCGTCTTCGGTGGAGGAGCCATCGAAGGAGACATCGCGGCCGGCGAGCCGCTGCTCCATCCGGGTGACTTCGCTGACGCTGACGCCGAGGTCTTCGGCGACCGCCTCGGTCTCGGCGGCGGACAGCCAGCCGAGGGTGCTCTTGGCCTTGCGCAGGTTGAAGAATAACTTCCGCTGAGCCTTGGTGGTGGCGACTTTCACCAGCCGCCAGTTCTTCAGGACGTATTCGTGAATTTCGGCGCGAATCCAATGCACGGCGAAGGAGACCAGCCGCACACCCACCTTGGGGTCGAACCGCTTGACGGCCTTCATCAGGCCCACATTGCCTTCCTGGACCAGGTCGCCCAGTGGCAGTCCATAACCGGCGTAGCCGCGGGCGATGTGTACGACGAATCGCAGGTGGGAGAGGATCAGGCGTTGCGCCGCTTCCAGATCGTCGCTCTCGCGAAGCCGGGTTGCAAGCTCGAACTCCTCTTCCTTGGTGAGCACGGGAACGGCCCGGACGGCCTGGATATATTGATCCAGACTGCCGATTGGCCCGCCGAGCGCCAACTCGCTGTGGGCGATCGC
This sequence comes from Gammaproteobacteria bacterium, assembly GCA_047516145.1. Taxonomy (GTDB): domain Bacteria; phylum Pseudomonadota; class Gammaproteobacteria; order Steroidobacterales; family Rariloculaceae; genus UBA6522. The sequence continues at coordinate 982 of JAKZVH010000380.1, forward strand.
AGTGGTCACGATAGTCGGTCTCCTGTCAACGCTGTCCCGCCAAAACCGCGCTTTTTAGCCATGGCGGTTGCGCGGACGCGGGATTTTAGCACTCCGACGATTAGAGTGCTAACTTTGATGATGGTTCCCGGAAGGGGAAATTTCAACCCGGATCGGCGGCCTCAGGAAAGTCCCGACTCCAACAATGCCGGTCGGGAGAGATTTCGACTCTCCGTCTCGGTCACGAGCACATTGTCCTCGACCCGAATCCCTCCGCAGGGAAGGAACCGTTCTACGGGTTCCCAGTTTATGAGACGACTCACCGGACCGTTCCTGAGTTCTTCGAGCAGCGCAGGGATGAAGTAGAGGCCCGGCTCGATGGTCACCACGAAGCCGGGCTCGAGCGTCCTGGTAAGACGAAGGAACGGGTGCTCGTCCGGAGGCGCATTCCTGGTCCCTGACGGGGTTGCCTGGTGACCCGCCGCGTCATGGACCTGCAATCCCAGCAGGTGTCCGAGTCCGTGGGGTAAAAAAGTGCGTGTAATGCCCCGATCGAAACACTCATCCGGCGTGCAGCGGGTGATGTCGTGCTCCGCGAGGACGTGGGCCAATAACCGGTGCGCCAAGTCATTCAGGGAAACGTAGCTCACACCCTGGCGAGCCTCGGCGCACAACTTTTGCTGCATCGCATCCATCGACAGGATCAGGTCGGCAAACGGGTCGCCGGGGCTTGACCATGTTCGGCTGACATCGGAAGCGTAGCCGTTGAAGTCGGCTCCGGCATCGAGGAGAAACGAGCGCAACGTCGCCGGCGGATGCATGTCCAGGTGCTGGTAATGAAGAATGCCGGCATGCTCGTTCAAGGCGACGATATTCTGGTAGGCGAGTGCGGACTCGCGCTGCCCGGTCGCGCGGCAATAGACTTCGTTCAGTTCGAATTCGGACGGTCGCTCTGTCAACAGGCGCTGGGCGGCCGCATGGCCACGCGCGGCGATGCGGTTCGCCTCTTCCATGCAGGCCACCTCGTAAGGTGTCTTGCAGGCGCGATGGAAGTCCAGGTGGGACAGCAATGTTGCATCGTTGACGGTCGCGAAACCCATGGCTTCATCGGCTTCCTCGCCGATGCCCGCCATGCCCGACACGGTACCCAGCTCGTTCAACAGGGCGGCCTTCGTGCTGACTCGGCGGATATCGAAGTGACGCGTCCAGTAGCCGTCCGGCTCCGGCGTGGGCATGTGCCAGAAGTCGGTATTCTGAGCATAGATCAGGAGCGGCGCCTCTCCCGGAGCGATCCTGAGCGCCGAGTCCGGGTACGCTTCGGGCACCCAGGCCTTGAAATAGGGTTCAGCGAAGAACGGGTACTCGAGGTCATCCCGGAAGTGGTGCTTGATCGCGCCTGAAAATACAACCGCCCCGTCGGTCTCGCTTGCGGCGCAAGCCCCGGCAAAACGCCGGCCCCATTCCTCGACATGTCGCCGATAGAGCCCGGGCCAGCTATCGGATGACGGTTCTTCAGGCATCTGCTTGCTCCATGGGCATCGTGCGCCCCGTGCACAATGTCGCACAATCGGTTCCGGGCATAGTAAGGCTTCTACATGGAATACCGCGCAGTGTCCAACCAGGGGTACGCGCGTCGGGCGGCCGCAGCAGCAGATTGATCCGACATGCGGGTCAGGAATCGCCTAGCGAGAGCAGCTCGGCATTGCCGCCGGTGGCGGTGGTGTTGATCGTCAGGACCTTTTCGGTGGCGAATCTCGTGAGGTAGTGAGGGCCGCCGGCCTTCGGCCCCGTCCCGGACAGCCCCTGTCCGCCGAATGGTTGGGAGCCGACGACGGCGCCGACCATGTTGCGGTTGACATAGACGTTGCCGACGGGCGCAAGCTCAAACAACTCGCTGGCCCGCGCCTCGATTCGACTGTGCAGTCCCAGCGTCAGGCCGTAGCCCGTGCCGAGCGCATCTTCGACGGCCGCCTTGAACGCTCGCCCGGAAAACCGGACGACATGCAGAATCGGCCCGAAGTGCTCCCGCGTCAGTTCGTGGATGCTGTCGATTTCAGCCATCGTGGGGGCAACGAACCAGCCCTTGGCGCACTCGCCGGTCAGGGGTGCGGAGTGGCGATGCGCGCCCTTGCCGGCCAACCCATCGATGTGGGATTGAAGCTCCGCCGCGGCGGCTTGCGAGATGATGGGGCCCACATCGGTTTCGAGGGTGGCCGGGTTGCCCACGCGCAGTTCGTCCATGGCGCCGGCGATCATTGCCATGGCCTTGTCCGCGATGTCCTTCTGCAGGTAGAGGACACGAAGCGCGGAGCACCGTTGGCCGGCGCTACCGAACGCCGACTGGATGACGTCGTCGGTGACCTGTTCCAGAAGCGCCGTGGAATCCACGAACATCACGTTTTGTCCGCCCGTTTCCGCGATCAGTGGCGCGATGGCTGCGTCACGCCCGGCCAGGGTGCGATTGATGCGCCGCGCGGTGGCCGTGCTCCCGGTAAACGCCACACCCGAGGCTTGCGGATGGCCGACCAACGCCTCGCCCAGCGCTCCGTCCCCGGGGAGGAGTTGGAGTACATTGACCGGGATTCCGGCCGCGTGCATCAGCCGGACCGTCTCGAAGGCAATGAGCGGCGTCTCTTCAGCCGGTTTTGCGATCACGGTGTTGCCGGCCGCGAGTGCCGCGGCGACCTGCCCGAGGAAGATGGCGAACGGAAAGTTCCAGGGACTGATGCAGACAAAGACGCCGCGTCCGTGAAGGGACAATTGGTTCGATTCCCCGGTGGGCCCTGGAAGGTAGCCCGGCTCGGCAAAGGCGCTTACCGCCTCGGCGGGATAGTATCGGCAGAAATCGACCGCTTCGCGGACCTCGGCGACTGCGTCCGGCAGTGTCTTGCCCGCTTCCCTGACGAGTGTCGAAACGAAACGCCCACGGTCCTGCTCGAGCCGGTCCGCGACTTCCCGTAGCAAACCGGCACGAAATTCGGCGCCTGCGGCGTTCCAGGCCCTCTGCTCGCGCGCGGCCAGCGCGAACGCGCGATCCACCTCCCATGGATGGGAATCCACGCACTCTCCCACACGCTCCTCACGATTCGCGGGATTGTAGACGTGCCGTCCGCTACCGCCCCCCGGGCGCCCGAAAATGATGGGTGCTGCCCTCAAGCGCGTCTTCACCGGCGGCGCACCGTGTCGCTCGAATTCCTCCACACGCTTGCCATCGGTGAGATCGAGGCCTGCGGAGTTGACACGTGCTTCGCCGAAGAGCGCGTCGGGCAGCGCAATGTCGGGATGCGCTACTGGCGAGGTGATGCGTACGGTTCGAACGGGATCGACCACCAGCTCTTCAGGGGGCAGGCGTTCATTGAGGACGCGGTTCACGAAGGAGGTGTTGGCGCCATTCTCAAGCAGTCGCCGGACCAGGTAGGCGAGAAGGTCCTCATGGGAGCCCACGGGGGCATAGACGCGGATTGTCGGGAAGTCGTCGTAGCGAGCCGCGGCGGCCCGGTAGAGCGATTCCCCCATGCCGTGGAGGCGCTGAAACTCGAAGTCCCGCGATTCCCCGGCGATCGCCATGACCGCGGCGACGGTGTGCGCGTTGTGGGTTGCGAACTGTCCGGCGAGTTCGTCGGGACAGGCCAATATTTTCCGGGCGCAGGCCAGGTACGACAGGTCGGTCGCCGCCTTGCGCGTGAACACCGCAAACCCGGGGTAGCCGAACGCTTGCGCGTGCTTGATTTCCGCATCCCAGTACGCCCCCTTGACCAGCCGAACGGGAATGCGGCGCCCGGCCGCCCGGGCGCGGGCGACGAGCCAGTCGATGACCGCCGGGGCGCGCTTGTCATAAGCCTGCACGGCCATGCCGAGTGCCGGCCCTTCGACTCTCCCGCGAGCCGTGTCGACCCGCTCGAAGAGGTCGAGCGACAGATCCAGTCGATCGGCCTCCTCCGCGTCGATGGTCAGTCCGATACCCTTCGCGGCGGCGCGCGCGGCCAGCGCGGTCAATCGGGGTACGAGTTCCGCCAGAACGCGTCTGCGTTGGGCGAACTCGTAACGCGGATGCAGGCCCGAGAGCTTGACCGATACCGACGGTCGCAACGCCTCGGAGCCTCCGTCGGCGCCGAGGCTGTCGATCGCGTGACCGTAGGCATCGAGATAGCGCTGTGCGGCGCGTGCGTCGCGTGCGGCCTCGCCCAGCATGTCGTAGGAGTAAATTCCGTCGGATTCGCTGCGCTCAAGCGCCTCCTCAATGGTCCGGCCCAGCACGAACTCGGTGCCGAGGATGCGCATCGCCTGACGCATCGCGGTCTGAATGACGGGTTCGCCCAGCCGATGCGCCAGTTGGCGGATCCACCGCGATGGGTCGGCCGTGAACGAGCGCTCCACCGCGACGATCCCGCCGGCGAGCATCAGCGCCCAGGTGGAAGCGTAGACCAGCAGATCGTCCGAATGGCCGAGGTGCGAGGACCACTCGGCTTCGCCGAGCTTGTCGGCGATCAACCGGTCAGCCGTTCTCCGGTCCGGTATGCGCAAGAGCGCCTCCGCAAGGCACATGAGCGCGATGCCCTCGCGGTCGCTCAATCCGTATTCGGTCAGAAACCGGTCCAGCACCATCCGGTGCTTGCGGTCCGTACGCATATCGACGATCAGGTCGGCAGCCGCCGCCTCGATTCGCTTCGCGGCGTCTTCGCCATAGGGCGGTTCCGTCAGCAGCCGGGCGACGGCGGACTGCTCGGGCGTGAATTTGGACTCGCGGATCGCCGCGCGCAGAGTTGCAGCGTCTGCCGCCGACGTGTCGGGCGGGGGGCGCTCGGTCGGATTCCCTCCGCCGATTCCCGCGACGGTGCTCGCGCCGGCGGGTCCTGTCGTGGACTCAATGTGCATGGCGCTCATATCCTTTGGAGCAACAGATTGCCCTGCAGTTCCACGGCGACGCGCCATCCGGGCGGTACGACCGTCGTGGCGCTTCGCTCTTCCACGATCGCGGGACCTTCGGCCTGAAACAAAGTCGGCAGGCGATGTCGCAGCAATACCGAGGTGTCATGGGGTCTGGCGTCGAAGACGGCTTCGCGATTGCCGGCAAACGCGCTCCGCTCTTCGCCGGCCGGTAGCTCGACAGGCCGAGCGTATTTTTTCAACTCACCCAATGCCGCGACCCGCACGTTCAAGAACTCCACCGGCGCCGACGGACTGGAATGCCCGTAGCGGCGATGGTGCGCCTTGTGGAACGACGCGATGATCGTTTCAATATCCACTGTTTTTCGAACCCGTGCGTCGATCGTATACTCCTGACCGATGTAACGCATGGCCGCGCCCGTCCGAGGTATCGGGAATTCGCCGCCGCACCGCTTCAACGACGCCCCGCGCCGGGCTGTCCGGGGTCGTCGGCACCTTGTCGACAAACACCGCGGCGTCGGACGGCTCGACCACCAGGTCCGTGAACGTGCCCCCGATATCGGCTGAAACGCGGTATCGGGTCACGGGGCACCTGTCTTCAACATCAACATCACCATCTCCCGCTGAGTTCTCTGACCTCCACCACCGGGGTATCGATCGCGATTCGGTCGTCGAATCCGCGAGGACGCTCCGCCGAGCGTCCTTCGCGCGCTGCCGGACATTCTACTAAATACTTTTGCATTGTTAAAAGTTTTACTATAGATAAAATTTATTCAACCGTGGGCAGAACAGAAGGAGGCAACGAATTCGACTACGAGTTGGACGCGTTTACGTTCACGCCCGCCGACGCGAACGGGGCTCCCGACGTACCGGACCACACGATCAATCTGGGTTTCCAGTATCGTCGGTCCTTGACGGACCGGATTGGAATCTTCGTGCGAACCGATTTCGAACGCCGCGGCAAGCAGTTCTGGAATCCGGACCATTCCTCGGCCCGTAGCGAGGTGGACCTGATCAACGCAAATTTCGGGTTCGAAGGGGACCGCTGGGACGCAACCGCGTGGGCCAGGAATCTCGCTGACGAAGAGTACCTGGCGGAGTTTGAATTGGGCGGCTTCGTTCAACCGGCGCCGCCTCGTTCTTACGGCCTTGATTTCACGTACAATTTCTAGTCTGACCAGGAGTTGTTGAAACGTGCTGAACCGTGAACAGCCGAAAAGTGCGGCGCCGACTGCGGCTGCCGGTGAGATGATCCGTGCTCGCCGCCTCGAACTCGGCCTTACGCTGCAGGAACTGGCGGAGAAGGCCAAGCTCTCTCCCGCGTTTATCTCCCAGGTTGAGCGGAACAAGGCCGCCGCGTCGATGGTATCGCTGATGAATATCGCGCGGGCACTCGAAGTTCGCGTCACGATGTTCATGGAAATCCCGGCCGGGGAAACCCCAGTTCGGCGGAAAGACGATCCTCAGCGTATCGAGGTGGACTCCCCGGTTGAGTACATACAACTCAGTGCCGGCATGAAGTTCCAGCAGATGGACGCAATCCTCATGGTGATTCCGCCCGGGCACGTATTTCCAGTGGACCAGCGCGAGGGCGAAGACTTTCTGTACTTGATCAAGGGTGAGCTCTACTCGGAGCTGGGCGATTTGAAGCTGACCCTGAAGGAAGGCGACAGCATGCACTTCAATTCGCGCACGCCGCACACGGCCAGCAACCTGACGGATGAGGACGTGCACCTGTTGTACGTGGGGACCCCAAGTGAGTTCAAGCCGGACTAGCAGCCCGTGGCCGGGCCGTCACTGCGCCATCGGCGCGGGGAATGTCCCGGGCGCGGTGTCAGCTAGGCTCCACATCCCGCAAATGCCGTGCCACGGCGATGCCGGCCCCGGCCCAGCCGAGGAACGCGCCAATACCCAGCAGCAACGCGGTGTCGCCGACACCGAGTCCCGCCAGGCGGTAGTTGGAACCGTAGAGTCCCATCAGTGCCCGGGCCGGCGCGGCGACGAGCCCCAGCCCCAGGACGACGATCAACGCCGCAAGCACGCCCGCGCCCACCCCGTAGCAGAGGCCCAGGTAGAGGAAAGGCCGCCGAATGTAGCCGTCGCTGGCGCCCACGAGCTTCACGATTTCGATCTCCTCGCGGCGGTTGCCGATCTCGAGCCGTATGGTGTTGCCGATGATGGCGATGACCGCGAGGCTGAGCAGCACGGTGGTCACGTCCACGACCCGGCGCGCCAACTCCAGTATGGCGCGCAGCCGTTCAAGCCACGCCGTATCCAACTGCACCAGGGCGGTTTCCTCCAACGAATCCAGGTCCGCCACCAACGTTTCAAGGTTGGCGCCCGTACCGGCGGGACGCACCACCAGCGCGTGGGGCAGGGGATTGTCATCCAGCAAATCCAGCGCCTCGCCAAATCCGGAATAGGCGCGAAAATCCTCCAGCGCGTCGGACCGGGTCACCAGTTCGGCCTGGTCGACGTCGGGGCGCTGTGCCACACGCTGCGCGAGCATTTCGGCCGTTTCCTCGTCAACGGCCATCTCCAGGTAGACGGTAAAGTCGGCAACGCCTTCCCAGGTACCGCTCAACGCGCGGGCGTTGTCCACCATCACGCGCAGGCCGGCCGGGACGACCAGGGCGATGGCGATGACCAGGATGGTCATGAGGCTACCGAGCGGGCGTTCCGCCACACGGCCGACGGCGCCGACCAGGTTGTCGGCGTGTAGCGTCAGGTATCGGGCGATCGCATCCATGATGGTGCCTTCAAAAGCTCTCCGCAGGCGTATCCAAGGGCGGGTCGACGACTCTGCCCGCCTCCAGGCACAAACGCCGGTATCGCATCCTGTTGATCAACTCCAGGTCGTGGGTGGCGATGAGTACGGTGGTGCCCACTTCGTTGAACCGTCCGAAGAGCCGCATGATTTCCAGCGAGAGCCCCGGGTCCAGGTTGCCGGTCGGCTCGTCCGCGATCACCAGGTCCGGCCGGCTGGCCACGGCCCTGGCAATGCCGACGCGCTGCTGTTCGCCCGACGATAGCGACAACGGGAACTGTTTCTCGTATCGCAACAATCCCACCTGATCGAGCGCCGCGCGCACGCGGCCGCCGAGTTCGCGGCGCCGCAACGACGTGATCATCAACGGCAGCGCCACGTTATCGAATACCGTGCGGTCGTTGAGAAGCTTGTGATCCTGGAACACGATGCCGATCCTGCGCCGGAACTGCGGAACGCGGCGGCGCGGGATCCGGGCGGTATTCTGGCTGGCCACGAGCACGGTGCCGCGGGTCGGCCGTTCGATCAGTGCCACCAGTTTCAGTAGTGTGCTCTTCCCGGCGCCGGAGGGTCCCGTGAGAAAGGCCATCTCGCCTCTTTCCAGGTGAAAGTTGACCCCGGCGAGCGCCTCCCTTCCGGCGGGATAGCGTTTTCGCACGTTCTCGAAACGGATCATGATCGCGGCATTATACTGGCGCCCGAGGCCGCCTGGTCTGCATCGCCCACCGGTATACCCCGCGAGGCGATCAAGGCGCCTGCAGTAGAAATCCGGTGCGCGAAAAGGGTTACACGGTGACGCCACTGAAAATTCGATGCGCGGCGTGCAGCCGGGCTCCTAGACGACCTCGCGACGCAGGTCGATGAGTCATGCGCGGTAGCGGGGTGCGCATAATCGGCGGACGGTGGCGTGGCCGACGGCTCGCGATTCCCGCGGGGACGGCAGTTCGCCCCACCACCGACCGGGTGCGCGAGACGCTCTTCAACTGGTTGGACCCGATACTGCCCGGCGCGCGCTGTCTCGATCTCTTCGCAGGCTCCGGCGTGCTCGGACTGGAGGCGCTGTCCCGCGGCGCTGCGGAAGCGTGGTTCGTGGAGACCGATGCGGCGCTGGTCCGCGCCTTGCGGGGGCACGTCCGTGATCTGCAGGCGCCGTTTCGAGACCTGGAGGGGGGCGTCCGAGACCTGGAGGCCGAGGCCCGGATCATCCGGCGAGATGCCCTGGATCTTCTCGCGACGCCGCCGAAGCAACCCTTCGAGGTGGTTTTCGCCGATCCGCCCTATGCCATGAATCTTGCGGGCGTGCTGGTCCAACTGACCAACTGGATTGCGGCGGAACACTGGATCTACGTGGAACGTCTCGTGGAGCGGGGCGGTCAAACCATTGAGGAACTGGTCGCCGGGGCGCCCGGCGCACGTCTCCTGAAACAGGGCCGCGCGGCCCGAGTGGCCTACGGGCTGATCAGATTGGAGGCGACAGAGTAGAATGCGGGCAGTCGCGTCAGACCCATCCATATGATGAACGTCGCTGCAATGTATCCGGGGACCTTCGATCCCATCACCCGAGGGCACGAGGACCTGCTCAATCGGGCGGCGGTCTTTTTCGATCGCGTGGTCGTCGCGGTGGCGGCGAGTCCGGGCAAGACGCCGCTGTTCAGCCTGGAGGAGCGGCTCGCGTTGGCAGCCGAGGCCCTTCGCGACCTGCCGAGGGTGTCGGTCACCGGCTACGAGGGATTGACCGTCGACTTCGCCCGCAAGCACGGGCTGCGAGCGATTATCCGCGGACTGCGGGCGGTCTCGGACTTCGAGCACGAGTTTCAGTTCGCCGCCATGAACCGCCAGTTGACCCAAGAGGTTGAAACGGTATTTCTGACCCCCACGGAGAAGTTCACGTTCATCTCCTCCAGCCTTGTGCGCGAAGTCGCCCAACTCGGAGGGGATGTTTCGGCCTTCGTGCGACCCCATGTCGCGGAGGCCCTGAAGGAAAAATTCGGAGAATGACCATATGAATAGGCTGACCTCGCTACGCTTGCTCTTACTCGTGCCATGGGCGGTTGCCGGCTCTGCCGAAACCCCCGATCGAGCCGCGGTCGCGAGCGCGAACCCGTTGGCAAGCGAAGCGGGGATCGAGGTGCTGGGGAAAGGCGGCAACGCCTTCGATGCGGCAGTGGCTGTGAGCGCCGCCCTGGGCGTGGTCGAACCGTACGGATCGGGACTCGGCGGCGGGGGGTTCTTCCTGCTTCACCGGGCTGCGGACGGGTTCGACGTGGTGGTCGACGGCCGCGAGGTGGCGCCGGGGGCCGCCACCGAAGACATGTACCTGGATGCCAACGGCGAGCCCGTGCCGGGCGCCTCGCGCAACGGCCCGCTGGCGGCGGGGATCCCGGGATTGCCGGCCGCGCTGGTGCACGTGGCGGAGAATTACGGACGCCTGCCGTTGGCGGAGTCCCTGGCGCCGGCGATCCGGTACGCCGAAGAGGGGTACCCCGCGTACGCGTCTCTCCTCCGCCGGCTGTCCCGCCGCGCCCCCACCATGACCGGAGGGGCGCGGGACGTATTCGTCCCCGGCGGGGATCTTCCTGCGGAAGGCGAACTGTTCAGGCAGCCCGATCTCGGGGCGACGATGCAGGCGATGGCCCGGGACGGGCATGACGGGTTCTACCGAGGCCCCGTGGCCCGCATGCTCGTGGAGGGAGTTCAGCAGGACGAAGGCATCTGGAGTATCGAGGACCTGGAGAACTATCGGGCGGTGGAACGCGAGCCGCTGGTCGGTTCGTATCGCGATACCACCATCGTCACCGCGCCCCCGCCTTCGGCCGGCGGGGTGGCAATCATCAACATGTTCAACATGCTCTCGGGCTTCGATCTCGAGACCGCGGACAACGTGACGCGGACGCACCTGTTGACCGAAGTGATGCGCCGCGCGTACCGGGACAGAGGCCCCTACCTGGGCGACCCGGACTTTGTGGATATCCCGCTCGATGTGTTGTTGCACCCGTACTACGCGGCCGGGCAGCGGGCCAGCCTGCGCATCGACCGCGCCACGCCCAGCGACAGCCTTCCCGGGATTCAGCCGATCGTTACTGCGGGCGGCGGTAACCAGACCAGCCATTTCTCGGTGATCGATGTCGACGGCAACATCGTGGCTGCGACGCAGTCCATCAACTTCGGTTTCGGCAGCGGCTACATCGCTCCCGGGACGGGCGTATTGCTGAACAACGAAATGGATGACTTTTCCATGAAGCCCGGTCAGCCGAACGGCTACCAGCTCCTGAGCGCCGACGCCAACAAGATCGAACCGGGCAAGCGGATGCTATCGAGCATGACGCCCACCATCCTGCACACGGACGACGGTGCGGCGATTCTCGGAACGCCCGGCGGCAGCCAGATCATCACCATCGTTTTCCTGGCAAGCCTGGCCTGGATCGAGGGCGCCGACGCGACCACCATGGCGAACAATCCCCGGTTCCACCACCAGTACTTTCCCGACCAGCTCATGTTCGAGCCGGATCTGCTCACCGAGGAAGAGCAGGCGGCCCTGGAAGGGCTTGGCCATAACCTGGAGCGCAGTCGCCAACTCAGGGGCAACGGCAACCTGCAGATCGTCACCTGGGACGGCCGTACGGGGGTGGTGGATGCTGCTTCCGATCCGCGGGGAGTGGGTGAGCCGAGGTTTTCGGGGCGGTAGCCGAGAAATTTCCGTTTCTTATCCGGCTGCGTCTTGTATTGATCGGGCGAGCCACGGTACCGCGCCTTCCGTCGACAGCCAGTTTTCCCGGTTTTCAAGCACGTAGAACGCCGCCTCTTCGGGTGAACCCAATGCATAGTAGTCTTCCATGTATCGCGGCATTTTCGCGGCGCCGATCAACAGAGCGGGTACGTGAGGATTGTACTTCCAGGCGATGGCAAGGGCGGCGTGCGCGTCGGTTTCATCGCCCCTGCGCAGGGCAAGCA
>JAKZVH010000381.1:0-4721 GCA_047516145.1 Gammaproteobacteria bacterium
ATCAACGAGACTCGCGACAAGCTCAAGGCGGTCTTCGACGGGGCCCTGATCGCCGACTATCGCGAAACCCATCCCACGATTCGGCGCGGTCTTGACCGGGCGACCAACTTCCTCGGCCTGGTGAGCTTGATTGCGCTGATCGTCGGCGCGCTCGGGGTGGGGATGGCGATGCATTCCCACCTGCAGCAGAAGCTGGACTCGCTGGCGATCATGAAGTGCCTCGGGGGCCGTTCGTCGCAGATCATTCGAATCTACTTATTGCAAGCCCTCGCTCTGGGTACCGCCGGCAGCGTGGCGGGCGTAGTCGTCGGCTACGGCGTGCAAGCCTGGTTTCCCACGTTCATCGCAACCTATTTCCCCGACGCCCCTGCTTTCGAATGGCAGCCGATCGTTGCTTTTCAAGGGCTGGCGGCGGGGCTGCTGACGACGTTGCTGTTCACGCTGCCGCCGCTGCTGGCGATTCGGGACGTGCGGCCGGCGTTGGTGTTCCGCCGGGAGATGACGGCCGCAGGCGAGCCCGTGGGCCGTGGAAAAAGGAACGGTAGAAAAAAGAACACCGCCGGGCTGCGGTTTGGCGCCCTCATCGTGGCGGCGTTGGCCGGTCTGGCCGCTTGGCTCGGCGACTCGCTCGAACTCGGGGGCTGGTTTGCCGGAGGTTTGCTCGTCAGTCTGGCGGCGCTGGGCCTGGTGTCCCGCGGGTTGCTGCGGCTGTTGCGAACGCTGCCGCGCCGGCTGCCCTGGAGACTCCCGCCTTCGTTGCGACACGGCATCGCCAACTTGCACCGCCCGGGCGCCCATGCCGACGCAATCCTCGTGGCGCTGGGCATCGGCGTGACGTTCACGCTCGCGGTATATCTGATCCAGTCGTCCGTGGTGGCCCAGATGGTGCGCAGCGCGCCACCGGACATGCCGAACCTCTTCATGGTGAACATAGCCGGCGAGGACGTCGACGGGTTGCAGGACTTGCTCGACGGCTATCCGGGCATCGAAGGGGCCGTCGAATTGACGCCCTCGGTGGCGGCGCGCCTGTTGACCGTGGACGGGGTGCCACTCGAGGAAATCAATGCCGAGCAGGGGCGCAGCCGCCGCCGCTGGACAACGCGTAGCGTCACCTGGAGCGAGCAAAAGCCCGAGCACACCGATGTGATTCGCGGCCGCTGGTGGAGCTTTGACGAAGGCCGCAAGGATGGCGGGCCGTTGCTGGCATCGGTCCAGGAGTCTACGGCCGAGAGGCTGGGCATCGACGTGGGGTCGCAACTCGAGTGGCAAGTCGGCGGCGAACAGATCCGAGTCAAGGTCGCCGCGATCCATCGCACCGAAGCGATCCGGCCGGGGTCGACGGTCAGCTTCTTTCTTACGCCGAACGCCCTCCACGACGTGCCGGCGATTTACTACGGCGCGGTCCGCATCGCTCCCGACCAAACCGCGGACTTGCAGAGGCTCGCGTTCGAACGCTTCCCGAGCGTGACGGTGATCAGCGTCGCCGACGTCCTGCGGATCGTGCAGGAAGTGGTCGATCAGATTGCGTTGGTGATCCGGTTCATCTCGGCGTTCGCAATCTTGGGTGGCATCATGATCCTGGTGTCGAGCGTAATGGCGACGCGGTTTCGCCGCATTCACGAGACCGCGATCTTGAAAGCCCTCGGCGCGACGCGGCGGCGGGTGACGGCGATCTTCTCGGTAGAGTTTCTGGTGCTGGGCGTGACGGCGGGCCTGATGGGCAGTGTGCTAGCCACGCTGATTTCGTGGGTATTGCTGGAGCAGATCCTCGACGCGGAGCCGCGCTTCGACGTCGCGCCGCTGGTGGTGTCGGTGCTCGGTACGGCGCTGGTCGCCAACCTAGCGGGGTGGCTGGCCAGTTTTCACATCCTGGGGAAGAAGCCGCTGGAAGTGCTACGAAGCGAGTAGCTCCTCTTCTCCCGCCTTGACTTGTCCAAATGGTTGGCTCGTCAACACGTGCGGATCAGCTGGATGACGCGGGTTCAAATGTAGGGGCGGACCCCAGGCGTGCCGTGCCCCTAATTGCGATTCGCACGGCTTTCGGTTTTGCCACCGACTGCTGAGCCGGGTTTCAGCATATACTGAGCGCACCTGCCATGGGACTACTTCGCCGATTAATGATGCGCGCCGCTCAGGAGTTCGCCCAGAACCCGGAGGCCCGCGCCAAGGCCTCGCGGGTACTGGAAGACGATGTGAAGCCTCGCGCCAAACAGGCTTGGCAGCAGGCTCGGCCGGAGATCGCGAACGCCGGGCTCGGGCTCAAGCGCTTCGCGAATAAGGTGCGCGAGGAATACCGCAAGGGCCGCGATGGCGAGTAGGCCCCGGGGTGCGATGCGAGTAGCCCCCCCCGGACGCTAGTTGGTGATATCGAACGTCCGGCTCAGGTCGCGGGCCGGCAGGTACACCTTGTACCATTCCTTCTGCACGTCGCTGTCGGCGTAGTCCTTCAGTGCCTGTTCGCTCTTGAACTCCATCGCGAACGCGGCGGTCACGCCTGACTCGGGGCCTTGCGCCTTGATCGAACGCGTCCACACGCGCGTGACACCGTCGTACTTCTCGGCTATGGTTGCAACACCCTTGAGTGCGTCGGCGATCTGTTGCGGTGAGGCGCCATCAGCCCACTTGACCGTCACCACGTGCATCACGCTCTTGGGCTTGATCATCTGGCCGAACAATGCGCCGACAGCGAAAATTCCAACGGCAGCGGCCGCGATGGTCAAAGTCTTCCAGTGAATCCGTCTGTTCATGTTGGTGTTTCTCCCTTACTGAGAATCAAGAACTCCTGTAATAGTACAAACCGCGGCCCTGACGAATCCTCGCACACAACGATTGAGTCAGTCGGACTCCGCGGAGAATCCTTGGAGGTATCTTCAGAGTATATCGGGCTCATGTGGGTGACGGTCACGACCTCAGCCAGGAATCCGACCCGTGACCGCGTTCTGTACAATCATTGGCGTGCCACGCGGTAGAGAGTTCACCGTTCTCCCCGCGGCGGTGTGCGCCTGCCTGGTCTGGCTGGCGGTGTGCGGATGCGCCCCCTACCTGCCAGAAGAGGTTGTGTACCTCGGCCCAGAGCGCCACAGCGTTGATCTGCTTCTGCACGACGATCTCCTAGTCGCCGAATCGAGCGGTGTAGCGATCGAACCCGCGAAGCTCGAGAAGCACCCCGGCAACCCTGTACTGGTTCACGACAAGCCCTGGGAGGTTGGCTCGTTGAACTACACCTGCGTCGTCCACGACGTGGAAGAGGGCGCCTACAAGATGTGGTACCAGATGGTGGACACGGCTGAGGAGGGAGTCCGCCGCAGCGCCTGTCACTATGCCGTCTCACGGGACGGCCTCAACTGGGAAAAGCCCACGCTTGGTCTGGTCGAGTTCGACGGCTCGGCCGAGAACAACATCCTGTTCGTTGAATCAGAGAACGTCCGCGGGACGCCGTCCTACTGGGTCATCAAGGACTACGCTGAACCCGATTCCGCCCGGCGCTACAAGATGATGCGCCATAGCTGGGACTTTCAAGGACGCGCGGCGCAAATGGGCTGGTCGCCCGACGGGATTCAATGGACCTTCTCTGAATTTGGAAACATGACCGGCTCAATCGATTCCCAGAACGTCTTCTTCTGGGACAACCGGACCGGGCAGTACGTCGGCTACTTCCGCAGTCACGTGGGCGGGCTGCGCAGCGTCGCCCGCGCCACCAGTCCGGACGCCTTCCACTGGTCCCGCATGACGACGGTTCACAGCCCCGACGAACGGGACCCGCCGACTTGGCATCTCTACACACCGGGCATCTGGAAGCTCGGCCTGGCGCGCCAAACTTACGTGATGGTCACGACCGGTTTCGACGAAGAGAGCCATCAAGCCTACGGGCAACTCGGCGTGAGCCGCGACGGAATCAACTGGCATCGATTCCGGCAGCCGTTCCTGCCGCTCGGCGGCGAGGGCGATTGGGATGGTGGCGCGATGTACACGGTCGCCGCGGACACGACGATCGGCCAACGAACGGCGATCTTCTACCACGGCAGCAACAGCCCGGCCCACAGCCGAGAAGGGCAGCGCGGGATCGGTGTCGCTTTTCTCGATCGCGGCGGTTTCGTCGGCCGGAGAGCGGATGGCGAAGGATACCTGGTTACTCGTCCGCTTCGCGTCTCCGACAACCGAGGCCGGTTCTACCTCCTTGCTGATGTATCACCGGGTGGCTCGATTGCCGCCGAGTTGCTGAGCACGGACGGGACCGTCCTGGAAGGCTTCTCCCGAAACGAGTCCGCCGAGATCGAGCAGGGAGGCGATGCCCTCGAGATCCGCTGGGAGAATCAAGAGAAACTCAAGGGTCATCTGCGCGAGGGCTCCGTGCGCTTGAAGCTCTATCTGCGCAAGGCCACGGTGTATGGTCTGCGGGTTCATCGCCCCCGCTGAGGTTGCGGCATGGCAAACCGCTCGAATCAGGGCGGGCCCAGGGCCCCTCTATGTGGAAGGAATCTCCTCGATATTCCAGTAGAGACTAGCCGGACTACGTCAACCGGTCCAGCGGCTCGGTGGCATCGGTGAAGTTTTCAAGGGGCGCCCCCATCCGCTCGGCGATCGAGAGATAGAGGCGATTCAGCGCTGTATCCCGCGGATACGCAATGGCACGGCCCGTGCGGATCGTGCCCCCGCCGCCGCCGGCCAACAGGATAGCCATATCGTGGCAGGTGTGCTTGTTCCCGTCCTTGAGACCGGAG
>JAKZVH010000382.1:0-6977 GCA_047516145.1 Gammaproteobacteria bacterium
GTTCCCATCGACGAGCGCCTTGAGCACGCCGAACAGGTCAGGATCAAGATGCCGCCATTCCTTGCGTCTCTTGAGGTAGTCGGTGTGGCGGCCATCGCCCGTGCTGACTTCGTTGGAGTCAACGCGCGGCCCTTCGTTTTCAATGCACAGATACCAGGCGACACCCAGACGCTTCCCCTTGCCGATTGCCCGAAGCAGACCGTACTTCGCGAAATCCCCGATGTCGCCGACGTAGCGATCCCGCATCGCTAACCTCTCCCCGTTCAAGGCCAGTTATTGGTGAGATTTTGCAGTTAGCCCACCGCAGCCATCGCCCGCTCCAGAATGCCCAGCGCCTCGTCGACCTCCGCGGCGCTGACGTTGAGCGGCGGCGATATGCGGATGACATTGCCGTAGGTTCCGCCACGGCCCACCAACAGCCCCCGCGTGCGAGCGGCGTCGAGCAACGCCTGGGTCAGGTCGGGCGCCGGCGTGCGGTTGCCGGCGGTTTCATCCGTCACCAATTCGATCGCCTGCATGAGCCCCCTGCCGCGCACCTCGCCAACGCGGGCGGGGAATCGGCGCTGAATGCGCAGCAGGCCGTCGCGCAGACGCTCGCCCTGGCGGCCGGCGTGGTCGGCCAGATTGTCCCGTTCCACGATATCGACCACGGTGTTGGCCGCGGCGCAACTCACGGGATTGCCGCCGAAGGTCGAGATGGTGGACTTGTCCAGTGAATCCGCCACCGGGGCCGTGGCGACCAACGCCCCGAGGGGCAACCCGTTGGCGATGCCCTTGGCCATGGTCATCATCTCCGGTTCCACGCCGTGGTGCTCGATACCCCACATGCGCCCGGTGCGGCCAAAGCCGGTCTGCACTTCGTCGGCGATGAAGACGCCGCCGTACTTGCGCACGATTTCCGCAACGATGGCGAAGTACTCCTGCGGTGGCGTGATAAACCCGCCAACGCCCTGAATCGGCTCCGCCAGCATTCCCGCCACGCGGCCGGACGTGGTGGTCTGGATCAACTCCTCTACATCACGGGCGCAGGCCACGCCGCATTTGGGGTAGGTCAACTGCAGTGGACAACGGTAGCAATAGGGCGAGAGCGCATGACGCACGACGCTGGCCCGGTCCCCCGAGCCGCGCCAGGCCGCATTGCCCGTCAGCCCCTGGGCGAGTTGGGTGCGGCCCGAGTAACCATGCCGCAAGGCGATGATCTCGGTGTGGCCGGTATAGCTCTGCGCCATCATGACCGCGGCCTCGTCAGCCTCGCTGCCGGAAGCCGTGAAGAAACACTTCTGCAGCGCGCCGGGGGTTATGCGGGCCAGGCGTTCGGCCAGTTCGCCCATCGGCAAAGTCGGGTAAAGCGTGGAAATGTGGGAGAGCCGTTGCACCTGGGCGATGACGGCCCGGTTCACCTCTGCATTGGCGTGGCCAAGGGATACCGTGAGAATGCCGCCGAAGAAATCCAGATACGTGCGCCCCTCGAGATCCTCGACGCGCCCACCGCGGCCCTCGGTCACGACCATGGGCTCGGTGTGCAGGCTCTTCACCTGGGGGAAAACGTACTCTTCGTATTGCCGCACCACATCGGCTGTTGTCGGCTTCGCACCGTTTTCCGCTTCCCGGACAGACGGTGCAACCGCTGGCTTGTCATGCATGGCTGCTTTCTTCTCCCTGGACACTAGGACAACTAGGACAACCTGATGGTCATGTTGGGCCCGTCCGGCGGCGTATCGTCGAACCAGCGGGAGGTGACCGTCTTCGTTTCCGTGTAGAACTTGACCGCCTGCTTGCCGTAGGCGTGCTGGTCGCCGAAGAAGGAGCGGCCCCAGCCGGTGAAGCTGAAGAACGGCAGGGGCACGGGAATGGGGATATTGATGCCCACCTGGCCCACGTCGATCTCGTGCTGGAACTTGCGCGCGACGCCGCCGGATGAAGTGAAGATGGAGGTGCCGTTACCGTAGGGGTTGGCGTTGATCATGCCGATGGCCCGGTCAAGATCCGCCGCCCGGGCGCAGAGCAACACCGGGCCGAAGATTTCCTCCCGGTAGATGCTCATGTCCGTACCCACCCGGTCGAACAGGGTCGGGCCGACCCAGTTGCCTTCCGGGTAGCCCGGCACCTGGCAATCGGAACCGTCCAGCAGGCAGTCCGCCCCCTCGTCCTTGCCGGCGGCAATCAAGCCGAGGATGCGTTCCCGTGCCTCCGGGGTGATCTGCGGGCCGTAGGCGGATTTCTCGTCGTCCCAGGGACCTGGCGACACGGCCGCCATGGCGTCCCGCAGTTCCGGTATCCAGTCCGCCGCCTCGCCAACAAAGACCGCCACGCTGATGGCCATGCAGCGTTGGCCGGCGGCACCGCAGGACGCGCCTACCAGATTGTCGATAACCCGCTTCTTGTCGGCATCCGGCATCACCACCATGTGATTCTTGGCTCCGGCCAAGGCCTGCACCCGCTTCAGATGCCGGGTGCCCGTCCGGTAAACGTGCTCCGCCACCGGCACCGAACCGACGAACGAAATGGCCTTGATATCCGGGTGAGTGAGCAGTGCATCCACTTGCTCCCGCCCGCCGTGAACCACCAGCAATACGCCGGGGGGAGCGCCGGCATCGACGAAAAGCTCGGCCAGGCGGTTGGGTGTCATCGGATCCCGCTCCGAGGGCTTGAGCACGAAGGTGTTGCCGCAGGCGATGGCCAGCGGGAACATCCACAGGGGAATCATGGCCGGGAAATTGAACGGCGTGATGCCCGCGCAGACACCAATTGGCTGGGTGTAGCTGCATGTATCGATGCGCCGGGCCACGTTCTCCACGGTTTCGCCCATCATCAGGCTGGCGATGTTGCCGGCGTGCTCCACCACTTCGATGCCGCGCCAGACATCGCCCTGGGCGTCGGCGAAAGTCTTGCCGGTTTCCCGGCTGAGGATGCGGGCGATATCGTCCTGGTGCTTCTTCAGCAGATGCTGGTAGCGCAGCATCAGCCGCGCCCGTTCCGGCGTGGGCGTCTCCCGCCAAACGGCGAATGTATCCCTGGCGCTGGCCACCGCCCGGTCTATTTCCTGTCGCGTGGCGAACGGCAGGTAGCTCAGCACTTCCTGACTGGCCGGGTCGGTTACGGGCAGTATTTCGTTGCTTTCGCTGTCTACGAATTGGCCATCTATGAACAGGGGTAGTCGATCCGCCATGAGGGTTCCTCCCACGTTCGGCCCGTTGCCGCCGTTGACGCGTTATCCGCCCAGCGCTTCGATCAGTTCCGGCACGGCGGTGAACAGATCCGCCGCCAGACCGATATCGGCGACCTCGAACAGCGGCGCTTCCGCGTCTAGGTTGATGGCCACGATCACGCCTGCGTCCTTGATTCCGGTGAGGTGCTGGATGGCTCCGGAGATACCCACCGCGACATAGAGGTCCGGCGCAATGATCTTGCCGGTCTGGCCGACCTGCATGTCATTGCCCGCGTACCCTGAATCCACGGCAGCGCGCGATGCGCCCACGGCAGCGCCGAGCGTATCGGCGAGCCGGTAGATCAGTTCGAAGTTTTCCTTGCTGCCCAGGGCGCGTCCACCGGAAACAACCCGGGCGCCGGTCTGCAAATCCGGCCGCTCGCTGCCGGTGTCGCTGCGAAGTTCGATGTACCGCGTATGGTCCGGAAGCTCGGTATCCATGGAGCGTTCCCGGATCTCGGCCTCACCGGTGGGTTCAGCCGCCTGGTACGATGCGGTTCTGACGGTGGCCACCACCGTGCGGTCCGCCGGCGACTCCACCGTGAGAATGGCATTGCCGGCGTAGATCGGCCGCTTGAACCGATAGGCGCTTTCGGCGCTCATGATATCGCTCAATTGCCCCACGCCAAGGAGTGCGGCAACCCGCGGCATCAGATCCTTGCCGAAGGTGGTCGACGGGCCGAAGACGTGGGTGTAATCGGCAGCCAGATCACGGACCTGGGGCGCGGCGACTGCCGCCAGGGCAAATTCGTTTGCCGGGTGATCGACCCTGATGACGCCGGTCACCCCCGCCAGCGCCGCCGCCTGGGCTGCGACGGCACCGCCGTCTCCAGCCAGCACCGCTATGTCGATCGCTGACGCCCCGAAGCTTTGGGCGCAGGACACGCATTTCGCCGTACTGAGATTGAGGGACTGCCCGTCATGCTCGGCAACGATCAGAACCCGGGCCATCAGACCAACTCCTTTTCCCGTAGTGCCCGCACCAACTCCGCCACATCGCGCACCATTACGCCCTTCGCGCGCACGGCCGGCGGTTCGACCCCCAACACTCGGAACTGTACTTCCGGTTCCACGTTCAAATCAGACAGTGTTACCGTCTCCAGAGGCTTCCTCTTGGCCTTCATGATGTCGGGCAGCTTTGTGTAACGGGGTTCGTTCAGACGCAGGTCCGTGGTCACCACCGCCGGCAGGTCGACTTCGACGACTTCCAACCCGGCGTCCACTTCCCGCGTCGCTGTCGCCACGCCGTTGCTCAGGCTGAGTTCGGAGGTAAACGCCGCCTGGGGGCGCCCCCAAAGTGCGGCCAGCATCTGTCCGGTCTGATTGTTGTCGCCGTCGATGGCCTGCTTGCCCATGATCACCAACTGCGAATTCTCGCGGTGGACGAGGGCCTGCAACGTCCTGGCGACGGTCAGGGGTTCAAGATCCCGGCTGGCCTCAACCAGAATGGCCCGGTCGGCTCCCATGGCCAACCCGGCACGCAGTTGCTGAACGCATTCCCGGGCGCCGATGGATGCCACGACGACCTCCGCGGCCTCGCCCCGTTCCCTGATTCGCAACGCCTCCTCCAAGGCGATCTCGTCAAAGGGATTGATGCTCATCTTGACGCCGTCCAGCGCCATTCCCGAGCCGTCGGGCTTCACGCGCACACGGACATTGAAATCCACGACGCGTTTCAGCGGAACGAGAATGGTGTTGATGACAACCATGGTCGACTATCGCCCCATCGCTGCCCGGGAGAGAAAGATCGGGAACTCGGCTCGCACCCTCGCGTCAATTTCGTCGCTGACGTGGCGCGGCACGTGATGGGCGAGAATATCCCGTTTCCTGGCGATCGCCTGATGCAAGAGAACCGGCTTGCCTTGTTCCTCCCAAACGTTCGGGCTGGTGCGGTCGCTGAAATCCGGGTAAAAATATTCGCTTTGCATCACCTGCAAGGTGTTCCCTGAACCCAGGTAATGACCTACCCCGCTGGCGCAGATCTGTTCGATCTCGTCAAAGCTCAACGTATCGGGGTTGACCTCGATACCGCGGGTCACGCGCCCGGCGGCACCGAGGATGTCGTTGTCGAGCAACAGGCTCTCCGGACACGTGCCCAACAGACTGGCGTACATGCCGGCGGATTCATAAACGATGTTCGCCCCGGACAAGGCGGCCGACAGCACCGTTGCAGCACGTTCCGCGCCCGCCTGAAAGTCCGGGAGCTTGGCGTCGGTCATGCCGCAGGCAGTGCCGAAGGGCAGGTCGAAATGGTTGCCGAGCTGAGCGCAGGCGGCGGACAGCAGGCCCTGCTCCGGGGAGCCGCCGCTCATCGCCCCGGTTCGCAGATCCGAAACGAACGGCCAGGTACCGAGAATCGCCGGTGCGCCGGGCTCGATCGCGTTGACATAGACCAGTCCGCCGAGGCACTCCGCCCAGGCTTGAGAGACTGCCCCGGCCAGAAAGGCGGGGGTGGTCGCGCCGGCCTGGCCTGCCGATAACAGCAGCACCGGCATGCCGCCCTCAACCGCTACCCGCAGGCATTCGAGGGCATCGGTGGCGAACTTCATCGGCGGCACCACAAAGCAGTTGGACTGACTGACGAAGGGGCGTGCCCGCCACTCGGCCTCGCCGCCGGCGATGAGGTGCAGCATCTGCAGGCTCTTTTCGACGTGCTCGGGTACCGTCCAACTGGAACCGACGTGCTTGCTGGTGCCCATCACCGAGCAGTAAAGGGTATTGATGTCCAGCGCATAGTTGTCGGCAATGTCCCGGGGGACGCAGGTGCGCTGAAACAGGTGAATGTGCTCGCAGGTGTCGGCGATGCGCGCCATGTCATAGAGATCCTGCGCCTCGGAATCCCGGTAGAGGCCGTTCTCCGAGTCGGCCACCATGACCGCGGCGCCGGCGGTGGAGAAGTGCACCCTGGCGCCGCTCAAGTCCAGGTCCCGCCGCGGATCCTGACCGTGCAACACAAGATTCCGCCGGGCTTGCTCCAGGGTTCGTTCCACCAGACTTCGCGGCATGCGCAAACGCCCGTCGTCGCCGAGCACGGCGCCGACCGCGGTGCAGGTCTCGATGCAGTGCGGTGTTGCGTCGGCGAAACCCACCCGGTCGAGAATCCGGAAGGCGTTGTCCACAATGGCCGCAACGCCGGCAGCGGACAAGGGCTGGAATTGTCCGCCGGTATGTCCCGGCCGAACCGGCTTCATCGCTTCGGCCAAGGGCGCGGCGCGCTCGGCCCTGCGCGCCCGTCTACCACCTGATCTTCGGGGCATGGCAATTCTCCCTGGAGCAATCGCGAACCGCGGACCCACTATCCATGGTTGCGTGTCGCCCATCCGCTGCTGCAAGCGGCGATTGCAACAATACGCTTGGCTCGGATGTCTCGCCAGCGCTCGCCACGCAGATGAGGCCCGCGGCGGCATGGTAGCAGTCATAAATTTTAATCCGCAATGGCGATGTCGCGTGCGATTGGCTCGATGTCGCATCCGGCGATGCAGGAATAGGGATTCTGCCGCAGACTGACAGTCGATGATGCAATAGTGGCTCGCGCTTTTACGGCTCAGCCGTTTCCGGCAGCAGGAGGCCGCGCATGACCGACAATCCGCGACGCAGGCGAGCACCTGGCCGAAGGAGCCGCACCGTTCGGGGTGGCCGGGCGGTGAAACTCGCCGCACGCGGGCGCGGGATCGTGGACGAGTTCACGGCCTGGATCGATCGCAAGATTCCCTATTTCGAGGTTCTCGATACCGAAGCGCTGGAGTTGATCGAGCACAACGCCGACACC
>JAKZVH010000383.1:0-9293 GCA_047516145.1 Gammaproteobacteria bacterium
GTGATCCGGTGGTTCTGTATGGAAGGGCCATCGCTCAACGGATAAAAGGTACGCCGGGGATAACAGGCTGATTCCTCCCAAGAGTCCACATCGACGGAGGAGTTTGGCACCTCGATGTCGGCTCATCACATCCTGGGGCTGCAGCAGGTCCCAAGGGTATGGCTGTTCGCCATTTAAAGTGGTACGCGAGCTGGGTTTAGAACGTCGTGAGACAGTTCGGTCCCTATCTGCCGTGGGCGTTGGAAACTTGAGGGGAGCTGCTCCTAGTACGAGAGGACCGGAGTGGACGTACCTCTGGTGTTCCGGTTGTCACGCCAGTGGCATTGCCGGGTAGCTACGCACGGACGGGATAACCGCTGAAAGCATCTAAGCGGGAAGCCCCCCCCAAGATTAGGTTTCCCCGGGGACTAGATCCCCCTGAAGGGCCCTCGAAGACTACGAGGTTGATAGGCTGGGTGTGGAAGTTCAGTAATGGATGAAGCTAACCAGTACTAATTGCCCGTGAGGCTTGACCATATAACACCCAAGAGGTTTGGTGCGAAACGCGGATCAATCCAGGTTTAGCGCTCGAAAGAGCGCGTACCGGTTTGCCTGGCGGCCATAGCGGACGGGAACCACCCGATCCCATCCCGAACTCGGAAGTGAAGACGTCCAGCGCCGATGGTAGTGTGGGGTCTCCCCATGTGAGAGTAGGTCACCGCCAGGCATCTACAAGAAACCCTCCGGTCTTCGGGCCGGAGGGTTTTTTCGTTTCGAAGGCCGCCGTTTGTCGCGATGCCCGTTGGGGAGACATGCGGACTAATACCCTGTCAGCTCGACGTAGCCCTCCCCGCTGATTTCGCTACCGGCCTCATCGCCTGACACCCTCACTGCGCCCTCCCAGTAGCGCACGGTCAGGTTCAGTTCCTGCTGCAGAAGATAGGGTCGAACCTGAAGCGTAATTTCCTCGCTGGGCAGGTCGAGTTGCCAGCTTACCGGGTAGCGTGAGCCGGTTTCCGGGCTGCTCCAGTACTCCAACGGCGTCAAGGAGACATCCTGCGCCGATAATCCGACACGCGTTCCGTCAGCTTGCAACAACGATCCACCGCTGAACGGGCTGGACTTGCCGTCGTGGGTGCGCAACCGGTAGAACATGATCTCTCGATCGTCCGCGAGCTGTAGCCCAAACCAGTCCCAGCCGGCCAGGTCCGGGCTCAGGGCGCTGGTGCCCCACTCCCGGTCCATCCAGGCTGTGCCGCTGACATCGAACTCCGCGTCCCCCAAACGCAGCGTGCCGATTGCCGCAAGCCGGGTCAGCGAATAGTAGTACGAGGCATTGCCGCGTTCCGGTCCTTTTGGATCCACACCGTTGTCCCCATGAAGCGCCACGGGCTTATTGCTGTTCAGCATGAGTTGCAGACCAGCCCGATCCGTACCCGCCGTCAGCTTCAGCGGCGGAATGCCGGCCCCGTCGCCATTGGCCGACCAGTCTTCAAGCCAGACTCTGAACGGTGCCGCCTGGCTGCCCGCCAGCCCCAGGGCTTCGCGGGAAAACCGCTCGGACGCGATGAACTGCTCGCCCTCGGTGTCGGTTACCGACAGATGGGCCATCCAGGCTTGATTCGTTGCCCACCGAGACGTTCGCTGCACGGTCTCGGGAGAAAGCGCGTAACGAAAGAAGGTCAGCTCGAACCCGAAGTGCCGCCCCCGGCGCGTGTGCAGGTTGCCGGTGAAATACCACCACTCGCTGCGAAATTCGTCGTGGGCCGCGTGATCCTCGGGAAACCGGAACGGCCTGCTCTCGAGCACCCGAGCGTAGCGATCCGCGCTGGGCTCGGTAAGAAAGCGGGTAGCGCGCCCCTGTTGGGGCGGGCCTGACGGGTCCGTCGGGGCGGTGCATCCGCCGAGCAGGCATACCAATACCCACACCCCTCGCGACACCTGTCATTCCTCCCTCAACTGCCCGGCGACGCCGAATTGGGCGGCGCGGACCGCGGGATAGATGCCTGCCAGTACCGCGGCGCTCAATGCCAGTAGCACGCCCAGGACAAGCGGCTGAGGCGAGATGGCGAGGTCCATGCTCCAGCCGAAGGAACGCACGTTGATGACAAAGATGAGCAGCGCTGCCATGACGATCCCCAGCGGTATGGCGAACAACCCAGCCGCCAATCCGAGCAGACACGTTTGCGCCAGTGTCAGTGCACGCACCTGCCCCGGCCGCAGGCCCACTGCCCTGAGTATCGCCAGTTCCCGGCCCCGCTCGAGCTCTATGGACATGACTGCGCTGGCGAGACCCAGGAAGGCGACGACCCCCGCCAGTATCCTCAATACCTCGGTAATCTTGAAGGTGCGGTCGAAAATCGACAGCGAGCGGTCACGTATCAAGTCGTTGGAGCGAAAGCGAACCGGCGTTTGGGCGCCAAGAACACGGCGCATCGCGTTGAGCGTGGCATCCCGGTCGGTGTTTTCGTCGAGATATACACCGATACCGCTGATGGAGTCGTCCTTCCAGTGGGCGCGGTAGGAATTCAGTGGCATCAGGACCGTACCCGCATTGGTGCTGTAGTCGCGAAATGCACCGAGAACAGGGAAACGTTGCGCGCCCAATAGCGTCGGCAGGATCAAATCATCCCCAGGTTCAAGTCCGCGGTGAAACGCCAGCGGCTCGGATACCAGCACACCTTCGCCAGACTCCATTCGGGCGATCGCGCCGGGCACCCCGGCAGTCACTTGCAGTCCCCAGCCGTCCGGTCCGGGATTCTGGGCGCGTATGCTCAACTCACCCGCGGCCGTAGGCAGCCGCGTGAAGCGAGTCACGCTCAACCCCCGTACATCGGGCACCGCCGCGAGCGCCTCCGCCTGGTTGTCATCGAAGAGTTGCTCTCCGTCGATGTTGACGTAGACGTCCGCCGTCAGCGTGCCGTCCAACCATTCCTCAACACTGATTCGAAAGCTGCCGATCATCAGCCCGATGCCCACCACAGTGGCAACGGCCACGGACAGGGCTGCCGTGGCCACGCCGGTCCGACTCAGCGACGCCGACATTCCCCGCGCGGCCAGCGAACCGGCGATCCCGAATCCGGATTCCACCAACGGTTCGGCGAGCCTGCCCAGCAACCGGGTCGCCGCGGGAACCAGCAAGGCACCGGCGGCGATTACGCAGAAAAGACCCGCGAATGCCACCACCAGACTTCTGGATGACAGCAGCAGGAGTGCCGTGGCCAAGGCGGCTGCGGGGACCGCGAGCCACGTCGCGTGCATTGCAAGCCTGCGCGTACTTTGCTCCAATGCGGCGCGGCTCATGGCGGTGTGCGGAGCCGTGCGGGCCGCGTCAAGCGCCGGCGCGCCGGCGGCCAGCAGCGTGGTTCCCAGGCCCATCGCGAGGCCCCGCCAATAGATCGCCGGTGACGGATCGACCGCGCCCATATTGGATCGGAAGTACAGGTCGCCCACGGTGCGCAAGACCAGATCCACCAAGCCGCTGGCGAGTTGCTGGCCCAACACGATGCCCACCGCCGTGGCCAGGGCGCCGATGGCAAGGGCTTCAACGAGAACGCTGGTCAGCAATTGACCGCGGCTGACGCCAATGGCGCGCAGTACGCCGAACACTCGGCGCCGTTGCACGACCGCAAATGACATGGTCGCGTAAATCAGAAACACGCCCACCAGCAGGGCAAGGAGGCTCAGCGCCGTCAGATTGACTCGAAATGCCCCGGCAAGTTGGTCAAAGGCCGCGTTTCGGCCCTCGGCGGGCACCAGGGTCACACCCGGGAGCCCCAGGGCGCTAACCCGTGCCGCCCCAGCCTCGTCAAGAATCAGGTCGATCCTGGAAATGGACGTGCTGCCGAGCAACTCCTGAGCGGTGGCGATGTCGGTGATAATCGGTGCGGTGGGACCTTCCCCGGTAGGGGACGCGTCCAGCACCGTGCCCACGACGCGCACGGTCCTTACGGTATCGGCGATCAGCAGGTCAAGGTCGGCGCCCACCGCCAGGCCCAACTCCCCAAGGAGCGAATCCGGTGCGAGCACCGCGCCCGGTTCCACGATCATGCGGGTGAAGTCCGTGCCACGGCCGGGAACGAAGCCGGAGAACCCCCTGAAACCGGTTTCCTCAAGGGGATCGATACCCATCAGCGTGTAGGTCCGCCCGGGCTGCCGTACGAGCCGCACCTCGGCCTCGATCACGGGTGCCGCGCGCATCGGACCGTGCTCCATGCGCAGGTTCGCATACAGTGAATCAGGTACCTCGCCCCGTGTGCCCATCAGGTGATGCGTCGTGCTACCGGTGATGAGGTCGGCCGACAGTTCAAAGGCACGGCGCGCACTGTCGTTGGCCAGGGCGACGCCCACGTACACCGCGACACCCAGAGCGATACCGCTGACAGCCAGGCACAGTTGCCACGGGCGACGGCCATAGAATCGCAGCCCCGATTGCGCGAGCAGTCCGTTCACGGCGACTCCTCTTGCATGCGGGCTCCGCGGATTGTGAATACCCGGTCCGCGGCGCCAATCACTTCCCGGCTATGGGTGGCCATCACGAGGGTGGCGCGGTGCCGGCGGCAGGTTTCGTTCAAGAGTCCAAGCACCTCGCCCGCAGTCTCCAGATCCAGGTTGCCGGTGGGTTCGTCCGCCAGAACGACATCGGGCCTGTGCACCAGCGCTCGGGCGACCGCCACACGTTGTTGTTCACCGCCGGAGAGTTCCTCGGGAAAGCGCTGGCCGTGGTCTGCAAGTCCGAGTTCCGCCAGGAGCGCCTGGGCGCGCCGGATACATTCGGGTTTGGTAATGCCGTTGAGCGCCATGGGCAGGCGCACATTTTCCGCCACGTTCAACGTGGGGATCAGGTTGAAGAACTGAAACACGAAGCCCAACCTGCGGCAGCGCAGCCTCGACAGCGCGTCCTCACTCATTTCCGCCAGCGATTGCCCTAGCAGTTCGATGTCGCCGCTGGTGGGCCGGTCGAGCCCGCCGATCAGGTTGAGCAGCGTGGATTTGCCGGAGCCGCTGCGGCCCACCACCACCACGAACTCCCCCGCCCGAATACTCAGATCGCAGCGGTCCAGGACCACGTGTGCGCCATACGCCTTGTTGACGGCGGTGAGGCGGATATGGGCGTTAGCATGGTTCACGGTTGATTGTTCATTCTCAAGACAGGAACGGGCTTGGCTTTCCAAAGCTCAACACTGTCAGTTCCTTCTTGGCGCGCGTCGCGGAGACATACAACAGGTAGTGGTGGCTGTAGAACTCGTTCTCGTTCTGGATGCCGGTGAAAGTGGTGGGCATGTCCGGTCTGCATCCGCCAGATGCTATGCAACGGCATTCAGCAAATTGAAGTCGTTGTCGGCAGCCTCGACGCGAGCGCCGTGATGGCGGGCGCATGCGGCAATCACTACATCGGTCGCCGGCACGGTGATACCTTGCGCCCGAGCTTGTTGCGCCAATTCGTAGGCGCTCCTCCAGACCTCATCGTCGATAGGCAGTTCCGGCAGGGCCCGGGAGAAGTCCCGCAGCACCTTCTTCTCATGGCTGCCTCGGGCTCCGTTCCACAATTCCAACTGCACCATCTGGCACCAGCACGCCTCTCCGCTCAGCAGCGCGGCTTCCACGTTTTTTCGAACGTCTGGATCGCCATCGGGGCGAAGCAGGTGTATCCACGACGACGTATCGACAAGAATCACGTTCAATCCCGTCGTCGCGCAACCTGAAGCTCTTCCGGGGTGATCAGGTCGGCGCATGTCCCGGCGTATCGTGTCAGTTCGGCCATGCGCATTCGCCGGTTGAAATCCGTGATCGCGCCAACCACCGCTTCGCGCTTTGTGCGCGCGCCGGTGAACCTGATGGCATCCGAAAGCTCGCCTGAAGGAATATCAATGGTTGTTTTCATGCTTCTAGACTAGCGACTGTGGGAATACTGATCAAGCGCTCTGGTAATCAAGCTGGATTCGGGCCGTCGTGCGACGTCCAATAGATCACAGCGCCGATTGTTCAAGGTCAGTTCGGTTCGTGGAGTGCCGTTCGTTTCCTGCGGCATTTTTTGCTTCGCCAAACGGCTTGCAGCGGAGATGATTTACGCGGAACATGTCGCGGCGTCGTCGCCGACGTGAGTGCATGCGGGACGCCGAAAGAGAAAGGAAAGAACCATGAAACTGTATTATTTTCCCGGCGCGCCCAGTCCGCAAAAGGTAGGTATCGTCGTAGCCGAGAAGGGGCTGGAAATACCGACGGAGATTCTGAACATTCGGGCCGGAGATCACCGTACCGAGGAATATGCAGCAGTCAATCCCGGGTGGACCGTGCCGGCGCTGGAGCTGGACGATGGCACCTGCATCACCGAGAGTCTCGCGATCGTGCACTACCTGGAGCAGGCGTGCCCGGAGCCCAACCTCCTCGGCCATGGCGCCAAGGAACAGGCACTGGTACTCATGTGGTACGACATCGCGACCCTGGAAGGTTACATGGGGATCCAGGAATACTTCCGCAATTCCGAGCAGTTCCCCGCCGGGCGTGCACTACCGGGGCCGCAAGCCTACGAGCGGATTCCGGCGCTGGTGGAACGGGGCGAGAAGCGCATGCAAGCGTTTTTCGACAAGATCGACGGGCGGCTGGGCGCAAGCGAATACCTGGCCGGCGATCGCTACACCTATGCCGACATTGCTGCCTGGGTGTATTGCGGGTTCGCGCGGCGGGTGACCGGAGACGATCCGGCCGTGCGGCGAGCGCATATGTGCCGTTGGGTCGAGGCAATTGGTGCCAGGCCCGCCGTAGCCTCGCTCGTGAACTGATCTGAACCGGACGCGGCGTGATTCACTACCGGGTACGGCTTGCCAGTCTTGGCCGGCATCACTTCGAGGTGGCCTGCCGGGTGGACGATCCCGCCCCGGAGCAGCGACTGGCGCTGCCGTCGTGGACGCCGGGCAGCTACCTGCTGCGCGAGTACGCCAAGCACGTGGTCGGCATCCGGGCTGAATCCGCGGGCCGCGGCGTCGAGATCGAAAAAATCTCCCAGAACGGGTGGTGTTGCTCCGACGCTCGCTCGGAGCTGACGGTGACTGCGGAGGTCTTTGCCCTGGACCGTTCCGTGCGCGGCGCATTTCTGGACGCCCGGCGCGGATTCTTCAACGGCGCCTGCCTGTTCCTCTGCCCCGACGGTCGCGAAGCGGAGCCGGTGGAGGTGGTGCTGGAACGGCCCCGGGATCCGCGGTGCAGGGATTGGCGGGTCGCAACCGCGATGGACCCGGTAGCCGTGGACGCCAACGGCTTTGGCCGGTACCGGGCCGAGAACTACGACGAACTCATCGACCATCCCATGGAGATCAGCGAATTCGCCCAGGTGCAATTCCAGGTGGGTGAAGTGCCCCACCGGCTGGTCGTCGCCGGCCGCCACCATACCGACCTGGAGCGCATCGGGGCCGATCTGAGCCGACTCTGCGAGGCGCACGTGGCGTTGTTCGGTCACCCGCCGCCGTTTCGAAGCTACTCGTTTCTCGGCTTGGCCTGCGGCTTCGGCCACGGTGGGTTGGAGCATCGCGCATCGAGCAGTCTGATCTTCTCCCGGGAGGATCTGCCCGTAGCCGGCGATTCCGGAATGCCACCGAACTACCAGCGCTTCCTGAGCCTTTGCAGCCACGAATACTTTCACGCGTGGAACGTGAAACGAATCAAGCCCGGCGCGTTCAGCCCCTATCGCCTGGATCGACGCAACTACACCCGGCTGTTGTGGGTTGTCGAGGGGGTGACCTCCTACTACCAGGACCTGATGCTGTTGCGCAGCGGACTCATCGGGGTACCTGCCTATCTGCGCCGCCTCGGGGAAGAACTCGCGCGCGTGTATCAAACCCCGGGTCGGCTCAACCAGAGCCTGGCCGAGGCCAGTTTCGACGCCTGGGACAAGTACTGCAAACCCGAGGTCAACTCGGTGAACGCCATTGTCAGCTACTACGCCAAGGGCGCGCTGGTGGCCCTTGCGCTGGACCTGACCGTGCGCAATGCATCCGATACGACACTGGATGCGGTCATGGGCGAGTTGTGGCGGCGTTTCGGGGCGTCGCGCGAAGGACTGGGCGAGGAGGATTTCGAGGCCCTGGTCCAGGCGATTGCCGGCATCGACCTCGCCGGGTTTTTCGCTGTCGCCGTGCGCGGGAAGGACGATCTACCCCTGGCGACACTGTTGGCCGACTTCGGGGTTTCACTGGAATTCAGTCAGGGCATGGGGCTCGACGTCGCGGGGAACTCTGCACGGTCGGCAGCCCCGCCGTTATTGGAATTGGGAATTCGATACCGGCAGCGTAACGCGGGTCTTGAAGTCGTCGCCGTCGTCGCCGATGGGCCGGCTGAACGGGCCGGCCTGAACCCGGGCGATCTCGTGATAGCGGTCGGCGGGTTGATGGTCACCGAGAAAAATCTCCAGAAACGGTTGGCGCGGCTGCAGGCACATCAATCCGTCCCGGTGACGGTGTTCCGCGAGGAAGAGCTGCTGGAATTCTCGGTTACCCTCGCTGAAGCCCCCAGGAATACCTGTATCCTCAGGCTCGTCGACAAGCCGGATTCCGCCGCACTTGCGAGACGGAAGGCCTGGCTCGGGGCCTGACCCGCGTATCTCGCCAAATTACCGGCATTTCCGGTGATAGAATCGCGCCGGGACTTCCCCGCGGGTGCTCTAGTGTTCGAGTTGGGATTGAAGTTTACTGCCGCCTACCTACTGGGATCGGTTCTCGGCGCCCTGTTTGTCGGGCGGGTCCGTGACGGTGTTGACATTCGCAAACTCGGCAGCCGCAACCCGGGAGGCACCAACGCGCTACGAACCCAGGGCATCGTATTCGCACTCTGCGTCATGGTCATCGATGTGGGCAAGGGCATACTACCGGTGGCCCTGTTGCCGGGACTCGACTTGCCGGGCGTCGGTATCGACTCGCAGTCAAGCCGGGAGCTGGTCACGTACATGGTGGCGTCGGCTGCAATTCTCGGACACGTGTACCCCCTCTGGTACGGTTTTCGCGGCGGCAAGGGGGGCGCCACCGCGATCGGCGTATTGTTCGTGGTCGCGCCGCCGATTGTCTTGCCGGCGATCATCGTCTGGTTCGCCGTTGTCACGGTGACTCGCTACGTCGGGTTGGCGACCGTCAGCGTAGCCGTGGCCGCACCGATCTACTTCGCGATCACGGGACTGCCCGAGCAGATTGGCCTGGTCATCTTTTCCGCCTGCGTGGCCGTGCTCATTACCTACACGCATCGCGACAATCTCAGGCGGATACTCGCCGGCACCGAACATCGGGCCAAAATGATTCGCCTGCGCAGGTAACGGCGCAGGCATGCAG
>JAKZVH010000384.1:0-9270 GCA_047516145.1 Gammaproteobacteria bacterium
GATTGCTCCATCAGGCGCCGACGTTTGTCCCCGAAATAGGACCAGCGATCAAACAATTCCCCAGTCCGTCGGTCGCGTAAAGTAAACATGCACAATTATAACCCAGCCGACTCTCATGAGGAATCGACTTTTTACCGCCCCGTCAAGATTCGGCTATAGCTCACCCTAACGCCAAATATCTCTTCTAATAAGAAATTAATTGGCTGTCGAAATGTCCAATTACCAGTGCTAACTCTCTTGGAACGGGTTAGCTCGACCAGACCCCTTTTTCATAATTTAACAAAGGGGTCTGGCGAGAACAGGAAAAACTCATTCCGGTCCTTTCAACTCCTTGATTTATTGACTTACCACTATCTGTTTGAAAGCTTCAACGGTTCGTGTAACAGCGTCGTCATTGATACCCCTGTGTGTCACCAAACGTATCCGATCGCTCCCAAATGGCAAAGCCTTCACACCGTGCAGGCTGAGTGCTTGTACGACTGCCTGTGCATTCCCATCGGAGCCAGTCGACACAAAAATGATGTTTGTTTCGACTTCTGTAGGGTCAACAGATAGTCCTGGCAGCTTACTCAGCAATTCGGCTAGAGCCTGTGCTCTTCGGTGGTCGTCTCGAACATGATCGAAAGACTCAAGAGCCGCTAGAGCTGCGGCTGAGAGGATCGCCGTGGGGCGGAACCCGCCACCTAAGCGATGCCTAACACGTAGCGCTTCGGCGATGAACGCGTGTGTACCGGCAAGCATCGCGCCAAATGGCGCACCAAGGCTCTTGTTCAGACTAATGGCTACGGAGTCAGCAACTCCAGCCAGCTCAGACAGCGTTTTCCCTGTTGAAACAGCAGCATTGAAAAGACGCGCCCCGTCCAGGTGGACAGCAACTCCGGCGTGCCTGGTGATTGTTCGCAATTGTTGACTGCCGCCAAAATCAAGTACGCGGCCGCCAGACCGCAGATGGGTGTTCTCGAGAAGCAGAACCTCGATGCGAGGAGCCGTTGTCGTCACCGGCGCGCTCACGAGACGCTTGACTTCTTCAATGTTTGGCAGGCCCCGAACGCCTGGTACGCCCAACAAAACGGCTCCCGCGAGCCCCCCTGGTGCCCCACCTTCGGAAGTAATCATATGAGCCTCCCGTTCGGCGATAGCCGCATCACCGGGCCGACAATGCACGATGAGAGCTGTTTCATTTGCCATCGTGCAGGTCGGGAACAGCAGAGAATCTTCTTTGCCCAACAAAGCGGCGACCCGTTTCTCCAATTCGAGCTGATAGGGGTCGCCGCGAAGCTCAAATTCGGGCCGAGCGTCTAGTGCTTCTACGACAGCCGCCCTTACGCCCTGCGAGGGCGGAACAAGCAGGTCACTCCTATAGTCAATTGGTCCTTGTGACATCACCCGCTCCAATACCAATTCGTAGTGTTACGCCTCGCAAAATTCGGACAGGAAATCAATTCCGTGGCTTCCGATCGCGTCGAACGGCGACTTGCTGCAATTCTCACCGCCGACATGGTTGGATACTCGCGGCTCATGGAAGTCGACGAGACAGGTACGATTACTCGCCAGCGCGCCCACCGAAGCGAACTGATCGACCCCACAATCGAGACTTTCAAGGGACGCATAGTCAAGACAACCGGCGACGGCATACTGGTGGAGTTCGCCAGCGTAGTCGACGCGGTCAGGTGCGCGATCAATATTCTAAACGCCATCCTTGATCAGACTGTGCAGACCGAGATGAACCCGGTCAATCGCTGCCCGCGAGCATCCGAGGCAAACTTGCCGCCGAGGCTAAGGCCGTCGACCGCGCCGTCGCCGTCGAACGGCGTGACAAGGGCGGTGATGTTTCCCTAGCAGCGGTCCTTATCGCTCATGGTCGTATCCGCTTTTCCGCCTCCACGTCGACGCCGTAATCCTCCAGCGCACCGGCGCGGGAAACCAATCCGTTGCGGACGTCCTCCACCACCTTTTCGATCTCCCGTTCGCCCGGGTTACCAAAGCCGGCCCCGCCCGCCTCGACGACGCGCACGACACTGCCCGGCGGTACCTCGATGCGCTTCTTGGGATGGACGAGGCGGCCGTCCACCTCAACCGTCCGCAACGA
This sequence comes from Gammaproteobacteria bacterium, assembly GCA_047516145.1. Classification (GTDB taxonomy): domain Bacteria; phylum Pseudomonadota; class Gammaproteobacteria; order Steroidobacterales; family Rariloculaceae; genus UBA6522. The sequence continues at coordinate 2,090 of JAKZVH010000384.1, forward strand.
GGCGTCGGGGGCCGAAGCGTAACCGCGGGCCGGGAAGTCGGTGCGCGACGCGAATGCCGCCATGTTCAGGGGCGAGCCGGTATCGTTGCGCAGTACCACCTCCTGGCCGAGGCCGCCGCGGCTGCGCCCGGGGCCACCGGAATCGATCAACAATGCTTTTTTCAGGACGGATATGGCGTTCTCCGCCTCCCATATCTCGGCCGGGGCAAGGATCATGTTGGACGGTCCGGGCAGGGCCGATCGCCCGTCCCGGTCCTCGAAGGCACCGTAGCCGCCCGACGAGAAATAGACGCTGGAGATGAATCGGCCATCGACCAAACGGCCATGGAAATTTAGTTGGCTCAGCATGCCGGAATCCGCCTGCACGTCGTTCGGGAAGACATCCGCGAGAGCCCCGAAGATAAGCGGCACCACGAAATGCCCGAGGATGTGCCGTCCCCCCGTCGGCGAAGGCTTGACGGCATTCAGCACACATCCCTCGGGTGCGCTGATGTCGATGGCATCCAGCGCCCCGCTGTTGTTGGGGATCTCTGGCACCGTCAGGCATTTCACGGCGTAATAAGTGAACGCACTGGTGTAACAAAGCGGAACGTTGATTCCGCGCCCCACGGCCGGGTCGGTCCCGCTGAAATCGAAGACGGCACCGTCCGCCGAAATGACGGCGGAGACCGCGAAATACAACGGCTCGTCGTAGCCTTCCACCTGGATCGCATTGGTATAGGTCCCGGCCGGCACCCGGGCCAGCTTCTCGAGCATGGCGTCGCGGGTCTGCGCGTGGATCGCCGCGGCCAGCGGATCGATGGAATCGAGGCCGTAATCCTCCAACAGTTCGATGAGCAACCGCGCCCCCACTTCGGTGCAGGTAACGTTGGAGAAAATGTCGCCGAGGACGACGGATTCCGAACGTACGTTCTGGCGGATGATCTCGATAATCAGGGCGTTTGGTTCGCCCTCTTCGATGAGTTTGCAGACTGGGATGGTGATCCCTTCCTCGAAGACGTCGCGTGCATCGGCGCTGTAGCCGATGCCGCCGATATCGGCGAGATGGGTGACGCTCAGGGTATAGCCAACGATGGTGTTATCGCGGAACACCGGCCGCACCACGTTGATGTCGAAGACGTGGCCGGTGCCGATCCAGGCGTCGTTGGTCGCGATGACGTCGCCGGGCCGCAAGTTGTCGGGCGGTATGATCTCGAGCATGCGGCGCAGCGTCGCCGGGCCGGTGCCGGTAAAGGACGGCACCGATGTGCGGCCCTGGGAGACCAGGCGGGCGCGGCTGTCGAACAACATGCACGAAAGATCTGCGCTGACCCTCACCATGGTGCTGAACGAGGTGCGCGTCAGGCTGCTCACCATCTCGTCGGCGATGGAGACGAACCTGTCCCAGATGATTCCGAGCTCAACGGGATCGATGGTGGGCATGTCCGGATTCCCTTATTCGAAGCAGATGTCGACGACGAGATTGCCAAAGGCGTCGACCACGGCACGGTCGCCGGGGCCCAGCACGACCGTGGATTCACGCTCCTCGATGAAGGCCGGACCATCGATCTCCATGTCCGGCACGAGGCGGTAGCGGTCGTAGACGGGGCATTTCGGGTGCCATTGGCCGGGCGGGAAACAAGCCGCCCGCTGACCCTTGACTGCGTTGCCGTCGGGTTCACGGGAAGTGGCGAAACGGACCCGCGCGGCCCCGTGCACCGCGGCCGACAGCTCTACCTTCCAGTCGACGCACTCTATGGGCTGGTCGACGAAGGAGATGCCGTGGACCTCGCGGTAACGGGCGTCAAAGGCGGCCTCAATAGCGGCCATGATTTCGGTCCCGGCAAAGGGATCGGGAATCTCTGCGGTGACCTCGTGCCCCTGCCCAAAATAGCGCATGTCGAGGAAATAGTGGGCGCGAACGCTGTCGGCCGTGGCGCCGGCATCGGACAGGAAGGCGCGCGCTTCCTCTACGAGGGGCTGGAAGATGGCGCGGACGGCAGCGCTGTCAAGGTCGGCGAGGCGGCGCAGGTGGGAGCGCAGAATTTCGTGACCGAGAGGACTGACCAGCAATCCGAAAGCCGACATGATGCCGGCGCCCAGGGGAAACACCACCTTGGGCGCCCGCATCTTGCGCGCGATGTTGACGGCATGAATGGGCGCCGAGCCGCCGGTTGCGACGATAGGGAAGCGCCGATAATCGAGGCCCACCTCGGCGGCGTGCACGCGCAGCGCGCGCGCCACGTCCTCGTTGACCGTGTCGTGGACGCCGAGCGCCGCTCTGTCGAGTGCGATCGCCAGGGGTGCCGCTATGTGTTCGCCAAGCGCTTTTTCCGCTGCCGCGGTATCCAGCGCCATCGTGCCACCAAGGAAAGAGTCCGTCCCCAGATAGCCGAGTATCAGGTTGGCGTCGGTGAGGGTCGGCTTGTCGCCGCCCAGGCCGTAACAGGCGGGGCCGGGAACGGCGCCAGCGCTGGCCGGGCCGATGCGAATTAGCCGGCGCTGGTCCAGCTCGGCGATGGCGCCGCCGCCAGCACCGATCTCGATGAGGTCCAGCGCCGGCACCCGAGCGATGAGCCCACTACCTTTCTGGTGGGCATGGCAGCGCGCCACCTCGATCTGAGAATTCTTGAGCGGCCGGCCGCCGGCGACGAAGGCGCCTTTGGCGGTGGTGCCCCCCATGTCGAAGGCCAGCACATCACCGTTGCCGCCGAGGTCGCGGCTGAGATAGGCGGCCGCAAGCACACCCGCAGCCGGACCGGATTCGATGAGGCGCACGGGGAAGCGGCGCGCCACGTTCACCGTGGCGATGCCGCCCGCCGATGTCATGATGGAGAAGCTGCCCGTGAATCCGAGGTCGTGGAAGGCACCCTCCAGGCGGTCCAGATAGCCGTCGACCAGGGGCTGCGTGTAGGCGTTGATGGTGGCCGTGGTCCAACGCTCGAACTCGCTCGAGAAGGGTGCCACCTGATGCGACAAGGTAACGAACAGTTTGGGGAAGGCGGCAGCGATTTGTTGGCCGATCCGCAATTCGTGGGCGGGGTGCAGGTAGGAATTGAGGAAACAGACGGCGAGAGCCTCGATTCCCTGGCTTTCGACGAGGTCGGCGGCGGCTGCGAGAACCGCGTCCTCATCGAGCGGCGTCTCGACGCGGCCATCGGCCATAATGCGTTCATCCACCTCGCGGCGCAGCGCGCGCGGCACCAGGGGCGCCGGAAAATCGATTTTGAGATTGGTCAGGTCGTAGCGGTGCTCGCGGCCGATATCGAGCACGTCCTTGAAGCCCGTACTCACCAGCATGCCGGTGGCGGTGCCACGGCGCTCGATGACGGCGTTGGTGATCAGCGTCGTGGCGTGGACAACGCGCGCCAGATCGCCGGGTACGACACCTGCACTCGCCAGCACCTCGCGGCTGCCGGCGAGAACGGCGCGGGCCGGATCGTCCGGGGTCGTCAGAAATTTATGGGTGGCGACGACACCGATTCCGCCGTCGACCAGAACCAGGTCGGTGAAGGTGCCGCCAATATCGACACCAAGTTCCACTCCGGCCAAAGCCCCCTCCGTTTCAGCCGCTCTCACCAGGCCAAGAAATCCCGAACCGCCCTGTGCCAACCGAGGCTACATTTGATAAGGCTGCCTCAATGCCGCGAGTTTGACCAGAGATGTCAATGTCGGCCATAACAAGACACCATGTTAGCGTATACCCTGTGTGCCGATTCTTCCCCGCATACTGGATATGTCCCGCAACACCGAGACAGGTGCGCAGCGCGTCCGCCGAGCGTCACACAGCACCGTCAACTCACCGGCGCGCGGCAGCGTTGCCAGATTTCGCCCAGGTCGGGCAAGGCGCGCATTGTGCCCGCGGTCAACTGCATTGTGTCGTCGTCGACCAGGGCCATGTCCACCCGCTTGCCCGCGCCGGACGCGCCCGGCGGTACGACGTAGGAAAAACCGTGCCGGTCGTAATCGCCGGTCATCGCCGTGCCATTCGGCGTGACGATGCGCGGGCCTTCGATGCTCAGCCGCTTGCCGTTCTTGTGGCACCAGTGGCCGTCGATCGCTTCCGCCCGCGCCGCGGCCGGTGCCAGCAACAAGGCGAACCCGCAGGCCGCGCCAACAAGTTCCGCCGCAATCGCCCCCATCGCCTCGCCCCTCACACGGCGTATTCCGACACGGAGTGCATGACCCGGCCGCCAACCAGGGTGAGAAGCGGTTGGATATCCTGGATCCGGTCTTCCGGAACGCCGAGATAGTCGTCCGAGAGGACGAGGAGGTCGGCGTACTTCCCCGCCTCGAGTGTGCCGAGGCGGTCCTCCATCTGCATCAGGTGGGCACCGTTGGCGGTGTAGATCCGCAGCGCTTGCTCGCGCGTGACGCATTCGTCGGTGCCGAGCTGGGCGCCGGTTTCGCCGTCGGTGCGCGTGATCATGGCCCACAGCGACAGGAACGGGTTCCAGGGGTAGGTGTCGGTGCCGTTGGTGACCAGGATCCCGGCGTCGAGCCAGCTTTTGAAGGGCACGGCGCGATAACTTCAACAGCCTCGGCTATACCCGGAAGTCGCTGCGTTTCAAAATGACTTCCGCTGTTCCCCCAGCAACCGACATTCAGCAGGCGATGTCGGCTTTCCGCTGACTCCCGTCTGCTTACACCAGCTTCAGACGCGATCGGCCCGACCGTCGCAGGACCGAGTCTGACCCGGAGCGGAAATGAATTCTAACCGAACAGCCACAGATAAATGTTGGGATCCCGCATTCCGTAAGAACGCAAAGTTCTCCTTAGTCTACACCTCATATTGGAATAGTGATGCCGCAAGGCCGACGATATACTCTTGCTATGTGTGTTGAAGTGGGACGTGCGCTTGAAGACCGTACGTCACTGCAGTTAATCAGAAGGAGGCCCACATCATGCGCCGCAACGAGCTGACAGAACGTTTTCGTGCTCTGCATGTCCCGGGCCAGCCGGTGGTGATGCCGAACCCCTGGGATCTGGGTTCGGCGAAGGTGATGGCGCGGCTGGGTGCGCAAGCGCTGGCGACGACCTCAGCCGGGCATGGGTTTACGCTCGGCTTGACCGACGGCGGACAGTTGAAGCGCGATATTGCCCTGCAGCACGCTGCCGACATCTGCGCCGCAGTCGACGTGCCGGTAAATGGGGATTTCGAGAACGGGTTTGGTGACGACCCCGAGACTGTCGCCGAGACCGTGCGGCTGGCGGCGGAAGCTGGACTGGCTGGTGTCTCAATCGAAGACATTGCCGTGCCGACGTCGGAAGCCTATCCGTTCGATCTGGCCCTGGCCCGGATTGAGGCAGCAATCGCTGCCGCCCATGCGGCGGGGATCGTGCTGACGGCCCGCGCCGATGGTTGGGTCGCCAAGAGCTATGACCAGGCCGAGGCCTTGCGCCGCTACCAAGCGTTCGCCCAAGCAGGCGCCGACGTGATCTACGCGCCGCTGGTCGATGCCGACACCACCCGTGCGCTGGCCGCCACCGGAACACCGGTCAACCTGATCGCCGCCGGCGCGATGCGTGATCTGACAACGGACCAAATAGGGGCACTGGGAGTCGCCCGTATTTCGGTCGGCGCGGTACTTGCCCGGGTCACGCAACAAGTAATCATCGACGGCACACGGGCGATGCTGGAGCAGGGCGATTTTTCCTTCCTGAACGGTTCCGCAAACCCGGCTGAAGTTGACGCGCTTTTGGCCGAATGAACCGCAAGATCGTAGGCATCGACGCCCGCTCTTGGCTAGGAAGCGAAGTCGCAGCGCCCGCGATTGACTTCCGCTGTTCCCTCAGCAACCGACATTCGCACAGGGATGTCGGCTTACTGCCAAATCACGTCTGCTTTTCCCCAACTCCGGGCGTGCCGAGCGATACCGCGTTTTGGTAACTATTGACCCCAAACGGACATTCGGGCCGATCGAACATGCGAGCGATTATGGACATCGGGAGGGTCCATTTGTAGCTAGCGCATGGCGCCTCGTAGTGTGCGCCGTTTCCTTTATGCGTCTATAACGAGGGGGTGTCGGTATTCTTTACAGCGTCGCCATGCGCGGTTTATTTCCCTCAACCAGTTGTAAACATTAGAACAATTCGTAAATTTTACCCTGACCGCGTGTACCTCGTAAAAATAGTGTCGGATTTCTTTACAGTTTGGGCTCACGGCGCCCCGGATTAAACCTGATAAATCATTGGAAATATTGGAAAGTCCATCAATGGTATGAAATTTGCGTTCGATGTCTGCGGAGTACGCCTATTTCCGTGGCGCCGACCTAGCAGGGAGCAGGATCACATGCGCATTTTCAAATCAGCGGCAGCCGGCATTTTCCTTGGCTTGGCGATTACCATTTTAGCATCCGCTCCAAGCCAGGCCGTTCCGATTCGTTACGATATCACCCTTGACGCCACATCCGGCCCGCGCACCGGAGCGACCGGGACCGGTTCGTTTGCTATTGATAGCACAGTGTTCACCGGGATCGGTACAGAGGCGTTTATACCTTTACCGGGTCCAACTGGCCTGTTGGAATTGGCTTTTACATTCGACGGCATTTTTTCGACATCGCGTTCCCCATCGATGCCGTCGCCACCTTCGTGGACGGGGACTTCTTCTCGTTGACCGCCTTTGCCAGTTTTCCCTTGCCCTTCATCGAGATCACTAGCACAGCATTCACGTTTTCCAGCTTGTTCGAAAATGACACCACGGGGACCGCGGCGGTCGCGCTCAGCGTCCCCGAACCCGGCATCTTCGCCCTCTTCGGCATCGGCCTCGCGGGGCTGGGCTTCATGAGGCGGCGGCGCAAGGCAGCGTAACCGCATAACGATCATCCTGGACACGCTTAGGGGCTGGTACTTGTTACCGGCCCCTTTGCTTTGCCTCACACGCATCGCAATTTGCGCTATATCGACCGCTTGCGAGGAGCAGAGTGAGTCTGCTCCTGGCTAATTCCGGTCCTCACAGCCTGGCCATTGGCACTTCCGCTGTTCCCCCAGCATCTGACATCGCCGCGCCGATGTTGGCTTTCGTGTCGTTTTGGTCTGCTTTTCCCCATAGAACTAAACCTCTCTCGCGGTAGATTGGATTATCGTCTATCGAGGTTTGCGCGGTAACGGGGCGGGTCTGTCCTGTGTTGAGATTTGAGGTTTCAACTTCACTCGACACAGGAGATTGTCATGATCAAGCAAGCGATCAGCCCGTTGCGCCG
>JAKZVH010000385.1:0-3670 GCA_047516145.1 Gammaproteobacteria bacterium
AGCTACCGCATCGGCAATCGCTCGATGGTCGGTATAGGATGGGCGGAGATACCATCCCAATGGTTCCGGTGCCGCTTTGACGGCGCGAGGAAACTGCGCTTGGCATGTCGCCATGTCGAGTTCTCCACGCCAAGTCAGGCAAGCTTTTAATTGACGTAAGCGTAGACACTAGACTTGACGTTGTCAATGACGCCCCCAATCCGTCAAGCCTTGCTCCTCTCCGGCCAGTCCGAGCCCCCGCAGCATTCGCCAAGCGCGCCCCTGCCCAACAAATTCTGCGTTCCGATAAGGACACCCACACGACTCACCGGGCACGCAGGGCGATCGCTTCGGCTGGGCTATCTTATTCCGTACCGAAGCCTTGACAAGCCGAGTCTCGTCGCTGGTGGGCTTCCATTCCTATCGCGGGCGCAGCACCGCGCGCATCAGCTCCGGGAAAACGCGCGGACCACGCCGTTGAGGGGGCCCACGAGCCCGACCGCAGTCGCCCCAGCGCGGTGGCCATCCGCGTCCGGCGCCCGCCCCAACCCCGGGGCAAGCATGGGTTGGTGCAAATCGATACACTGCACCAGGGCTCGCCCAGACCCACATATTCGCCTACCCGGTGGTCGAGAATTCGGCTAGTCGGATTAGTCGTTGACGCGACTTGCGTTTGACCAACCAAAGGATCTTGCGCGAGTAGCGAAAGCCAGCCAAAAAAGGTCGTAATCACATCCACCAGACTGTCATGAGTCCTTGGAGCACCCTAGAGCTATGAAACTTGTATTTTTTGACGAAAGCAAACATCAACCGGACTATCCGCATTATCACATCGGCGGTGTCTGCATTGATGAAACAAACTTGGTCGAAACTGAGCGGCTCGTAGCGGACATAGCCATAAAAGCCTTTGGCAAGGACGAACTTGCACGACAAACTGAACTTCATGCCGTTGATATCTACCACCGTAAGCGTAACTTCAAGAAATGTCCGGACTACGGAATGAGATTGGAGCTACTTGGTGACTTCATGGCGATTCTTTCACTTGAAACCGTATGCCTCATCAATATTCAAATCAACTGTACCAAGCTGTATGGCGCTCAAGACCCCGCAGAAATCGCATTCATGTTTCTTTGCGAGCGGGCAAACGATCTTGTGCGGGCAGATAACGGGCTTGGCATGTTGATCGGCGATAGGGAAAACGATCAAGTGGCAGACAGGTTCGCTAAGACGCTGTCAGGTTATCGAGCCAGCGGCACAGAATTCGAATTTGGACGCCACATTCATAATCTCGTTGACTCCGTTCATTTCTCCCATTCACACCTCAGCCGCCTACTGCAATTAGCGGATGTCCACACGTGGTTGCTGCAGTTTCTTAATCGAAATAGGGGCTCTGTGGATCCGCGGCACCAAGCCGTCATGAAACTGCTTGGGTGCGAGTCGGTCAATCTCTTTCCGTCCAAGTATAAGGATTGGCCCAAACGGTGAGTCAGGATCCATAATGGCTATAGTGCTTTGTAGCTCGCAAGTGAATATGCATACCTGATGCGACCCATGTCTACTGATTCTGTCCCTGCTGTGCCTCTGGACCGGATTCTCCAATCTCTCCTGGCGGTAGTTGCAGGGTAAGCGGTCATTCTGAGCCGTCATTGCCCGTGGTGTGATAATTCGGTTTCCTTCGTCGTTTTACGAGGAAGGAGATCGAAGGGATGAGTGAGGACAAGCGGGTCGTGGTACGGCGGTCGCGGAGCGAGTGGCAGGGAATCATGTCGCGCTTCGAGGGCAGCGGATTGAGTCTCAAGCGGTTCTGTGTGGCGGAGGATTTGGCGCCGAGCACGTTCGCGTTGTGGAGGCGTCGGCTGGATCGGGCGGGGCCGAGCGGCGGGTCGGGCGAAGCGGCGCTGTTCGTGGCGTTGGCGGATGGGCCGGCGGCGCCTGAGTGGGATGCGGAACTGGATCTCGGCGGCGGGGTGGTGTTGCGGCTGCGGCGTGCGCGGTCATGTTGAACCTGGGCGCGGACGCGCCGTGGCCGTTGAGCCGCACGGCGTTGCTGGCGCTGATCGAGGGCGCCGACATTGTGGTGAAACGGCAGCGAATGCGGTATCGAAAGGCGGCATGAGGGGCGCGGTTATGGTAAACTTTCGCCCGTCGAAATGACGGATTGAAGCCCTTTGTCGAGTCCCCGGATCCAGGTCCTTCAACAAGAGAACGCGCGGTTGAACGCGGCCGTCGCCGACCTCACCCACCAACTGGCCGGCCTCACCGGGCAACTGCAATCGTCGCTTGGGCTGATCGGGCAACTGAAGCGGCAACTGGAGTGGTTCAAGCGCCAGTTGTTCGGCCGCAAGTCCGAGAAGCGCCTGGAGTTCGACGAGGCGGTGCAGGCGAGCCTGTTCGCGGCGCTGGGCATCGAGACGCCGCCGGTGCAGGACGTGCCCACGCAAGAAGTCCGTTATCGGCGCCGGGAGAAGCGTCGGGACGGAGCGGTGAACGAGCAGGGTTTGCGGTTCGACGCGTCGGTGCCGGTGGAGACGATCGTGGTGCGCGACCCGGCGATCGAGGCGATTCCCGAAGCCGAGCGGGAGGTGGTGGGGGAGAAGGTGACGCACCGGCTGGCGCAAGAACCCGGCAGCTACAAGATTTTGAGATACGTGCGCCAGGTCGTGAAGCGCCGGGACACGGGGGCGTTGGCCACGCCGGCGGCGCCGGCGAATGTGCTGGAGCGCACGGTCGTGGACGTGAGTTTCCTGGCTGGGATGCTGGTGGACAAGTTCCGGTATCACCTGCCGTTGTATCGGCAACACCGGCGCTTGGCCGACAGCGGGGTCCGGGTGAGCCGCGGCAGCCTGACGAACTGGGCGGGGCGGGCGATCGATTTGCTGGAGCCGGTGGTGGCGGCGCAGGCGGCGCATATTCTTCAAGGCGCCGTGATCGCGATGGACGAGACCTCGGTGAAAGCCGGCCGGGTGTCGCCGGGGAAGATGCGCACGGGCTACTTCTGGCCGGTGTACGGGGAGGCGGGCGAACTGGTCTTTCATTACGCGCCGAGCCGGGCGCACAAGCACGTGGAGGCGTTCTTTGACTGGTGCCAGGCACAGCGCCAACGGCTGGACCTGTTGCCGAGCAGCCCGTTCGGGCAGGCGTTGGCCTATGCGGCGGCGCGCGAAACGGGGCTTCGGGTGTATCTGGAAGACCCCGGGGTGAGTATCGACACCAATCATCTGGAGCGGGGCTTGCGGCCGATCCCGGCCGGGCGGCGCAACTGGCTGTTCGCGTGGACGGAACTCGGCGCCCGGCGCATCGGCGTGATTCAGAGTTTGCTGGCGACGTGCCAGTTACAAAGTGTCAATCCGTACACTTACCTGGTCGATGTCTTACAGCGGGTCGCCCGGCATCCGGCCAGGGGCGTCATCGAGTTGACCCCGCGGGTATGGAAGACGCGGTTCGCGGACGGCCCGCTACGCTCGGACTTGCAACGGACTCGGGATCCCCCAACTCAATAAACCGCCAAAGTCCATAACGGCCTCGTTTGCCCGCTTACTCCCGGAGGGCCCCGCGGAGCACCGCCAGGTCGCGCCGCGGCCTCCCGTGCCCGCGGCCCCACACCCGATGGGCTTGCGCCGCACCGCACGCCCCGGGGACGCCCGCGAAATGCCTCGCCGCCGCCCTGGACCGCCCGTCCACACCCCTACCC
>JAKZVH010000386.1:0-7738 GCA_047516145.1 Gammaproteobacteria bacterium
GAGCACAACCGTCTGCAACGCCTTGGATATGAGCAGTACCGCCACGAGCGCCGTGACGACCGCGTAGACATTGGCCAGATTGGAGCTCTGCAGCAGCAACGCATCGTTGTAGCTCCACAGGAACGGCAGCAGATACGCCACCGCGCCAAGCTGTACGCCGATCCATGAGGTGCGCCAGACCTCGCTCCCCGCGAGCCCGGACGCAACGACGCTGGCGATCGCCACGGGCGGCGTCAGGAACGACAACAGACCGAAATAGAAGATGAACAGATGCGCCGCCATCGGCGAGACACCCATCTCCACGATGGCGGGAGCCAGGATCACCGAGAGGACCACGTAGATGGCCGCCGTGGGCATTCCCATGCCCAGGATGATGGAGATTCCAGCGGTGAGCAACAACATGGCCAGCAGGCCGGAGTTTTCTCCGATCTGGGTCAGGACCAGCGACAGCGAGAACCCCAGGCCGGTTATGTTCATGACGCCGATGACGATGCCGGCGCCCCCGGCGATCATCAGCAGCGGCAACATGTTGGCGCCGCCACCGACGATGAGGTCAAACCACTCCGCCCTGCTCGGCAACCGGCGCTTGCGAATCACCATCAACCCGAGCAAGGCCACGACCGACCACAGTGCCGCCACGCCCGGGTTGAAGCCCCGCCAGAACAAGAGGTAGAGCAGAAACGCCAGGGGCGCCAGAAAGATCCACCCCCGGCGCATTTCCTCGCCGGCCTTCGGAAGTTGCTCCCTGGGAAGACCGTGCAGCCCATAGCGCAGGGCGATGGCGTCGACCTGGGAAAAGAGACAGACGTAGTAGAGCAGCGCCGGAACCGTGGCCGCGATCACGACGCTCGCATAGCTCACCTGGAGAAAGTCCGCGATCAGGAACGCCGTCGCACCCATCACCGGCGGCGCGAACTGCCCGCCGTTGGAAGCAACCGCCTCGATCGCCGCGGCATAGTGCGGTTTGAAGCCGGATCGCTTCATCAAGGGAATGGTCACGATGCCGGTGGACATGATGTTGCCGACAGAGGTGCCGTTGATGGATCCGAATATGCTGGAGGCGACGACGGCGACCTTCGCCGCGCCGCCGCGCTGGTGCCCCATGGCGGCCATGGCCAGATTGGTGAAGAACTTCGTCGCGCCGCTGACTTCCATCAGCTTGCCGAGAACGATGAACGCCAGAACCAGCCGCGCGACAACGGTCAGAACCTGGCCGGGCACGCCGTTCGTATCCGCGTACAGGTACATGACCAACCGCGACATCTGCAGTTGTTCGGCCTGGAACGGCGGCGGCAGCAGATACCCGAGTAACCCGTAGGCAATGAGGCACCAGACGAGGATGGTGATCGAAAGTCCGGCCGCCCTGCGCAACGCCTCCATGAGGAGCAGTATCGCGATGAAGCCCGGAACGTATTTCTGCGCGGTATAGCCGAAAATATCGATGATCCAATCGGAATAGTTCAGCGACATCCAGCACCAGCTGCCGATCGCGGCGAAACCGAGCGATACCTCGATCAAGCCGGCCCGGCTGCCGTAGGGATGCTTGAGGAACGCAGCCGCGATGCCCAGCGCCAGCAGCGGGCCCATCCATTCGGCTGAAATCAGGGAGATCCCGAAGTACTGCGGAACATCGATGATCCACCCGATACCGACGACGATGATCGCTCCCAGGTAGACATGTTCCAGCCGTTTCAGAAACCCGCCCAAATCAATCTCCCCGATACCGGCCGATTTTCAAGGACTTCGAATGTGACGTGCGGGCTGACTGCGCAGACTAGCGCGCGGCGCCGCCGAGCGCCCGCACCTGGTTGCGCTCGTGCGCGTCCGTCCACAGCCCCGCCTCGCGGAAGTACCGGGCCGCGCCCGGATGGTAGGGGTGCGGGCTGTCCGCCGGAGCGATGGAGTCGGCGGGGACGGGGCTGAGCAGGGCGTAATCGCGGCGCAGCGACTCCCACTGCTGGTGAATGGTCTTGACGATCAAGTAGGCGTCGTCATCGGCCAGGTGCGCGCCGGTATTGAGATAGGACGAGAATCGCCCGAGCCGAGTGGGTTCGAAGATACCCACGGCAGCCATCTCGGGGCTGAAGAGATCCACCTGGGCTCCCGGCACCGAATCCGTCAGTTTGGCCTCGTCGCTGCCGATGCCGAGAAAGCGGATACCGCCGGGGATCGTTGCCTCAGCCTGCCGCGCCAGCGCCGTGGCCAACCCGATCGGGGCCGCATCGACGCGCCCCTCGGTGAGCAGGCGCACGCCGTCGGGGAGGCTTGCGACGCTGACTATGTCGATGTCGTCGGGACCCAACCCCGCGGTTGAAAGAATGGCCCAATGCCACCGCTCCAGCGCCACGTTGGAGCGAATGGCGATCACGACTCGACGGCCGCGAAGATCCTCGAGTTCCGTGATGCCGGAATCGCCCCTGACCATCAGGTTGTCCCGCAGCGGCATCAACGCGCTGATCAGGCGGAGATTGGACATTGGCGCGGTATAGGGTTCCAGCGCCGTATAGGCCGCCAGGCTATCGATCTGGGTGTTGATGCCCAGCGGAATCTCGCCGCGCTGGAGCATGGGCATGTAGACCGAAGACCCGGAGAACGGGCGCACCGTCGAGGGAATACCGGTCTCGTCCTGCAGCAGTTTTGCTATGCCGCTGGCAACCACGTAGTAGTTGGTCCCCGCCGGATTCGAGCCGATGGCGATGCGCCGCAGCTGGGCATCGGCATGAGGCGGCGAGAGCGCCCAGACGATTCCCACGATCAGGGAAAGCAGCGGGGCGGACGTGAGAATCCCGAGCGTCGATTTATTCATGGGTCTATTGTCCACATATGCCACGCGGTTGGCCAACACCTGCATCTCTCGCCGATTCGGCATCATGGTTTCCGGGCGCTGGCGGCAGAGTCGGATCGATGGCGGTTGCGCGAGGACAGGAGCCGTCGCCTCGATTTCACCGCGGGACCGGCTCGATTATAGTAGCCACCGCACGCGAGCCCGGGAATTCGGTGGCGATGATATCGGGCCACGCCGACCGCGGGGTAGCAGTGGGTCGGCCCACTACGGCGAGCGGGCCGTAAAGGAGTACATGATGGCTGGATTGAATTCCATGGATCTATTCGATGTCGCGTCGCTGCTATCGGACGACGAGGTGCTGGTCAGGGACACCGTCGCTCGATTCGTCGACGAGAGGGTATTGCCCATCATCAGGGAATGCTTCGAGGAGCACCGATTTCCGGCCGAATTGATTCCCGAGCTTGCGGCACTCGGACTGTTCGGCTCGAACCTGGAAGGGTACGGATGCGCGGGCCTGAACAACATTTGTTACGGGTTGATTTGTCAGGAACTGGAACGAGGCGACAGCGGACTGCGCAGCTTCATATCCGTGCAGAACTCATTGACGATGTACCCGATCCACCGGTACGGCACGGACGCGCAGAAGGATCGCTGGTTGCCGGCGATGGCGCGCGGAGAAGCGCTGGGATGCTTTGGACTGACCGAATCCCAGGGCGGCTCCGACCCGGGCAACATGACGACCCATGCGAAACGGGACGGTGGCGACTGGATCCTCAACGGTTCCAAGATGTGGATCACCAACGGCTCGGTCGCCGACGTCGCTCTCGTCTGGGCGCAAACCGACGAGGGTGTCCGTGGATTTCTTGTCGAACCCGACATGCCGGGATTCGAAGCGACCGACATCGAGCGAAAATTCTCCATGCGCGCCTCGATCACCTCGGCGCTCTTTCTCGAAAACGTCCGCGTGCCCGCCGGCAACGTACTGCCGGAAGCCGTGGGATTGCGCTACCCGCTGAGTTGCCTGACCCAGGCGCGGTACGGGATCAGTTGGGGTGTGATCGGCGCTGCACAAGCATGTCTTGAGGAAATGCTCGATTACACGGAAACGCGCATATTGTTCGGTCGCCCCTTGTCCCACACGCAAACAATCCAGGTGCGCCTTGCCGAAATGGCGCGCCGGATTGCCGCGGCGCAGTTGCTCGCGTTCCGGCTTGGACAGCTGAAGGACGAGGGTCGGCTGCGGCCGGTACAAGTCTCCGTGGCCAAGTGGAACAACGTACGAATGGCGTTGGAGGTTGCGAGAGACAGCCGGGATATGCTGGGTGGCAGCGGAATCAGTGCTGAATACTGTCCCATTCGTCACCTGCTCAACCTGGAGACGGTCATCACCTACGAAGGCACCGAGACCGTGCATCAATTGATCGTGGGGAAGGAACTCACCGGCGTGAACGCCTTCTGACCGGGATTCAATTACAATCGTCGTCCGAATGAATCGGCGAATCGCATCCCTGCCGCTGTTATGCCTGCTTTGGGCAGCCGCCCCAGGCGCGCAGCAAACCGTGCCGATCACGGCCGTCAGCGGCTACCCGCCCACCGCGCTGTGGATAGAGGTCTTCCTGACCCACTTCATCCCGGAGGCCGACAGGCGTTTGGCGGAGACCGGCGCTTACGTCATCGACTGGAATACGCCCTTCGGCAGCGTGACGAAGCCCGGCGGCGCCTTTGAGGCCGTGCAGTACGGTCTCGCGGACATCGGGATCATCACGACGTCCTTCCATTCGGACAAGATCCCCTTCTACAACCTCAGTTACGTCACCCCGTTCGTCACCACGGACATGGGGCTCGTGGTGCGCACCATCAGCGACTTGCACGAACGCTACCCCGCCCTGAAACGGCAGTGGCGAGATTATCGTCAGGTTTATCTTGTCGCGGCGGGGCTTGTCGATACCTACCAGGCGCTGATGAATCGGCCCATCGGCACGCTTGACGACTTCCGCGGCCTCAGGATGTCCGGCATCGGCATGAACCTGCGCTACTTCGAGGGTTTGGGCGCCGTTGCCGTCAGCAGCGGCCTGGCCGACTTCTACAACAACATCGCGACGGGTCTGACGGATGGCGCGATCGTCTGGCCCGAGGCGATCGTCTCCTACAAGTTGTACGAGGTTGGGCCCTACCTCGTCGACGCCCGCCTCGGCGCGGTGAGTTCCGTCGCCATCAGCGCCAACGAACGTAGTTGGGGCCGCCTGCCCGCGGACGTGCGCGAAGCCCTGCTCGCGGCGGCGCAGGTCTATCGAGACGCGTTGGCGCGGGAAACGGTCCGCAGAAGCGCCCTGGCGATGGCGTCCTTCCAGGCACTGGGCGGGACGATCGTTTCGCTCTCCGATGAGCAGCGGCGTGAGTGGGCTGCCTCGGTACCCGATCTGGCCGGCGCCTGGGTAGCCGATATCGAACGGAGGGGGTTACCCGGCAGGGAGCTGCTGGATGCCTATATGCAGGCAATGCGGTCCAACGGCCAACCGATCATGCGCGAGTGGGACCGCGAATGAGTCTTCGACGATCCCGTCTGGCCGGACGAACTGAACCTGCGCGTCACCCATACCATTAACCCGAACCGGCGGGCACTGCGATAGCCGAAAGCGGCGGCAGTTGGCGATTGTCGATTGCAGCGCCTAGAATGCGCGAATATCGACAGCTGGACGCCCAGCCCGTGCAGTCCAGAGGAGACCGCCAATGAACCGTTCTTTGCTTCCGCTTCCGGCGACGCTGCTCGCGTCATCGTTCCTGATCCTCGGCTGCAGTTCGCCTGGTAGCGGTGACTCGGACACCGCAATGCCGGAGGCCGGCGGACCATCCGTCGAGAGCGCGACGCTGGTGGGCAACCCGAATCCCACCGTGCCGCTGGCTGCCATCCTGAGCGTTACTACTGACGTTCCCACACGCCTGACGATCAACGTCGACGACGGCGAGCGCAGTTGGAGCGTCACGCCCGACGACGCGATGGCGATGAGCCACGAAGTGCCCGTACTCGGACTGCGCGCGGGCCGGACCCACACGATTACGGCTACGCTGGAAGACGCGGACGGAATGGCCGCGGAAACGGTCGCCCTATCGTTTACGACGCCCCCACTGCCGGACGCGTTTCCGACACCGGTGATCACCGCCCGGGATCCCGCGCGCATGGAGCCCGGCGTCACGATCTTCAATGTCAACGGCCGCTGGGATACGGAAAACAATTCCACGCCGGCCAATTTCTCGCCCGCGATCGCGGTAGACGATGAGGGCGAAATCGTCTGGTATTACCTGCCGGGGAATCATCGGGTCCACGATGTCCGGCGGCTCGCCAACGGCAACCTGGTCTACGAAGTCTGGCCGGGCACCGACGGCATGATCGAGATCGACATGCTGGGCAACATCCAGCGCCGCTGGCACTTTACCGGCACCGCCAAGGACCCCGCGCCGGACAGCATCCCCGTGGGAACGGACTCGTTCCACCACGATTTCGTGGAACTGCCCAATGGCAACTTCCTGCTATTGAGCACGGAACACCGCGTGATCGATGACTGGTACACCAGCGAAACCGACCCCGACGCGCCGCGGGCGCCTGCCAACGTCATTGCCGACCTGGTGGTGGAGTTCACGCCCGAGGGCGAGGTGATCGACGAGTGGAGCCTGTTCGACATCCTCGACATCAACCGTATCGGCTACAACTCGCTCCGCGAGGACTTCTGGGCGAACCACTACGACGGCGTGGTGGAGGGTATCGTCCACGACTGGACCCACGGCAATGCGCTGATCTACGAAGAGGAGGACAACTCCTTCCTCATGTCAGTGCCCTATCAGGATGCGGTGATCAAGGTCAGCATGGATACCGGCGAATTGGTGTGGATCCTGGGCAATCACGACAACTGGAACGAACCCTGGAGCGATAAGCTGCTGACGCCCGTTGGCGACGTGGAATGGTCCTACAAGCATCACGCCATCAGCCACACCGAACATGGCACGTATCTACTCTTCGACAACGGCACCGCGCGCTCGAGCCCCTTTGAAGAAAAAATGCCCCTGGCGAACAGCTACAGCCGCGCCGTGGAATACTCGGTCAACGAGGAAACCATGGAAGTGAGCCAGCCCTGGGTGTACGGACCGGAACACGAGGTGTATTACGGGCGCTACCTGGGGGACGTGGATTGGCATCCCCAGGCCGACACCGTGATGATCAACGTCGGCGGGGCGGAAACCAACGCCGAGGGCGTGAACGTGCCGCCCGGTCAGGCCCAGCGCTGGGCCCGGCTCATGGAGGTCACCCACACCGACCCACCCGAAAAGGTCTGGGAAATGCGCCTCCAGCAGGACGACTCGAACTGGGCCATCTATCGCGGGGACCGCTTGCCGAGCCTCTATCCCTAGTTTTAAACGGCCCATACACAGGCTCACCTGAGTTGATGTCCTTGCTCAGAGGGCTTCTCCTGCGGGATCCGACTGCGGGCGAGTGGCTGCGTTTCGACGATCCGGTTGATGTTCTCGCGACACGCAGGCCGTCGCGGGTTCTTGGCGTACTCGAAGAAACGGAGCGGCGCGTCGGGCAACAAGGGCTGTTCGCCGCAGGCTATTTGACATACGAGGCCGCACCCGGTTTCGACAACGCCTTGCGGACGCGCCCGGCAGAGGCTCTACCGCTGATCTGCTTTGGGCTATTCCGGGAGCCGCAGCGAACTGCGGCGGCGCCGACTCCCGAGCTCCCGACGAAGCCACAAGTGCATGCGGCGCCGTCCTGGCGTATGGCTGAATCCCGGCTCGACTACTTTCGCAAGATCGCTGCCATCAAGGACCAGATCCGCAGCGGCAACACATACCAGATCAACTACACCACCCGGCAGGTCGTCGAGGGCATCGATGATCCCTGGGCGCTTTTTGGCCGCGTCGCTGCGGACGCGCCCTACGCGGCCTATGTGGACG
>JAKZVH010000387.1:0-2501 GCA_047516145.1 Gammaproteobacteria bacterium
GCTATTGTCGATCCTGGAGAAAGGAGTGCTGAACCGATCCGTTTCAACCGTTGTGTTTGTCTTGCTGTTCAGCCTGGGTGCTGCGCACGCTCAAATTCCGGAAGTCAATCCATCCGCCGCGGAGGAAGAAACCACAACCTCCCTCCGCCTGCTGTTCGGCTTGAAGAGGTTCACGCCGCGACGCTGGGACGGCAAAATAAGCGTCACGCCGGGCCGAGTCCTGCGAGTCGGCGGGGTTCACTTCGAAGGCAGGGACGAGATCAAGGGGCCGGACGAGTGGTGGCTCACGACCCGCGTCACCCGTTACGCCGACTCCACAACGCCGCGCGGTTACGACCCTGTTCACACAGCCCCTTTCCAGATGATTCCGAACGGTGTTGTCGCCATGATGGAGGGAACCGGGGGCGCCAATGTTAGCGTCAGCACGGAATCAGGCGACTTCTCCTTCCGGCTCGATGAGCTGGGGCTTGGCAAACCGAAAATATTTGCCGGCGACGAGGCAAGCGCCGAACGAATCCCAACGAAGATTGATTTGACAGGCGGCGAAACCTATAACGACTATCCGGCAATGACCGCGTCCGGCGATGGATCCGTATGGGTGAGCTGGATTTCCTACGCCAATCGCAAGGACGCCGTTTGGCTGCGGCAACGGGCGGGCGATGGCTGGAAGCCGGCGGTCCCCGTGAGCCCCGCCGAGCACAACGACAACTTCCGCACGGCCGTGGCGCGGTATGCCGCTGGAAGAATCGTGGTCGTATGGTCCGGGAAGCTCGGCGGGAAATGGGGACTGTTTTCACGCTCCTTGGAGGGCGGCCGCTGGTCCGATGTTGTCTTGATTACCGGCGAGCCCGGCGAGAATCTCTATCACGCTCTGGTTCGCGACTCGCGCGGGAACCTGCACCTGGCCTGGCAGGCGTTTAGGGATCGAAACTCCGTTATCCTTCATAGCCAGTGGGACGGCTCGGCTTGGTCGGGGGAGACTGTCATCAGCTCCGGTTCCAGCGACAACTGGAATCCGGCCCTGGCCGCCGATTCGAAGGGCGCCGTGTGGGTTGGATGGGACGGCTACGGGGCGGGCGACTTCAATATTTACGTGAGGCGGCTAGGCGCTTCGGGTGAATGGAATGAGGTGCAGCAGATCACGCGGTCGCCCGCCTTCGACGCCAATGTTTCCCTGGCCTGCGACCAGCAAGACCGCCTGTGGATCGCCTGGGACCACGGCGAAGCGAACTGGGGCAAGGACTGGACGAGCCAGCGCTTCAAGCCCGGCGGCGGAGCGGGGCTCTACCGCGTCCGCTCAGCGAAAATTGCCGTTCTCGACGGCGGGCAAATCAAGCAGCCACCCCCGGTCATGGACGCGATTCCGGCTGAGTATCAAGACTACTTCCAGCAAGTCACCCTGCAGATCGACAAGGGTGGACGCGTTTGGGCCATGGGCCGGTCGCTGACCAGCACGACCACGAGGGTCAATAACAACTGGGGCGCCGGAGGAATCTGGGAAGTCCTTCTGACCCGCCTCGACGGCAATGGCTGGCTGCCCGCCGTCAAGCTGCACGCGACCAACGGCCGCAATGACGTGCGGGCCGCGAGTACGTCCACCCCGGATGGCAAGCTTTGGTTCGCATGGTCAAGGGATGCGCGCCCGTTCGGATCTGTTTCCCGGCCGATCAACCGCCGCGCCCCGCCGGCGCAGATTACGCAGGTGTCCTACACCGTGGTGGATCCGGCGGCAGCCGGCTTTCGCGGGGAGGGTTCGGCCCGGCTCGAGCCCTTCGACGAGCCGGCAATCCGGGTAGCGCCCGTGCATCCCAATGATCCCGAGGACGTAGCGGCCATCCGGGCCTATCGTTACGAGGCCGGAGGGAAGCGCTATCGAATACTCCGCGGCGACCTCCACCGCCACACCGATATTTCCGGCGACGGAATCGGCGACGGCGCTTTGATCGATTTCTACCGCTACGCCTTCACGGCCGGGCAATACGATTTCATGATGGTCGGAGATCACCAGTACGGCGGCCGCAGTCCAGGCCTGGAATATAACTGGTGGCGCACCGAAAAGTCGGAAGACATTTTTCTCGTCGAAGGGCGCTTCTGGCCATTGTTTGGAACCGAGCGCAGCCTGAAATACCCCAACGGACACCGCAACACCATATTCGCCAGGCGGGGGATTCGAGAACTTCCCATCTCGCCCGGGGAGCGCCGCGGCGAAATCAATACCGGTTCGGTGCTCTACCCTTACTTGCGCCGCAACGGGGGTATCACGACGTCTCATACGTCGGGAACCAATCAGGGAACCGACTGGCGCGACAGCGACCCGGAAGTCGAGCCGGTCGTCGAGATCTACCAGGGCCTGCACGCATCGTACGAATACATCGGAGCCCCTCGCGCCGCGACTCCCGACAGACGCTACTACCACCACGGCTCGGAGTGGCGTCCCAAGGGCTTTGTTTGGGAAGCGTGGGCAAAAGGAATCAAACTCGGAGTGCAGGCAAGCGCCGACC
>JAKZVH010000388.1:0-3038 GCA_047516145.1 Gammaproteobacteria bacterium
CTGGTACACTTCGCTGTATGGGACGCCAGGGGCCACCGCGTCGATGGCGCCCTGCTGGGAGGCCCGCGCCAGGTCGTAGTACCGTTGCTGGTCGGCGGTCGGCTGGCCCAGGGAGGCGAATCGTTTGATGTCCGTGAAGTATCCCTCGTACGTGCCGCCGCCGTCGAACTGAATGAGGCTGCCGGGGCGAATTATCATCTCACGCCGCGGGATGGAGTCGGCCCACAGGGCGCGGTCCGGCCCGGCGTACAGGATCAGGGACCGGATCTCGCTGCCGCCCCGGGCGTGCATCTCTTGCGACATGATGCTGGCAACCTCGCGCTCGGATACCCCATCGTGGATGGCCTCGAAACCTGCCTGGATCCCAAGGCAGGTTATGCGCACCGATTCCCGAAGCCGCCGGACCTCCTCATCGGACTTGACGCTGCGCACGGGCCAGATGACCTTTCCGCAGTCGCTCCAGCGGGCCCCGGGCAGGGCGTCGCGGAGCGAGTCGAACATCTCCACGGACATGCCCATGCGGAAGTGGGCGCCCATCTCAGTGGCGATGTGAGACTCGCTCAGCCCCAGGTCATTCACCAAGGCGACCACGGCATCCACTGTCGCCCCGCCCACGTTGCCGGTGTAGAAGCCAACCGGAAACTCCCACACGGCCAGCGTCTCGATCCAGCTTGCCTGGGTCTGGTTATGGCCTCCGCTCGGGATTATCAGCATCGGGGGCAGATTCTCGTCCCGTGGAATAAAGGCCATCCAGAAATAGGCCTGTATCATCCAGCACACCTCGTACCAGCCGGTGGCATACCGCACGTTGCTCTCCTGGGTAAGCAGGAGTCCATCGACATCGGTGCGGGCCATCTCTTCGCGCAGGCGTCGCAGGCGTCGGTCGAACTCCTCCCGAGTGCAGTCCGGGAGGACGCCGGTGTTCACCTGACGCATGGTCTTCCCGCGGGTAATTTCCTTAAGTTCCGTCAAGATTGGCCTCCTTTGGCTCAAGACTTCGATTCAGCAGTACATGTTGCGGGTGTGCATTGTACAGGTTCGGTCAGCGTGCTATCCACCTTCCTTGAGATAGCTACTCCTTGCTATTCCGTGCTCGAGATTCCCGCTATTGCGCTGGCCGCGTTCAATGGGATGGCTCAGTCCTTCCTGCTTCGGGGGTCCATCGCGTCGCGCAGCCCGTCTCCAACGAAGTTGAGGGACATCACCGTAAGGAAGATCGCGATCCCTGGGGGTAGCCACAACCAGGGGAGGTACTGGAGGACTGTGAGGTCCTGCGCCCTGGTAATCATGTTGCCCCAGGTGGGCGTGGGCGGCCGTACGCCCAGCCCCAAGAAGCTCAGGCCCGCTTCGGTAATGATGGAGCCTGCAATGCTCAGCATGGCCCCCACCACGACAAAAGGCACGACGGCGGGCAGGATGTGCTTGAGGAGCAGGCGCCATGCACCGCTGCCTAATGCCCGCGAGGCGGTGACATAGTCCAGCTCTCGCACCAGCAGCACCTGGCCGCGGATCAGCCGCGCCTTTCCCGTCCAGCCCAGTACCCCGATGACCATCATGATATTAAAGATACTAGGGCCCGTTATCGTAACCAGTATGAGGATGATAAAGAAATTTGGCAGTGTACTCACGAGCTCTGTAAAGCGCATGAGAAGGTTGTCGATCTTCCCGCCGGCATAGCCGGAGACCAGCCCTATGAGGGTCCCGATGGCCGAGGCGATGGAGGCCGCAACGAGGCCGACGCTCAGGGAGGCGCGCCCACCGTACAAGACCCTGGCGAAGATGTCGCGCCCGCCCGGGTCCGTTCCCAGGATGTGGTCGAAGCTGGGCGGCTGCTCGACCGCCCCCAAGTCGATGCGGTTGGGGTCCGGGGCTATCCACGGGGCGAAGATCGCTCCCATGCCAAACAGCAGCAGCACGCCGAAGCCGATCAGCGCGCCCCGATGGCGCCGGAACCGCGGCCACCAGCCAACGGCCTTGGATGGCCTAAAGGGGAGGTCTTCGGCGGCGGCCGTCCCTTGAGCGGTTACCTGATTCGACACGTCGCCTCCTAGTCCGCAACGCGAATGCGCGGGTCGACGGCGGCGTAGAGTATGTCGGCCAGCAGGTTTGCCAGGATGACCAGTACGGTAGCGATCAAGGTGACCCCCATGAGCACCTGATAGTCCAGGTTTCTGACTGAGTCGATGCCGAACTGGCCCATCCCGGGCCAGGAGAACACAGTCTCGATGACGAAGACGCCGCCGAACAGACCGGGCAGGTGCAGGGTGGTGATGGTGAGCAGCGGCAGCAGCGCGTTGCGGAAGGCGTGTCTCCCGATTACCACGAGCTCGGAGAGCCCCTTGGCCTGGGCCGTCCTCACGTAGTCCGCGCTGAGCACCTCAAGCATCGCCGTGCGCGTGTATCGCGAGATGCCTGCTGTCCCATCGAGTGATAGGACCAGGGCGGGCAGGGCCAGGTGGTGAAGGTTATCCAGTATTGAGAATTCCCCGAGCACTGAGGCCATGCCGAAGGCAGGGAAGATCGGGAAGACGAAAGCGAACACGTAAAGCATGATCAGCCCGAAGAAAAAGGTCGGGATCGAAATGCCGAATAGCGCACCGGCGGTAAGGAAGTAGTCCAGGAAGCTGTACTGCCGGAGCGCCGACACGACCCCAAAGAGCACACCTACGACTGTGCTTAGCACCAACGCGGTCACGGTCAGCTCCAGCGTTGCCGGCAGACGCTCGAGTATGAGCTCCATCACCGGCCTGGTATAGACCATAGAGCGGCCGAGGTTGCCTTGGGCCAACTCGCGGAGCCAGATGAGGTACCGAACAGGCATGGGTTTGTCCAGCCCGTACAACTTGCGAAGCCGCTCGCGTTGTCCCGGCGTCTCTGACTGCGCGGTCTCTATGTCGGAGAAGTAGATCCTGTCGAGCGGGTCGCCGGGCGCGAGGTTGAAGAAGGCGAAGTTGATTATCGTGACACCTACTGCCAGAGGTACCATGATAACGAGGCGCTGCAGAATGTACGCCCGCATTGACGGCCTCCGCTCTGTA
>JAKZVH010000389.1:0-9312 GCA_047516145.1 Gammaproteobacteria bacterium
CCTCAACCCACGGCAGGGCCTTGTCCGCATCGATTGCCGGCCAGGGCAGCGCACCGCCGGCCAGCCGGTGCATGTGTCCCGAGATGGCCTTCTCGGCACGGTGGAGTCCGCTCAGGAACACGCACGGGGTCGCGCCGACATTGTCAGCGGTCAGGGTCTCCGCGCTCAATTCCAGTTCGAGTGCGTCCATCACCAGACCTTCGGGCACCTCGAGCAGCTTCACGGCGAGTTCGATCAGTTCGGATGCAGGCAAGCCGCAGTGGCCGTCACCCATGGCTTCGGTGAGCGCGTACGATATCCCGGCGCGAATGCGGGCCATCGCGGTCCTGGCGATTCCGAGTCTGGCAGCGATTTGATCGGCGGATCGAAAGCCGATTCCCCGAATGTCGCGCGCGAGCCGGTAGGGGTTCTCTGTCATGACCTCAACGGCATCCGCTCCGTAGGTCTTGAAAATACGCACGGCCCGCGCCGTACCGACTCCATACTGGTGCAGAAAGACCATGATCTCGCGTACCACTTTCTGCTCGGCCCAGGCGGAGGTGATGCGTTCGGCCCGCTTCGGTCCGATCCCCTCGACCTCACGCAGCCGTTCCGGGTCGGCCTCGATGATGTCGAAGACGTCCTTGCCGAAGAGTCGGATGAGGCGTTTTGCGTAGACCGGACCGATGCCGTGAATCATCCCCGACCCGAGGTACCTTTCCATGCCGTCCAGCGATGACGGAGCGGTGGCCTTGAGGAACCCGGCGCGAAACTGCAAGCCGTGGTTGCGGTCGTTGGTCCATTCGCCGGAGGCGGTGATCCACTCGCCGGCCGAGATGATCGCGGCGTGGCCCACCGTGGTGACAAGATCGCGGTGGCCGCGGGCCTTGACGCGCAGCACGCAGAAACCGTTCTCCGGGTTGTGAAACGTCACCCGCTCGACGGAGCCGGTCAATACCTCACCGGCTGAGACGCCGCTTGCGCTGCTTCGCTTACGCTTCATTCCGGGAACTGCCGCTACCGCCGCAAGGGGCCGCGCTACCCGGTCGGATGAACGGGCGTTGCAGATTCATCGATCAATCCAATCGCTTGCGGAAGCGGATCATGGCCAGGGTCATGGAGACCAGAAAGATAATGCCCAGTTTCTGCAGCGGCAGCACCAGGTCCGCGAGGCTGGCGCCCTTGAGGAGGATGCCCCGCACCAGGACGACGAAGTGCGTCAGCGGCAGGGCCTGAGCGAAGTATTGTGCCGGTTGCGGCATTCCGTCGAAGGGAAATACGAAGCCCGACAGCAGGATCGAAGGCAGCAGGATGAAGAACGTCAATTGAAACGCCTGGAACTGGATCTTGGCGATGGTCGATATCAGCAGCCCCAGCCCCAGGACTGCAATCACGTACGCCAGGGCCGCCACGTACAGGTCGATCAATGATCCGCGCAGCGGCACATCGAACAGCAATACGCCGGCGGCGAGTATCAGGCTGACCTGGAGCATGCCGATCAGGATATAGGGGATGATCTTGCCCAACATGAGTTCGATCGTTCGAACCGGCGTCGTGATGAGCAGTTCCAGGTTTCCCCGTTCGCGTTCGCGGACGATGGCGATGGAGGTGAAGAGCACCATGGTGAACGTGAGGATCACGCCGATGGTTCCGGGCACAATCATCACCGCCGAGCGCCCCTCCGGATTGTAGAACGGGCGCATGGCGAAGAGCGCGCTGTCCTGGCTGCGGCCGGTTCGCGGGATCAGGCGCGGAGAGGCCGTTCCTTCCCGCGGGGCGAACGGCATGTCGGCGATGGCAGCGACAATGCCGGGTATCAGCGGGTCCGTGGCATCCACCAGCAACTGCGCCGCCTCCCGGTTGGGATCCTGGAGCCGGCGTTCGAAATCCCGGGGGATGAATACGCCGACCACGATTTCATTGCGCAAGAGTTGTGCCTGGAGTTCCTCCGCGGTGGATGCCTGGCGCACGGGCGTGATGACCTGGGTGGCGGTCAGGTCGGCAATGAGCCGACGGGACGTCTGGGTACCGGCCTGGTCGGCGATGCCGGCGCGCAGTCCGCGCACATCCAGGTTGATCGCGTAGCCGAACAGCGTAATCAGGATCAATGGAATCCCGATGACCATGGCGAAAGTCAGCCGGTCCCGCGCCAGTTGCCTGAATTCCTTCTGGGCAATGGCCCAGGTTCTCCGCAAGGCGTTCACCGTTGCCTGCGCTGGCCCGTGGCGGCAACGAATACGTCTTCCAATCCGGCCTCGGCCAGGGCCACATCGGCTACCAGGTTGGCGTCTGCCAGCGCCGACCGGATCAAAGCAGCGGGATCGGCGGTAGCCGGATCGAGCAGTGCATGAAGGCGGCTGCCAAGCTGCGTCAGATTCCATACGGCATCGACGCCGGCCAGGGACTCGCGAAGCGGCTTGAGTTCCGGGCCGGTGATCTCGATGACGGTGGCCTCGATACTTCGCATCAGGTCGAGGGGCTCGCCCTCGCAGACCAGCCGCCCTCGGTCCAGGATGGCCAGCCGATGGCAGCGCTCGGCCTCGTCCATGTAGTGTGTCGACACCAGGATGGTCGTGCCCTGGTTGATGAGATCGAACAGCGCGTCCCAGAAGTCACGCCGGGTCTGCGGGTCGACGGCGCTGGTCGGTTCGTCCAGCAGCAGAACCGGGGGACGATGGAGCAGGGCGGCGGCCAGCGCGAGCCGCTGGCGCTCACCGCCGCTGAGATGCTCGGGGCGGCGGTTCCGATAGCGTTCGAGACGGTACTTCGCCAGGCTGTAGCCGATTCGCTCGCGGCGGTCCCGACGGGAAAGTCCCTGGATCTGACCCATGAACTGCAGGTTTTCCATCACCGTAAGGTCCCGATAGAGGGAGAATTGCTGCGTCATGTAGCCGATGAGCCCGCGGATGCGTTCGGCATCCCTGGGGAGATGGTGACCGAGTACGCTGACCTCTCCCGCGGTGGGCTTGAGCAGCCCGCAGAGCATGCGAAACGTGGTGGATTTGCCGGACCCATTGGGGCCGAGAAAACCGAAGATCTGCGCCTCGGGAATCTGCAGATGGAGTTGGTCTACCGCCAGCGACGCACCGAATCGGCGGGTCAAGCCTCGGGCGACGATTGCGGCGGCGGCCACCGTCACTCCCGAAGTGCGGGGAAATCCACTTCCACTGGAATACCCGTCGGCAACTCCGCGGCCGCGGGATCGGTCAGCGTCACTTCAGCCAGGTAGCTGAGCCGGCTTCGGTCCCGTTGCGTAAGGGCAAAGTAGGGTGTGAAGGCCGCTTCGGACGCAACGAACCGTACCGTACCGGCATAGGCTGCATCCATTCCGTCCACCCGCACGACGGCCGGCAGGCCGGGAACGACGCGGGCGCGAATGGGTTCCGGCACGTAGATCCGCGCGTAGGGTGCGGCATCGATCAGCAGCGCGCCGACCACGGCGCCGGCAGCGGGGCGTTCGCCGAATTCGTAGGGCAGGATTTCGACAATGCCTGCCGTCGGTGCGTGCACCGCCAACCTCGATAGCGTGATCCTCAGGGAGTCCACGGTTGCTTCAGCCTGGCCCACCGCGGCCCGGGCTTGCGCGAGTTCTTCCGCCGTGGTGCCCTCAAGGTACTCCTGCAGCCGGGCTTCGGCCGCCTCGAAGTCGGCCTCGGCCAGCTCGCGGCGGGCGTACGCCGTGTCCAGCATGGAGGGGCTGAGCAGGTCGTCAGCAACGAGTTCTTCAATTCGGTCGTGTTCCCGTCGCTGGGCGTCGAGGTTCTCGCGGGCGCCTTCCACCCGGGCTTCGGCTTCGGCGATCCGTTCGGCGCGGGGGCCGCGAACCAGTTCCGCCAGGCGTTGTTGCGCCCGCTCCAGTCCGGCCGCGCCGGCTGCGAGCCGGGCCTCGTGATACGCGCCATCCAGCCTCAGCAGCAACTGGCCCGGTTCAACGGACTCGCCTTCGGTGACGGCGATCTCGACAATGGGTTCATTGGCTTCCGCGATGAGTTCGACCCGGTCCCTTTCCAGCGTCCCCACCGCGGGCAAGGGCGAATCGGTCGTATCGCAGCCTGCCAGTATCAATACGGCCAATCCCCACGCCATCCCCAAGTCCCCGGTAGAGCCGCTGAAACACGGCGGCGACAGGACGTACGGATGGGCAAGTGCTGAAGGCATGGCGACGAACAGAACCGCAGCGAAGCTCGCCAAGCAGAGTACGGTAAGCCAAACTGTGTCACAAGGGCATGGGTGCGGGGCCGGGTTTCGCGCGTTGGGATCGCACCGATCGTTGCCGCGCACAAGCGTCGCTCGTCGAGCCGTCATGCTGCTACACTTCGCGGTGCGCAGACGACGAGAAGGAACAACCCATGGAATACATTACCCGCATGAATATCGGCCGCGCGCTCACGGTCTTTGGCTTTGTGGTGGGTCTGCGCAGCGTGCTGCTGACGTGGGGACATATCGGCAGCGACCTGTTCGTGTTGACCGCGGATGCGCCGCTGGCGGTCACTCACACCTGGCATCATTTCTTTCGCGAAGTCTTCGGCGACTTCGGCGCGATGATCGGAGTCCTGATACTGCTATGGGTGCCACCGGATCTGCGTCGCCCGGCTACGTGGTGGGTGATGCTGGTGCTGCTGATAGGGTTCTATGCGCCGTTCTGGGTGGGCGTGCCGTTCATGGCGGAACTCGCCGCGCCGAGCATGAATGCCGAGGTCCAGCACCTGGTAATGGCCATCCCGCCGCTCGTCGCTCTATTCTTGGTCAGGCGGGAGTATTTTCGCTAGACGTGGCCAGGGGCCTGCGCCGTAGGAAATCACGGCTGCAAATTCGCTATCGCGATTTCCTCCGGCGCAGGCCCCTAGATCGCGAGAAGGCGCTCAATGGTCCAGAAGCTCGCGACGGTTCCGACGGCGTACGCTGCTGCCGTTGCCGTCCGGGCACCGGTGAGCACTGGCCTGCGCGAACCGAAGCGACGGATCATCGCCTGCCAGCCGAGGCCGGCGGTATAGATCGCGACCACAAACACGATCTGGCCGATTTCCACGCCGATATTGAAAAACAAAAGCGCCGTGGGCAGCTCCGCCGATGGCAGGCCCACCTCGCGCAGTACCGAAGCGAACCCGAAGCCGTGCAGCAGCCCGAAAAGGCTGGTTACCAGGACCGGATAACGGTGCGCCAGGGTCTTTGCGTCGCCGCGGGCGATTTCCGTGGCGAGAAAGACAATACTGAGCGCTATCGCCGTTTCAACCACCGGGATGGGCAGTGAAACCAGTTCCAGGGTCGAGAGCGCCAGCGTGAGCGAGTGGGCCAGGGTAAACCCGGTCACCATGATCAACGTCCGTCGCGCACTTCCCGCAAGCAGCACCATCAACGCGACGAACAGCAGGTGATCCCAGCCCAGGGCGATGTGTTCGATCCCGAGTTCCGTGTAGTTGAGCGCCACCTCCCAGCGGCCGGGCGTTTCGGGGACTGTCCAGGTTCGTTCGTCCGGCGGCAGCAGGCCCGAGAGCAGTTGGCCATCGTACGTATTGACGCGAATGATTGTGGTGAGCGAGGGGTTGGACCCGGGGAAGTTCAACGCCACGGTTTCGCCGGTCAACCCCGTGGCGCACTGAAGGGATTGCTCACCCTGGTAGCTGTCCGCCCGCAATACGACGCGGGGTTCGGATTCGGGCACGCATGCGTCCGAAAGCGCGATCTCCGGAAGTTGCGACCGGGCGACCGTCGACGGCACTTTCCAGCGAAGCATGGCGTCGGTGGCCGAAGCCTGGGTAATGTCGATAAAAATCGGGCGGAGATCGTGGCTGAAGGCATTGGACACGGCCAGCGCAAGCCACAGTCCGAGCAAGACGGCGGACCGCCTCATGGCGTCGAAACGGCCCCCTCCGGGAGCGACTCCAGATCCGCGCCGACGATCACGCGGTAGCCTGCCACGATTTCATCGATGGCCGCCTCCGTCCGCTCTCTCGCATGTGCCGCCTCGGCATCGGCAGCCACCCGGTCGCGAACTTCGGCGAACTCCGGCATCCGTTGCGGTTGCCGGTCGGCGATCAGGACCAGATGCGTGCCGAACCTGGATTCGAACGGTCCGTGCCACTGCGCGGGATCCGCGGGGAACCCGAACAGCGCATCGGACACACCAGCGCCCAGGTGGCTTGCGACGAGTTGCGGCGGCCGCGCGACGTAGTTCACAAAATAGGGGAAACGGTCGCCATGACCGGGGCTGTCTTCGAATGCAACGGCGTCGTCGTTCAACTCGCGGAGTTTGGCTTCGGCCAGCGCACGCGCCTCATCCCATCCCCGGCGCTCGGCGTTGAAGAATACGTGGGTGAAGGTGATATTCGGGTCGAACAGGTAGCTGGCTCGATTCGCTTCGAAGTAAGCGAAGACCGATTCCTCATCCAGAGATCCCGCGTCGCTCGCGAACCCTTCGGCCAGGTAGCGGAGCTTCTGTACCAGACGGCTGCGGATGATGTAGTCGTCCCGGTCCAGCCCCAACGCCAGCGCTTCGCGATAGAGGATCTCTTCCCGTGCCGCTTCTTCGATCAGGTCGGCGATTTCCCCCGGGGACATGCCGTTGAGAAACAGCTCGAACTGTTCGCGGTCGAAGGCCACCGACTGATACTGCAGGAAGGTGAGTAACGCCTCCCGATCCACGAGAACTTCGTTTTCTGCCTGCTCCCCCGTCAGTTGGAACAGAACATAGAGGCCAAGTCCAAGACCGAGGAAGTGAAGCAGCGGATCCTTAAGCAGCTTTTTCAATTCGCCCACCGTAGCGTATCGCGCGACGCACCAAGTCACCCGGCCTCTGCCAGGAATTGTCTACCCCGAGGCAGTAAAGGACATCGGGGAGTTGGACGCGCTAGCGGAGCGGCAAGCCGCCGCCCGCGGCACCGAGCGGATCGCTGCCCGGCACGATAATCGACGACGCGGCTTCCCGGCGCATCTCCTCAAGACGTTGCATGGCGCCCGCCAGCGCGTTCTGCGCGCCATCGCCGAATTTCTCGACCGCGTCTTCCAGCGAATCGGCGTCGATTTCAAAACTCAACGGCAGGCCGCCGGCCGGCGTCAGGATCTGAGTCTGGCCGACGAACAGGCGTCGCCGCGACAAGTCGGCGGATCCGTCGGCGGTGACCGGAGTCAGGATTTGCAAACTCCCGACACGCCGATCGGTGTAGGATTCCTCTCGATAGAGGTCATCCGCCGTCATGCGGATCTCTCCCTCCATCGGATTATCTGCCATCGGTGAATTCCGTTTTCGCGCACATTGGCGGCATTGGCGGCATAGGCTAACACAACCGTCGAAGTGCGAGCCGGCATCGCCCAACCGCTCTTGCGACGGACGTCAGTGGAACAGGATGGCTTGACTGCGCCCGGTTGAACTAACGCACGCGGAGGAGGGCGTCCCGGGCATCGCGCCGCGCGGCTGCTGCTTCACGCGTGGCGGCCGCCGCGTCGCGGTTGGCTTGCTCCAGTTGGCGCTGAAGCGTGGCGAGCTGGCGAGTCAGCCCCTCGACTTGCCGCGCCAATTCGTCGATGCGGCGATCTACCGCAAGGCCCGCAACGGACTGCGCCAATGAGCCGGCGCCGGTCGTGGTACGCGCCTGAATCTGCGTGTCCAGAGTAGCGAAGGCGCCTTCAAGCGCGAGAACCCTGTCTTCTAGAGTATGTTCGAGATTTTGGGAATAAGCGTTTGGAAATGAGATGAAAAGTACAAACAAAATTGATAGGCGCATTTGACCTCCCGGGATCGACCAAATCCCCGCTGTGCGAGCTTGCGCGAAAATCACCGGATATTTGCCGCGGGGCGCGTGAGTTGCGCCCCGCGACGAAAATCCGGGCTGCTAGCCGCGTCTACTGCCCCATGCCCATTCCCGCCGGGGCGCCGCCCTCGCCAGGACGGGTGGCCTCGATCTGGATGGTGAACGCGATATCCGTGCCAATCCTCGGCGCGCCGAAATTAATACCGTAGACGGTTCGGTCGAGATTGCCGCTAGCGCTGAATCCCACCTTGGTACCCCCGCCGCGGACTTCGCCCATTTGATTGTGCATCGCATCGAATGTGACCGGGTGGGTTTGCCCCAATATGGTCAGATCTCCATGGATTCGTAGTTGGCCATCGCCCAGATCCTCGACCTCGGTGCTCGCGAAGGTCATCCCGGGATGCGTTGCCACATCGAAGAAGTCGGAATTCTTCAGATGATCGTTGAGCCCGTCGTGATACATGTCCACGCTTTCCGTGCTGACGGTGACGCTCACCGCGCTGGCGGACGGATCATCGGCATCGTAAAGCAGCGTTCCGTCGAAATCGCGGAACATGCCGCGCATCATCGAATAGCCTTGATGGTTCACATCGAAAAAGACGCGTGAGTGGGCCATGTCCAGGGCGTATTCCATGGGTTCCGAATTCGCCACGGTCGGCAATGCAAACGCCGCCGCACAAAATACCAGGATGCCTTTCATCGATTTCTCCTCGCAATGGATTGCAAACTGTCTAGTCTGGAAAGTGATTTTTTGGATATCCGGGGACTGCCCCGCATCCGCGTGGCAGCTATTCTAGCGTGGATCTTGAGCCCGTGCCGCTTTGCATATTCGTTGGACTTCGCGCTTGGCCCGCGGCTGTATCCCCTCTACTATGCGGTTGATCATCATCGGACTGGAGTTCGCGTGACCTTTACCCAGCGCATCCTGGTGTCCATGTTCGCCGGAATATTGGTCGGTGTGGTGTTGAACGCGTCGGCGGCGTCACTCCCGGCGATCAGTGCATTCCTCGTGGACGGCGTGTTCTACGTGGTCGGCGCCGCCTTCCTGGCCCTGCTCAAGCTCATGGTGGTTCCGCTGGTATTCGTCTCGCTGGTGTGCGGCGTCAATGCCATGGGTGACCTGAGAACGATCGGTCGCGTCGGTACGAAGACCGTGGCTCTTTTCCTCATTACCACTGCCGTCGCCGTCACCCTGGGGCTGACTCTGGGCGGGATCGTGTCCCCCGGGCAGGGTTTCGAATTGGATGGTGTGGTCATGGAGGAGACGGTGAGGGAGGTTCCCCCGCTGGTCGAAGTACTCATCGATATCTTTCCGGAGAATCCCGTTCAGGCCATGGCGGACGGGAACATGCTGCAGATCATCGTATTTGCACTGTTGTTCGGATTCGCGGCAAATCTGGCGGGCGAGCGCGGCCGGCCCGTGGTCAACTTGTTCGCCGATCTGAATGAAGTGGTGCTGAAGATGGTGCTGCTCATCGTCCAGCTTGCGCCCATAGGGCTTTTCGCATTGCTCGCACGCACGTTTGCGACCCAGGGGTTGGACCTGTTCAGGCCCCTGGCCGGCTATTTCTTGCTCCTGTCCGCC
>JAKZVH010000390.1:0-7706 GCA_047516145.1 Gammaproteobacteria bacterium
GAACATGACAGGGTCGGGGTCGCGAACAGACGCGGCCAGAAGGCCCTTGATGTCGGCTGGAGTGGATGGAGCGACCACCTTGAGGCCGGGGATCGCCATCGCCCAATTCTCGACACTCTGTGAATGCTGCGCCCCGAATCGGCTGCCGCCGCCGTTGGCGCTGCGCAAGACCAGCGGGAAGGAGCACTGGCCGTCGGTCATGTAGCGGGTCTTGGCAATCTGATTGGCGACGAGATCCCAGCAAACGGCAAAGAAGTCGGAGAACATGATCTCGGCGATGGGGCGCAACCCGGTCATGGCGGCGCCCATGGCCGCGCCGACGATGGCTTGCTCGGAGATCGGCGTATCCTTGACCCGTTCGGGACCGAATTCTTCCAGCAGCCCGACCGTGGTCTTGAAAACCCCCCCGGCCGCGGCAACATCTTCGCCGAGAAATACCACGTTGTTGTCGCGGCGCATTTCCTGGGCGATGCCGTCGCGCACCGCCTCGCGATAGGTCAATTCCGCCATGAGGCACTCCCGTCGGCCCAGAGGTCGATGTAGGCGATATCCACTGGCGGCGGAGGGCTGTTGCGAGCCTCCTCGGTTGCCTTGTCGATGGCCGCGTCGGTTTCGGATTCGATGACTTTCAGGTCTTTCTCCGGAATCCCCATGGACAGCAACCGTTCCCGGTACGTCGGTATCGGGTCCCTGGCGAGCCACGCCTGGAGTTCTTCGTCCGGACGATACTTGCCGGGGTCGGCCCGGGAATGGCCGCCATGACGATAGGTTAGCACCTCGACCAGGCTCGGCCCGTCGCCCCGGCGCGCCTTGGCCAGAACGGCGCAGGCGGTTTCGTAGACCACGTCCACGTCATTGCCGTCGATCAGGATCGACTCGAGTCCGTAGGCGCCAGCCCGGTCCGCGGCGGGGTTCGGCACAGCGGTTACTTCGCTTATGGGGGTGTACTCCATGTACAGATTGTTCTCGCAGACAAATATCACCGGCAGCTTCCACACCACGGCAAAGTTCAAGGCTTCATGGAAGGCGCCGATATTCGTGGTGCCGTCGCCGAAGAAACAGACCGAAGCCTGCTTGGTGCCACGGTACTGGGCGGACCATGCGGCGCCCGCGGCCACCGGCAGATGCGCGCCGATGATCGCGTAGGATCCCATGGCGCCGTGCTCGACGCTGGTCAGGTGCATGGAACCGCCCTTGCCGCGCAGCAGGCCGCACTCCCGGGCCATGAGTTCACCCAGAATGGAGGTCATGGAAACGCCGCGAACGTAGGTGTGGTTGTGCCCGCGATAGGTGCAGAAGGTGTAATCGTCGGATTCCATGGCCAATCCGAAACCCGCCGCCACCGCTTCCTGGCCCAACGCCAGATGACTGGTTCCCTTGACCAGATTCTGCATGAACAGATCGTAGGCGCGCTTTTCCAGCACACGGCATTCGTACATGGTGCGGTAGAGGTTCAGACGAGTCGCGCGATCGATTGACGGCGTGTCGCCGGCAGAACGCGCCTTCCTGGTTCCTTTAGCAGCCGCCATATGGCCCGATTCCCTTGCCTGGAATACAAAAATCGCCCCCGCCAGGATGGCGAGGGCGAAATAATAGCTTAGCAGCTAGCGTTGGATACTAGAAGCTGTACCTCAACGTCGCACCGAACTCCCGCGGATCCCTCGGCAGAATATTGAAATTCCTTCTGCGTGGGCTTTGGTTGTTGTCGTTGCCCGAATCCACGATTCGGGGCGTGTCGTTATCCGTCAGGTTGCGGCTCCAGAGACGCAGACTCCAGTTCTCGTTGCTGAGGTTCACGCTGGCGTTCAGCGTCTGGGTCTCCGGCAGCGCCATCCAGTTGATGTCATCCAGCCACTGTTCCCCGACGCTGCGCCAATCCAGCCTGCCGATCCAGTCCCAACCGCTGTTGCCCACCGCACCCCGGTAAGTCGCAGCTACGTTGTATTTCACGTCCGGCTGACGGGAAAACTCTTTGCCGATCACACTGACACAATCGAACAACACGCCGCTTCCGTCTCCCACCCTGTGTTCCGGCAGCAAACCGAGATCCAGCACCGCGTTGGGGTCGCAGAAGGTCTCGTACTCGGTCTGCTGCAAGGTGAAGCTACCGCGAATATCCCAGTGATCGTCGACAACCCAGGCGACTTCACTTTCCACGCCCTGTACGTTCGCGGAGCCCAGATCCAACTGCGCCCGCAGCCTGTAGTCGCCGGTCATCAGCCCCGGCAGAAGGTCCTCGCCGATCGTATCCACACGCCAGTTCAAGGTATAAGCCTGGTTGTAATGCTCCCAATCCATGGCGTAGATGGCGGCGGAAAGCTGCACGCGATTGTCCGCCAGTCCCGCCTTGAAGCCAGCCTCAAGATTGATGATTTCCTCCTGATCATAAAACAGCACGTCGTCCAGAGACCAA
Source organism: Gammaproteobacteria bacterium (assembly GCA_047516145.1). Taxonomy (GTDB): domain Bacteria; phylum Pseudomonadota; class Gammaproteobacteria; order Steroidobacterales; family Rariloculaceae; genus UBA6522. Next base: position 2,414 of record JAKZVH010000390.1, read on the forward strand.
TTGATATACCCAATCTCAACCGCATGAGCGTGCGCTTGCACGACTTTAGGACTGCGCGCAGCCGGAATAACGCCGGCGGGATTGATGCCCTTGGCTACCTGGGCGTATAACGTCACACCGTTATCCATGGCGTGGTTGACTGCCAGCCGCGGCACGAAGGACTTGCTCGTGTTGGTGAATGCGTCCCCCGTCACCTGATTGACATTGGTCATGTCCTCGCTTTGGTAGCGACCCTCCAGGGAAAGTGTCGTTCGCTCCGTGAGGTCGTAGGAAACATTGCCGAATACTGCCGTATTTTGGGACTGCTCCGAAATGATCACTCTCGGCTCGATACCGAGCTCTTCCCGCAGACCGTCGAGGATGCCGCCGTACTGGCTCCAGACCAGGGTAAGGAACTCGTAGTCGTAGACGGACGCGCCCGCGGTCCAGCGCAGCCTCTCCTCGCCGGGGGAGAGCCAACGCACCTCGATCATCTTCTCTTCGATGTCAGTAGGATCGGCCATGTGGCTCACCGTACCGCCCATGACCATGCCGTTGGGGAGAATTACCAAGTCCGCATCGCTGCGGTCACCGTCAGCCCAGCGAATGTAGGACTCCTCGGAGGCGAAACTCAGGAACTGGAGATCGCCATTGTCGAAGCTCACGTTGAACTCGCCCTGGAGACGGTCACGTTCATTGATCACGGTCGGATCGACTCGATACGAGGACGCCAGCGCCTCAACGGGCGTTCCACGGTATCGATCCCCAACTGTGTCGGTGTTTGTGGGGATACCGCCGACGGGAGCGGACGTGTCGCAGTTGAACGTACCCTGAATCCAGCGTGTACCCATCGGACTGGTGAAATTCGTGCATCGATCCTGTTCATCCCCGCTGATGTAATAACGCAGGGTCATGTCGTCGTCCGTGCGCATGCTCAGGGCACGGATCTCACCGTTGAAGCGATCGTTGGGCGCAAAGGTGAGCTTGCCGCTGACATAGTCGGTTTGCGTGCCGCCGATCCGAAAGCCCTCCGTGGAAACCCACTCGTCCGGCCCGTCGTACTCGTCCACGTTGACGTCAAGGGTGTAGCCGAAGGTGTCGTTGATGGGCCCACCCAGTTCAAGCTGAATGGCATTGCGTCCCAGGTTGGACGAACTGAAACTCAGGTCACCCACGAATTCCTCGCCCGGGTCCCGCGTAACGTAGTTGATGGCGCCAGCGAAGGTGGAGCGGCCGAAGGCAGCGCTCTGGGGTCCACGGAACACCTCAACACGCTCGATTCCGGTGAACTGCATCGTGCCCTGTGCGCCCACGAGCGGGAGGCCGTCGATGAAGGACATGACTTTCTGCCGGGTGGTAGCAGTCGCTGTGGACTGAACTCCCCGCACGGCCGGCGTAGCGTTATTGCGGTCGCCGTTGGTGTCGAAATCCACACCGGGGGTCAGCTCGAAGAAATCCCGCGGCTCGATAATCCCGGCTTCGTCGATCAGAGAACTCGAGATCACCGAAATGGAAACCGGAATCTCCTGCAGATTCTCTTCGCGCTTTCTGGCAGTGACCACGATTTCTTCCAACGCGGTCACGCCCTGGCTGTAAGCGGGCGGACCCACGATGGCTATGGCCAACGCCGTGAGAGCAAGTGTTGATTTGCGCATGTACAACTCCCTTGGGATCGAATGAATAGGGCTACGTCAAGCCTCCGATGCCTTTCCGCATGGAGCATCGACGGAACAAGCTTAAAACGCTTGAATCGCGATAATACGGCAGTGGCTTCCATTTTGTCGAGCATCGCGCCATATGTTGCGATATTGCAACGTGTCCGGGCACGCGGCTGCCTTCAATAGGGGGAATCAGATCCTGCTCACGCGGGCAAGATGCTCGGCGGGAAGCGGCTCGGTTACTCGTGATATGAGCGCGGTAACCAGGGTGGCGACGAGCCCGGCCAGCGTGGCCGCGGAATAGGGGCTTGTGGCATAGAAATCGAACCAAACCCCGAAAGATTCCAGGGCCGTGCCGGCGAGCCACCGGCCGGACAGCACCTCCCCGTGGATCAGCACGAACAACACGGCGCCGGTCCAGAACCCGCTCAACGCACCCGCTCGCGTCACGCCACTCCAGAGCGAGCCCAACACCAACGGCCCCGCCAGCGATGCGGTAAAGCCGCCAATGCCCACCCAGACCAGCAGCACGACGTTCATGTCCATCACCAGCCAGGCCAGACCGGCCGACCCCAACAAGACAATCACGGTCACCACGCGGCTGATCCTCAGCACGTTGCGATCCAGCTCCGCTGCCCCCCGATGCGCATGCCAACGCGGCGCGATGCTGCGCCGGTAGATGTCGTTCGCAAACACTTGCGAGGTCGAGATGACCAGCCCGTCGGCGGTGGACATGACCGCCGCCAGAATTCCTATGCCCAGCAACGCCGCCAGCCACGTCGGGAATATCTCCAGGAACAGCGCCGGCAGCGCGGTGTTCGCGCCACCGGCGCCATCGATGAGCAAGCTGTCTCCCAACGCCCCGCGAGCCAACGCCCCGCCCAGGGCGATCGCCGGCAAGATCAATCCGAACGTAAATGCCATGACGAGGAATCGCGTGCGCGCACGCTCGTCCCGGAGTGCCCACAGCTTGTTACCGATGTGAGGGAGCAAGCCCAGCGGAATGTGGGCTATCACCAGGCTGACGAAGGACCACACCGACGCAGTGATGGCCGCACCGGGGTGAAACGGCTGCATCAATTGCGGGTCCTGGGACTCAAGGCTCTTCAATAGCTCACCGAACCCTCCGCTACCGGCGCCCAGCAGAAACAGCACGACGATGACGAGCGCCAGGATCACCATGAGCAATCCCTGGGCACCGTCGGTGAGAATGTCGGCGTGGGCGCCACCCAGGGTGACATAACCCAGCAGCACCGCCGTGGTGATGGCCAGCGCCCAACCTTGGGAAAGGCCCAGCATCATCTCGAACACCACCAGTCCGGCAACCAACTGGCCGGCGAGGTAGAACAACAGGATCAGCGAGAACACGGCGGCGGAAATGCGCAACGCCTCCGACCGATAGCGCTCACCCAGGTATTCCGGTATCGATCGCGCTCCGGAGAGGTTGCCGTATCGACCGATTGTCCGCTGGCAAATCAGAACTCCCAGGTAAAGTCCCAACGGGTAGAGAAAGGCGATCCACAGGGTGGACATTCCATAGGTATAGGTCAGCCCCGGCAAACCGAGAAACGTGGCGCCGCTGGCCGCCGTGGACGCGAACGCCACGGCCAGCACCGCCGGGCCGTAGCCGGCGCGCGCCACCGCGAAATCGTCAGCCCCGCCGACGCGACGGCTCCCCAGGTAACCGAAAATCGACATCGCCACGATGTAACCGGCGAGGAACAGCCAGGACCAGGAGTAGAGCGTCATACGGGATTTTCAGGGATAATGCCCAGGACGTACCGCCATCGGCGCAATCGTGCCGCTATCGATAAAAGTTGAAAAAATAGCATATTAACGAAATAATCCGCGCGCGCTAATCGGCGCCCTTGTCTCGCGGGAGTATCATGATGATCAATGCCGCCATAGTGGGTTTGGGTTGGTGGGGACAAACCCTGGTCGAGTCTGTCTACGGCAGCAGCAGCAGCAAGATCCGCTTCGTCACCGGTGTAGCCCGTCGATCCACCGAGCAAATCCAGGCGTTTACCGCGCAACACGGGTTGCAACTCGAGAACGATTACGCGGCGGCGCTGGCCGATCCGAAAATCGATGCCGTCGTGTTGGCCACGCCCCACTCGCTGCACGCCGGCCAGGTGGTGGCAGCCGCCGAGGCCGGCAAGCATGTCTTCTGCGAAAAACCCTTCGCACTGCGCAAGGCCAGCGCCGAACGAGCTGTTGCGGCTACGGAACAGGCGGGCGTCACTCTGGGGCTCGGCTACAACCGGCGCCTGCATCCGGAAATGATGAAACTGCGTGAGCGTATCGGCTCCGGAGAACTTGGCACGATTCTGCACTGCGAAGCCAACATGACCTTTCCGAATGCCCTGTCCCTGTCGCCGGATGCCTGGCGCGCGAGCTCTCACGAAACGCCTTGCGGTGGCCTGACCCCGATGGGCGTACATGCCGTTGACGGCATGATCGATCTCTGCGGAGAAATCGACGAGGTCTACTGCCAGAGTTTCCGGCGTGCCGTCGCGGTCGAGGCCGACGATACCACTTCGATGTTGTTCAGAATGAAGGCGGGAATGTCCGGCTACCTGGGCACCATGACCGCCACGGGTGGCGGCTTCAGTTTTCAGGTGTTCGGATCCAAGGGGTTTGTGAGGCTGGAAGGCATGACCCACATCGCCGGTGCACCGTCCGAGGAGCGACGCAAGCGGTGCTTCGGCAACTGCTACTTCAAGCCGGTCAAGGGTCCTCTGGAGTCGTGGCAGGCCGATAAGGTCGATATCGTCAAGGCCATATTGGAGCGTTTCGCGGACGCCGTGGACGGTACCCGGCCGTTCATCGTCTCCACCGACGAAATGATTCACGGAGCTGCGGTGACGGAGACGATCGTAAAGTCCGCAGCATCTCATCAAGTCGAGAAGGTCGTCTGAACAGCGGCTCTCGCAAACTTTAATTCGAACGAAATTCAACCGATTGATCAAGGAGATTCACGGTGAGAGAAGGCACAGTTGGAATGGCGCAGGTGGACTATGAGCAGCGGATGGACATGGACCGCATGCGAGAGTACCGAGTTGGCCGAATCAAGAAATACATGGATGAATTCGACGTGGATTGCCTGCTCCTGTTCGAGACCGGCAACAAGCGATATGCCACTTCCACGGCCGTGGCCTCGCCCGAAGTCGACAACATGGGGCGCTACTCCATCGTTCCCCGCAACGGTTATCCCCATATCTTCGGCTTCGGCTCGGAGGTGGCGGCCGAGAAACTCTATTGCCCGTGGATCGCCGAGACCACGTTCCCGGCCCACGGCACCATGCACGGTGCCTTGCCGATGGCCTGGAAGTGTTACGAGGGTTTCCTGAAGGATCTGGATATGGTCCTGGACAACCACGGCCTGGACAAGAAGAAGATCCGGATCGGTGTGGATATCGTCGAGTCCCAGATCATCCTGGCATTGCTCGAGAAGGGCTACAACATCACCGACGGTCAGGGCGTCATGCAGTACGCCCGCTCCATCAAGAACGAAGACGAGATCATGTGCCTGAAACACGGCGCGGCCATCGTCGACGGCGCCTTCCACAGGATCGCCCAGACCATCGCCCCGGGGATGAAGGAAAACGATCTCCAGGCGGTTGCCGCCCACGAGATGCACCGCCTCGGGGCCCAGT
>JAKZVH010000391.1:0-8248 GCA_047516145.1 Gammaproteobacteria bacterium
CCAGTTTGCCGCCGGGTTGAGCTACACGAGCTACAGCCAGCTTCGGTCGGATCCCGGCAAGCCCCTTTTCAACCGGGCATTGGCCGGCAGCTATCCGCCCGGATCCGCCATCAAGCCGTTTCTCGGCCTGGGCGCGATGCACCTGCAAGCCCTCAACCCGGATGATCCCGCCTACTGCGGGGGCTATTTCACGCTCCCCGGCAAGACCCATCGTTACCGCGACTGGAAGCGTGAAGGCCACGGTCTGATGGACCTGCACCAGGCCGTCGTGGAATCCTGCGACGTTTACTTCTATCGGCTCGCCGTCGCCATGGGAATCGACGGGATAGATTCCTTCCTGCGGGTATTCGGGTTCGGCGCCCAGACGGGAATCGACATCGGCGGCGAGGCCATTGGCGTCGTGCCGTCGCGGGAGTGGAAGCGGCAGAATTTCTCGCGCCGGGAGGATCAGGTCTGGTTCCCCGGCGAGACGGTCATCGCCGGTATAGGTCAGGGATACACCACCGTGACGCCATTGCAACTGGCTCACGCAACGGCGGTGCTGGTGTCCGGCGCCCGGTACCAGCCCCGCATGGTGACTTCGGTGCAAAGCGCGACAACCGGGGAGGTGGCCGAGAAGGATCCGGTGCGGCTGGACACGCTTCCGGAAATCGACCCGCGGCATTGGCAGCGCGTCCGCGAGGCGATGGTGGGTGTGACCGAAGCACCCAGGGGGACGGCTCGAATCGCCATGTCGGGCGCCTTGTTCAGCATCGCCGGCAAGACCGGAACCGCGCAAGTGATCTCCGTGGCCCAAGGCGAGGAATACGACGCCGACGCGCTGGAGGAACGCCTCAGGGATCATGGGCTCTTCATCGCATATGCTCCCGCCGACGCCCCGACAATCGCGGTCGCCGTGATCGTGGAAAATGGTGGATCCGGCAGTCGGCTGCCGGCCATCGCGGCGCGCAAGGTGATGGACGCCTATCTGGCAGCAGAGAACGATGACAGCCCGGATAATTCTTGATTCCGGGGCGGCTTCGGCCGCCGTCCGGAAGCACTTGCAGACGCGCAGTTTCGCGCTCGACGCGCCGCTGGTGCTGGGCAGTCTGGCCGTTTGCGCCTTTGGTTTCGTGATTCTCTACAGTGCGGTGGACGAGAACATGTCGGTGCTGCTGCGCCAGTGCGTGCGCCTGACGGTAGCGTTCGCGGCATTCGGGATCATGTCGCAGGTCTCACCGACCACGTTGCGAATGTGGTCGCCCTGGGTCTTCGTTGCGGCCGTGGGATTGCTGCTGTGGGTGCTGGTGGACGGTGCCGTCAGCAACGGGGCCCAGCGCTGGCTCGACCTGGGCGTGGTCCGGTTCCAGCCCTCCGAGATCCTCAAGATTGCAGTACCCATGATGATTGCATGGTACATGCACGATCGGGCGCTGCCCCCAAACTGGTTTCACCTGGTGGTGCTGATCGGAATCGTCGCCATCCCGGCGTTGTTGATCGTGCGCCAGCCGGACCTCGGCACGGGGGCACTGGTTCTGGCGGCGGGCGGGCTCACCGTGCTCCTGGCCGGTGTCAGCCTGCGCGTGGTGGCGGTATTCGGTGTGATCGCGCTGGGGATGCTGCCCGTACTGTGGAGTAACATGCTGGAGTACCAGCGCGCCCGCGTGCTGACCTTTCTCAGCCCGGAGTCCGATCCCCTGGGCGCCGGCTACAACATCATCCAGTCGAAAATCGCTCTCGGCTCGGGCGGGCTCTTCGGCAAGGGATGGCTGAACGGCACGCAATCCCATCTGGAATTCCTGCCCGAACGCTCCACCGATTTCATCTTCGCCGTCATGGGCGAGGAATTCGGCCTGCTGGGGCTGCTCCTGTTGCTGGGGCTGTACCTGTTGGTGGTCGGCCGGGGACTGTACATCGCCTCCCAGGCGCAAGACACGTTTGGACGCTTGCTCGCGGGCGGGCTGAGCCTGACTATCTTCCTGCACGTATTCGTCAACGCCGGCATGGTCTGCGGGCTGTTGCCGGTCGTCGGCGTGCCCCTGCCGCTGGTGAGCCTCGGCGGCACCTCCATGGTCACGCTGATGGCAGGATTGGGAATGATCACGGCGATCCACAGTAATCGGAGGCGATTGGTATCATGAACTTCTCAGCCGGCATTTCCAGGCTTTTCGCTTCCTGTCTCGCAACGCTGGTTCTTGCCTCGAGCCCCGTCCGGGCCGTGGACGTGGACCCCGCCGCGGTGGAACAGGCAAGAAACGCCTTTATCGCGCGGATGGTCGAGGAACATGGCTTCGACGCGGGTGAGCTGAGCGACATCCTCGAAAGCGCGGAGATCGACGAAGGCGTTCTCGAAGCGATATCCCGGCCTGCCGAGCGCGTGCTCGCGTGGCACGAGTACCGCAATATCTTTCTCACCGACGCACGGATCGACGGCGGCGTGGAATTCTGGCGGAACCATGCCGCGCAGATCGACCGCGCCAGCGAATCCTTCGGCGTCGCGCCGGAAATGCTGGTGGCGATACTCGGCGTGGAGACCTACTACGGCCAGCGCATGGGCGGCTACCGCATTGTCGACTCCCTGGCGACGCTGGCCTTCGCCTATCCGCCGCGCTCCGGATTCTTCACGTCTGAACTGGAAGCGTTCTTCCTGCTGGCGCGGGAAGAAGGAATGGACCCCGAATCGATTCGCGGATCCTATGCGGGCGCCATGGGCGCCGGACAATTCATCTCGTCCAGCTTTCGCGCCTATGCCGTGGACGGCAACGGCGACGGCCAACGCGACCTGTGGGAAGACTGGGAAGATGTTCTGGCCAGTGTCGCAAACTACTTCAAGGTCCACGGCTGGCGGCAGGGCGAGATCGTGGCGAGGCAAGCGACACTCTCCGCCGGCCGAGCCGCCCGGGAAGCGAGCAACGGCATGGATCTCGACGACACCGTGGCGTCCGTACACGATGCAGGCTACGCGTTCGCCACCGGCCTGCCCGACGAGACACCCGTTACACTGTTGACGCTGGAGGGAGAAGGCGGCACCGAATATTGGGCGGGCTTCCACAATTTCCGCGTGATCACACGCTATAACCGCAGCGTCATGTACGCCCTGGCCGTACATCAGTTGGGACAAACCATTCGCGACAATTACGAACGGCTGCAGGTCGCTGCGGCCACTGACGCGGGAGAGTGAGGCGCATATCGAACCGAATCCGCCGCGCGCTGCGACTGATGACTCTGGTCGCGGCGTCGATATCGGTCGCGCATTGCACCACGTCCCGGCCCGCCGCGGAATCCGATCCCTCGGCAGACAGCCGGGCGATCATCGAACCGCCGCGCAGCCGGCTGGGCAATCCACCGTTCTACGAGGTCTTCGGCAAACGACACTACGTGCTGGATTCCGCGGCGGGATATCGCAAGACCGGCGTCGCATCCTGGTATGGCGAAGCATTCCACGGGCGCTCGACCTCCAGCGGCGAGCCGTACGACATGTTCGCGCACACCGCCGCGCATACCACGCTTCCCTTACCCACCTGGGTTGAGGTCACGCACCTGGAGAACGGCAAGCAGGTCATCGTGAAAGTCAACGATCGCGGCCCATTCCTGCACGACCGCATCATCGATCTTTCCTTCGGTGCCGCGGTCGCGCTGGACATGGTGACCCAGGGGACCGCGCCGGTGGAAGTCCGGGTGCTCGGCATGCCGGCGGTGGGCGACCCGGCCGCGTTCGCCGGCGAGCCGTGCGCGGGCGAACTCGCCGATATCGAGGCTCCGGCAGTGACGGCTACCGCAGACCGCTCCAACCATCGCATCTACCTGCAGGCCGGTGCGTTCGCCCGGCGCGAAAGCGCGAATCAGCTTGTCGGCGTCCTGGAACAAGCCGGCCATCGGCAGGTCACCATCGATGCCGACAGCGGCGGGTCCCGAAGCCTGTACCGCGTCCGGATCGGGCCGTTCCCGGGCGTCGATGCGGTGGACGCGGCGATCGACAAGCTGGTTGCACTGGGGCTTGAGAAACCCCATCTGGTGATTGGCCCATGAACACGGATACAATCTCAACCTACAAGCCCGTCAGGAGGTTCCCCATGCTCCGAACCTGGATGCTGATCGCCATAGCCTTTGCAATTCCGTCCGGCGTCCACGGCCAGGAAGTGCCCATTCCCGCCGCTCCGCAGTTGGGGGTGAGCAGCTACATGCTCATCGAGCATGCAACCGGCGATATCATCGCCGAATTGGCCCCGGACGAGGTACTCGAACCCGCCAGCCTCACCAAGCTGATGACCGCGTACGCGGCCTTCAAGGCACTGCGGGACGGCCAGATCAGTCTCAGCGACGAGGTGCGTGTCAGCGAGAAAGCCTGGGGTACGCAGGGCTCGCGGACGTTCATCGAAGTCGGCAACTTTGTCTCGGTTGAGGATCTTCTCCAGGGAATGATCGTACAGTCCGGCAACGACGCCAGCGTGGCTCTGGCGGAGCACGTGGCCGGATCGGAGGAAACGTTCGTCGAGCTGATGAACCACTATGCCGGGACACTGGGAATGGAATCCAGCGCGTTTCGCAACAGTACCGGTTTGCCCGCGGAAGGGCATCTCATGACCGCCCGCGATGTGGCGACGGTGGCGAGGGCGATCATTTCCGAGTTCCCGGAGTACTACAAGTGGTACTCGCAACGGGAATTCACCTACAACGAAATCGAACAGTACAACCGCAACTCTCTCCTTTGGCGCGACCCGTCCGTGGACGGACTCAAGACCGGCTACACCGAGGCGGCGGGCTACTGCCTGGTCACGTCGGCGGAGCGCTCGGGCATGCGGCTGGTATCCGTGGTCATGGGCTCCCACAGCACGGAGGCGCGGGCGAACGACAGCCAGGCCCTCCTGAACTACGGTTTTCGCTTTTTCGAAACCTACAAGTTGTATTCCAGCGGCGACGAGGTCGCCACGGCGCGGGTGTGGAAGGGAGAATCCGAGTCGGTTTCCGTGGGAGTCGCCGAGGACTACTACCTGACCATACCCAAGGGCCGCTACGATTCCCTTGCCGCCGCTACGACCCTGGACGCCGAACTGACCGCACCCATCGGCGCGGGCACGCTCCTGGGGTCGGTGCGGATATCCCTGAACGACGACGAATTGGCCGTACTGCCCCTGGTGGCGCTTCACGACGTTGCCGAGGCGGGGCTGTGGCAGCGGTTCAAGGACGAAATCCGTCTCTGGTTTCAATGAGCGCCGTGGCCAACGGTTTCGTCGGCCGCGTTCTCGGATACCGACCTCTTCCCGTCGTCTGGGAGGAGATGAAGCGCTTTACCGCCCGGCGCGATGCCGAGACGCCGGATGAGGTCTGGTTCGCGGAGCATCCCGCCATCTTTACGCTCGGACTCAACGGCGACGCGAACCACGTTCTGCACCCGGCGGACATCCCGGTGCTGAAAATCGACCGGGGCGGACAGGTCACCTACCATGGCCCGGGCCAGTTGGTGGCGTACACGCTGCTGAATCTCACGCGCCTGAAGCTGGACGTGCGCAGTCTGGTCGAAGCGCTGGAACGAGCGGTGATCGATACCGTGGCCGAATACGGCATCGCGGCGTACGGGCGACGCGACGCTCCGGGCGTTTACGTGGACGGTTGCAAGCTCGCCGCGCTGGGGCTCAAGATCAGCCGGCAATGCTCCTATCACGGACTCGCCTTGAATGTGGACATGGACCTTGAACCGTTTTCGCGGATCAACCCCTGCGGGTTCGAGTCACTGCCCGTGACCCAGGTCAGCCAACTCTGTGGCGTGGCCGACATCGCGACGGTGCGCGGGGACCTGGAGCGGAATCTGCAGGCCCGTCTCGCGCCCGCTCCGGGACACAGGGCCGGGAGACAGACGTGAGCGGATTCCAAAGCATGACCAACGTCGATGGCGTGATCGCGCCCACCGCTGAAGCCGGCATTCCGGTGATGGACCGGGGCTTCCTGTACGGCGACTCGATCTACGAGGTATTCAGGACCTACGGCGGCGTGCCGCTGTTCTTTGACGAGCACTGGGTCCGGCTCGAGAATTCCGCCAGGCTCATTCACCTGCAACTGCAACTGTCCAGGCACGAGATGACCGAGGAGATCCGCAGGACGTTTCGCGCATCCCGGGCGGCCGAAACAGGCACGGATGTCTACGTTCGCTATACGGTTACCCGTGGCGAGGGGCCCGTGGATCTGTTTCCCGACCCGGAGTTGACAACTCGCTACGTGATCATCGTCAAGGAGTTGCACGGCTGGAGGCAGGAATTCTATCGGCGGGGCGTACGCCTCGCCATTTCGAGGACGCGCCGCAACCCCATCAACGCGTTGAACCCGAATATCAAGGGCGGCAACTACCTGAACAACGTGCTGGGAATCATCGAGGCCCGCAAGCTGGGCGCCGACGACTGCGTCATGCTGAACGACGCGGGCCTGATCACCGAATCGTCCAACAGCAACGTCTTCTTCGCGATCGATGGTGACCTGGCGACCCCGGCGGATACCGCGGGCCACCTCCGCGGGCTGACCCGCGTGGCCCTGGAGAGTGCCTGCGCGGCTCACGGCCTGGGCATCGTCGCCAGGGATATCTCGCTGCAGGACGTGGCCGGGGCAACGGAGGGTTTCATCACCAGCGCCACCCGGGAGGTGATGCCCGTACTGGACCTGAGGCTACCGGGCGGCCGCGCACTCGAGTTCCCGGAGGGAGGCGGGCACCTGACCCGGCAGGCGATGAAATACTACAAGGAATACGTGGCGACCTATCTTCGCGACCACGCGGCGCAGCAACTGGGCCCAGCTTCAACCACGGCTCCGGGCGATCCGCCGCGACGCTCGCATGGTCATTCGCCGGATCGGACTCCTTGACTCCATCACCGCGCTATTGCAGGGTGTCATGGGCGCACTTTCAGGACGATTTGCATCGACGCTCCGCCACATTCGCTCCTTCCCGCGGGCGCACCGACCTGATACAGCCGCTTGAGGCACGCGGTCACGGAGAACAAGATGAAACGTTTCAAACTGGGGATCGGTCCCGCGCTGTTTTTTTCCGTCCTGGGTGCCCACGCCCAGCAAACGATGGATATCTACTGGACCGACGCGGACGGCGCCGCGGCCACGCTGATCGTCACGCCCGAGCGCCAGGCGATCCTCGTGGATTCCGGCTTCGACCGGCCGGGGGATATCTACGCCAATCGCATCAAGGCCGCGATGGATGATGCCGGAGTCACGCAAATCGACTACTTCGTCGCGACGCACTATCACGGCGATCACATCGGCGGCTCGTTCGCGCTCGCGCAAATGGTGCCGATCATGGAGTTCATCGATCATGGCGAAACGACTCTGAGGGACGAAAACGGACTCGCGAACTATCAACGTTACGTTGACCTGACCGCAACCGGAACGCGAACGACTGCCAGGCCGCACATGACCCTGCCATTGAGCGGCGTGGAGGTGACCGTCATCGCGTCGCACAAGGAGTTTCTAAGCGAACGGCTCATGGGGTCGCCGGAACCCAACCCTGTCTGTGAGACGGCGGACCCGTCGAGTCAATACTGCCGGGGCGACGAATGCGTGTCGACCGCGCTTGCGGACTTCGACGGCGAGGATATCCACAGCGTCGGATTCCATCTCTCCATGGGCGATTTTCAATACGTGAACGTCGGCGATCTGTCGTACGGCGGACTGCACGCCCTCGTTTGCCCGACGAATAACGTCGGCACGATCGATCTGCTCGACTATCCTCACCATGGCAACGACATCGCGCCGCAATTCGTATCGTCACTGGACCCGATCGCGGCTGTCTCGAGCGTCGGCGCTCACAAGGGCGGCAATCCGGACGGGTACGAAGCGGCTGCCGCGAGCCCGGGGCTGGAAGGCTTCTGGCAGATACACCGCGCTCTGGATACGGATGACGCGCACAATACGGAGGCACGAAAGATCGCGAACCTGACCGAGGAAACCGACCAGGCTCATTGGATCAAGGCAGAAATCCAGCCGGACGGCAGCAGCTTCACCATCACCAACTCGCGCAACGGTTATAGCGAAGCCTACACCTCGCGATAGGGAAATATCCGGGCTAGTCCTCGGATCTTGGCGGCGCGGACCCCTCCAGATAGACCTCCCGTCCATCGGGGAACGTGATGTCCCGACCGCTTGCCGTGTTGCCGCCGTCGATGGCCCGGTAGCCGTCGACGATGATCTCCGTTCCGAGGGGCAACGAGTCGCGGGTTATCCCTTTTCGGAACAACGTATTCGGCGTTCCGGCTTCGATCGCCCAGCTCACGAC
>JAKZVH010000392.1:0-17989 GCA_047516145.1 Gammaproteobacteria bacterium
GTACTGGATCGCTTGTTGGGTCCGCGGCAATGGTCACCGGTCGTCAACACGAATTTTTCCGCGGTGATCAGCGCGGCGAAGGATGACCCGCAGCACCCCCGCAAGGCGGTGGTCCGCGCTTGCCACCACCGCGGAAGCGGAGGGAGAACGTTTTCGACGGAGAACTGGAGCATTTGCCTCTACAAAAACTCGCCCTATTTCGCGAATCGCGGATGGGGGCCAGTCCAGCCATTAGCCTATCCGGAAACTCAGGAAGCCTAGGCCACAGGTCGGAATGGATGATCAGGCCTATAAAATAAGGTCTGTGTATTTGCAGTAGTGGGTGACCGCCGGGGACCCCGGGGCGTGCGGGCCGAGACGTATAGGCAAACGAATGTGCTCATGGCGACGGGGGCGCGCGACGCGATTGCAGCACGGTGAACGTTGGCGGTTGACCGGACGCTGCGCGAACTCGCATCGGGAAGCCGTTGTATGGCTTGCGGATGGGGCCGTTTCGCATGGTGAGTACGCCGGTTGTGGGCGGCATGGATGTGGTGGCAAGAGAGAGTAGCTCCGGCTGGAGAGCAGTGAATGACGCAATTGTGGGACCGGTTAGGCCTAGACAGCTATGACCTGCGTGCGCGAATGCTCCCCGTATACATTGCAATCGCGCCGGCGATTGTTGCGGTCGCGGCTCTGCTTCCCACTGGGCTCAATCTGCCACTGGCAGGCGCTTCGGCATTGGTGTTCGTTGCGCTGTCATACGCCGGGAGTCAGGTGGCTGCTGATTGGGGAAAGCGGTTGGAAAAAGGTCTCTGGCGCAAGTGGGATGGACCGCCGACAACGCGGTTTCTGCGGCACGGCAACAGCGAGTTCAACGCGGTAACGAGGGACCGTATACATACGGAGCTGCGGAAGATGGGATTGGTTGTTCCATCGGAGGACGAGCAGGTTCGAGACAGTGACGTATCGGATGCCCTTTGGGTTGCGTGCACGGAGGACCTGATTCGAAGGACCAGGGATCGGGCGCGATACCCGTTGGTCTTTGAGGGGCTGATGCAATACGGGTTTCGACGTAATCTGCTGGGCCTCAAATCGGTGGGCTTGCCGGTATCTGTGGCGGCGCTCATGGCTTGTAGCTGGACGGTTTGGGTGGAACGATTGGGGGAATCGGCGGTGGTGGTTGCCGCTGTTTACTGGCTGTTGTGCGGCGGAATCGTCTTGACTTGGGTTTTATGGGTGAGGGAGAGCACGGTGTCGGTCGCAGCTAATCGCTACGCTCGCTACCTGCTCGAAGCTGCCTTGGACCGCGGGTACCTTAATACGGTCGATCATCACTGCCGCGAGCTTGCGCGCTCGATACGGAGTGATGGCTCCGTGCTTGCCCAGCGTCACGCGCCGAGAACCACTCGGTCCCCGGCTCTGCACGACGTAGGTGATTCTCCCGGAGGGATAGAGCCGCACGCCGAAGCCCGCCAAGTCCCGGTCCCAGACCACGCTTGGGTCGCCATGCTTGGACAATCCGTCCACCATGCGCTTGGAGATTTTCTGAGTCGAGAGTTTGGGCATCGGAAAACAGAAAATCCTTGGTCGTTCGACTGCAGCAAGCGGGTAAGCAAACCGCAAGCGAGTGGAATCGTAGTCAAGCGTATTGGAGCGTGCTGCAGAAGGGAACGCAAGCATGAGGCGGCCGAAATGTGTGCGGAAAAAGACTGACCATCAGAAATTTGTCGTACTCACGCGTATCCCAGCGTACTCGTGACGGCTGATGACGTTCTATATCGTGTTTAGCCCGCCTCGCTCACCTGCCGCAGAACGATGCGGGCCAGGCGCAGCGTCAGTGCGCGAAGCTCATGGTATCTGCCACGTTGTCCAGATCCGCGGCGATGGCGACGAGCCGGTCCACGCCGACGGCGACTCCGGCACAGTCGGGTAGTCCGTGGTCGAGGGCGGCGAGCAATGATTCGTCCAACGGCGGCACGGACCGTCCGGCCGCCCGGCGCTTTCGTTGCTCGTCTTCGAACCGTTGCCGCTGTTCGCCGGCGTCCGTCAGTTCGTGGTAACCGTTGGCCAGTTCCAGGCCGCCGGAAAAGGCTTCAAAGCGGGCCGCCACCTCCCCCGATGGCGGTTTGATTCGTGCCAGCGCCGCCTGCGCAGCAGGGTAGTCGTGGATGAAGGTGATGTCCTGGGGATCGAACCGGGGCGCGATCAGGGTGCCCATGGCGAGATCCAGCAAACCGTCCCGGTCAACGTCGTCCGGAACACTCACGTTCCCCTCCCGGAGACGGTGCCCTAGCGCCACCGCTTCGGCCGCCGGATCGATATTCAGATACCTGTGGAACGCCTCGCGGTAGCTGAGGCGAACCGTGGATGCCCGCGGGCGGTGCGCCGCCAACACGGTCCGCAGTAACTCGTCCACCTCGGCCATCAATTCAACCTCGTTCCAGCCCACTCGATACCACTCCAGGAGGGTGAATTCCGGTTGGTGCCAGCGCCCCAGTTCGCCATCGCGAAACACTCGGCAGACCTGGTAGACATCTCCTGACCCGCCCGCCAGCAGCCGCTTCATCGAATACTCGGGTGAAGTCATGAGGTAGTGGCGCCCTGCTCCCAGGGCTCTCACGCGCGCCATGACGGGTTCGAGGTTGGGATCCGTGGAACCTGCGGCGGAAAGCGCCGGTGTTTCCACTTCCAGGACTTCCCGCCGGGCGAAGAAGGTTCGGATGGACGCGATAATTTCGGCGCGCAGGCGAAGCGTTTCGAGTGTGGCGCTCGGCTTCCAGGCATCGCGGCCGCTCACCGCCCGGACCCTCCATCCTCAGCAGGAGATTGGCGGGATACGCGGGCCAGAGCCTCGCCCATTCGCATGGGATGGCCCGGCGCCAGTGCCGGGCGCCACGTCAATCGCTCACCGGGCAAGAGCAGAATGACGGTGGAACCGAGGTTGAACCGGCCGATTTCTTCACCGCGTGCAAACGTCTGTCGCGGCGTCCCGGCATCGCGCCATTCCCGTTCACGGCCGCTCCCGATTTCTCCCAGCCATCCGGTGGCGATGCTGGAGACGTTCAGTGCGCCCACCAGGACGACGGCCATGGGGCCCGCACGCGTCTCGAACCAGCACACGACGCGTTCGTTGCGGCAAAAAAGCCTCGGCATGGCCGATGCCGTACGGTCATTCACGCTGTATCGCTTGCCGGGAATGTAGCGGGTTCGTACCAGCGTCCCGTCCAGCGGAAGGTGTACGCGGTGGTACTGGTGAGGCGCCAGGTACAGCGTGGCATAGCTCCCGTTGGTCAAACCGTCGATGTGTTCCGGTGGTTCTCCCAGCAATTCATGCACGCGGTACGTCAGGCCCTTCGCCTGGATCATTTCGCCGCCGCTGGCGGTGCCGAACTGTGTGAGGCGCCCATCCACCGGGGAAATGAGCGTCGCGGCGTCCCCGGCAACGGCGCGCGCGCCCGCCTTCAACCGGCGCGTGAAGAAATCGTTGAAGCTCTCGTAGCGGTCCAGCCGGTTCCGCTGCGCCTCGGCGAGATCCACTGGGTACTGTGCGGCGAACCAGCGAATCAGCGGGGTCTTGACCCAGCCCCAGGTGCACCGGCTCAAGCGGTAGACCGCGAGGCCCAGGAGTCGTTGCGGAAGCAACGACTGCACCCAGACCGCCGGGTGTTTCATGACGAAGTCGGTGGTTCTGCAGCGTCCGCCTCGGCGGTGAGATAGTGCTCTCGAATCCTGAGAATGTCGGCGGCAATGGCCGCCGGATCGTGCGGCGGGCTGAATACTGCCACCAGGTCTGCGCCCGGCCCCACCACGTAGACGGTGGAATTGTGGGTCACGCTGTAGGGTTCTCCCTCGGGACGCTGCTCAACGTGTACGGAAACCCCGAGGGTCTTGAGCCACGGGTCCATGGCCAGGCGCGACCCGGTTACTCCCTGGAACCCCGAATCGAAGTTGTCCAGATAGGTGCCGATCCGCTCCGGATCGTCGCGTCCGGGGTCCACGCTCACCAGCACAACGCCGGGGGCTTCGATGTGCGGCGTCTGCCAGTCCGCATGCATCCTGGCGAGCACCGCGAGCGTGAGCGGGCAGACGTCCGGGCAGTGGGTGAAACCGAAAAAGAGCAAGCTGAATTGGCCGCGAAGCCGGTCCGTGGTGAACTCGCGACCGGTCTTGTCGATGAGCGTGACGTCCGGCAGCGGTATCGGTTCGGTGAGCATGGTCGCCGTCACCGGCGCGGGCGGTGGGCCCGGCCGGCAGGACACCGCGCACAGGGCCGCGATGACGGCCATGCTGCCCGCGGCGGTGCGGCCTGGAATCAGGCGATACATGGGATGGATTATCTCACAACCAGTATGATTGGCGGCTCAATGGACCTTGAGCCGTATCTCATATGCGCCTGGTACAGAGGCTGCCGTCGCGGCGGTGTCTCCACGCCCTCGCGACGAAGACCCCGGAGGCGTGCGGGCCAGGGACGAACGCCGGTCGGATATGCAGCTTAGCGAACTCCGGCAGGCACTTGAGCGCGGCCGCTCGGCCGACGATTGGACGAACAACCTCGCCCGTTTCTTCGCCGCCCATGACCTTGGTTATGGTCACGGCACCGACAATCCGCGGGACGAGGCCTACTGGTTGATTCGCGCCCGGCAAGGCTGGTCGGCCGACGCTTGGGCGGAGGCGCCGGACCCCGGCCTGATCGACACGATCGTCGACACGGCGCGCCGCCGCGTCAGCGAGCGCAGGCCGCTGGCTTACCTGCTCGGCGAAGCCTGGTTTGCGGGATTGCGCTTCAGCGTCGACGGGGAGGTACTGATTCCCCGATCGCCTCTGGCCGAACTCATCGAACAGGAATTTCGGCCGTGGTGCCATCTCGAACCCCACGATCGCGTCCTGGACATCGGCACTGGCAGCGGTTGTTTGGCGGTGGCCACGGCGCACTACTGCGCGCACGCGACCGTGGATGCCACGGATGTCTCTGCCGGGGCGCTGGCGGTGGCGCGGCGCAACGTGCGATGCCATGGCCTTGAGGATCGCGTTCGGCTGTTCCAGGCCGATCTGTTCGATGGATTGCCGGGTCCGTACAGAATCATCATGGCCAATCCGCCCTACGTGCCCAGCGCGCGGGTCGGGGAACTGCCCGCGGAATACGGCCACGAGCCGGAATTGGCCCTGGACGGCGGCGCTAACGGTCTTGATATTGTCGATCGGCTTGTCGCCGGGGCCGCGGACCGCCTCACGCAGGATGGTCTGTTGATTGTCGAGGTGGGCGAGGTTCAACCGGAATTCCAGTCCCGCTACAAAAGCCTCCCGGCCACATGGCTCGAGTTCGAGCGCGGCGGCGACGGTGTCTTGCTGTTGACGCGTGAGGAATTGACTGGATACTTAACGGATTGACCTGCGGGCAGGGCCTTTGCGTGGCCCGGCCAGGGGTCGTGCTCGCGGGAATCTCGATTATGGCTGGCGACACATTCGGAAAACTGTTTACCGTCACCACGTTCGGTGAAAGCCACGGACCCGCCATGGGCGGTATCGTGGATGGCTGCCCACCGGGGATGGCGCTCTCCGAGGCCGACATCCAGGTGGATCTCGACCGGCGTCGGCCGGGCCGCTCGCGGCACGTCACCCAGCGCAAGGAACCGGACCGGGTCAAGATCCTTTCCGGTGTCTTTGAAGGCGTCACCACCGGAACGGCCATCGGTCTCCTGGTGGAGAACGTGGACCAGCGTTCCCGGGACTACAGCCGCATCAAGGATACCTTCAGACCCGGACATGCCGACTACACCTATCAACAGAAATACGGCATCCGCGACTACCGGGGCGGTGGGCGGGCCTCCGCGCGGGAGACGGTGATGCGCGTGGCGGCGGGGGCCATCGCCCGAAAATATCTCCATGAACGACTGGGTGTACGCATTTATGGCTACGTGGCGCAGCTCGGGCCGCTGGAACTGGGCGTCCGCGACCTCGACGCCGTCAACAACAACCCGTTCTTCTGCGCCGATCCCGACCGGCTCGAAGAGCTTGAGCGCTTCATGGACGATCTGCGCAAGGCGGGCGACTCCATCGGGGCGCGCATCAACGTGATCGCCGCCGGTGTGCCGCCCGGACTGGGCGAACCCGTCTTCGACAAGCTCGAAGCGGCGATCGCCCACGGCATGATGAGTATCAACGCCGTCAAGGGCGTGGAGTTCGGCGACGGATTCAAGTGTGTCCAGCAGCGCGGCAGCACTCACCGCGACGAATTGACCCCCGACGGATTCACCAAGAATTCATCCGGCGGTACCCTTGGAGGCATTTCCTCCGGGCAGGATATATTGGTGAGCATCGCACTGAAGCCCACGTCGAGCATCCAGGTGGCCGGGAGTACCGTGGACCGTTCGGGCAGCGCCGCCAGCATCGTCACGACCGGGCGTCACGATCCCTGCGTCGGCTTGCGGGCTACGCCCATTGCCGAGGCGATGCTGGCGTTGACGCTGATGGACCACTATCTGCGCCATCGCGCCCAGAACGCCGATGTGCGGTCCGAAACTCCGACCATCGGTATTGAACAGAAGGCCTGACCGGGTCACCGGCAACAGGGGCAATCATGTCTGCAACCTATGATGTGGCCGTGGCCGGCGCGACCGGTGTCGTGGGCGAGGCCCTGCTTCGTATCCTCGAGGCACGGGAATTCCCCGCCGGGCGGCTGTTTCCGCTGGCGAGCGAGCGTTCCGCGGGACGGACCGTCCGGTTCAGGGGCGAGGACCTTGAGGTCGGCGTACTGGACGACTTCGATTTCCGGCAAGTGCCGGTGGGACTGTTCTCCGCCGGCGCCTCGGTCTCGGCGTGGGCGGCGCCGCGGGCGGCAGAGGCGGGCGCGGTCATCGTCGACAACACCTCGCAGTTTCGTAACGACGACGACGTCCCCCTGGTGGTGCCGGAGTGCAACCCGGAGCGGATTGCCGATCATGCGAGCCGCGGCATCATCGCCAATCCCAACTGCTCGACCATACAAATGGTGGTCGCACTGAAGCCCATCCACGATGCCGTGGGGGTGGAGCGCGTCAACGTATCCACCTATCAGTCGGTCTCCGGCGCCGGGCGCCGCTCCATGGAGACCCTGACCGAGCAATCCCGCAAGGTTCTCGATGGCGACGAATTGCGTTCGGAAACGGGCCAGGAAAAGCCCGTGGCCTTTAACGCCGTGCCCAAGATCGACCGTCTGATGGACAACGGGTATACAAGGGAAGAGATGAAGATGATCTGGGAGACTCGCAAGATTCTCGAGGATCCCGACATCCAGGTGAATCCCACCTGCGTCCGCGTGCCGGTGTATCTGGGTCACTCCGAGGCGCTGCACATAGAGACCCGCGAAAAACTCACCGTCGCGCAGACCCGGAAATTGCTCTCGGAGGCGCCCGGAGTGGTTGTCCTGGACGGCGAGGGCCCCGGTGACTACCCCACCGCGGCCACCGAGGCTGCCGGCAGGGATGCGGTTTACGTGGGACGGATTCGCGAAGACCTTTCCCATCCTCGGGGGATCAATCTTTGGGTGGTAGCGGATAACCTGCGCAAGGGCGCCGCCTTGAACAGTGTGCAGATCGCGGAAATATTGGTGGATCGTTACCTGTGAGGTATCGTGAGGTGTTGTCGCCAACGGATACAGGGCCTGTGCGAACCGCCGAACGATTCTTGTCGAAACGACGCCGGCCGGAAAAACCGGTGGCGCCGTGGGCGGGCATGTTCCTCTGGCTGATCTCGGCGTCCGCGGCAGCGGTGGGTCTCGGGGGCATGGAGTTGACGTCTGCGCCGGGTCAACCGCTGGAGGCGGAGATCCCCATCGATCCGATCACGGCCCAGCAATTTTGGCGACTTCAGGTGGGTGTCGCTCCCGAGCAGGCGTTCGCGCGCAACGGTCTGGACCGCGCCGCCGAACTTGACGATCTGCGCTTCGAAATCGTCCGCGACAGCGCGGGGCGGAGCGTTGTCCGCATCACATCGCCGGACGCGCTGACGATGCCGGTGACGTTGTTGTTGGAAGCGACCTGGTTCCGCGGCCCAAGCTGGCCCCGAAGCCGGCTGGTGCGGGAATACGCGCTCGAGCCGCAATCCGCGACCGGGGGCGGCGCTGAACCGCCACCGGCGGGAGCAGGCGCACTTGAAACCTACGGACCCATCCGGACCGGCGACACGCTCTGGAGTCTGGCCGATCGATTTCGCCCGCCGGGAGTGCACACGAACCAGATGATGGTTGCGATATTCGAGGCCAATCCACGGGGCTTCGGCGGCAACATGAACGGGACGTACCTGGGAGCGGCATTGCGAATTCCGGAGGCCGTGCAGGCTCTTCGGCTCACGGTAGCGGAAGCCACCGAGGAAGCGATCCTGCACCTCGAGGCGTGGCTGTCCCGCTCGGAACGGCCGGTGCAGCCCGGCTTTCCGACGGCACCCGTACGAACCGCCGTGGCCGCGGAGGCCGTGACTTACGTCGAGTCGGCGGCTGAAGCGGACGCACTACAGGCGGAATTGGACGAGGCCCGGCGGTTGCTTGAATCGCGCGACCAACAGTTGCAGGCGCTGCGGGCGGAACTCATGGATGCCCAGGCGGCGGCCCAGGCCGCCGAGGAAGCCGCCGCTCGGTTGGCCGCTGCACCGCCGCCGCCACCACCGGCTCAGCCGAGTGGCCTTGCTGGCGTATGGTCCGGGATATCCCGGATCGTCGACCGTGCGATCGACACCGTTGTTTTTATCGACCTGTCGCGAGCGACCCACCGGGCGCTGAACATCGGCGTACTGATCGGCGCCGGTGTCCTGGCGATTTCGGGAGTCGTCGCCGGGTTCGCTCGCGGGCGGCGTCGGAGACGACGAGTCGACGAGGATCACCCTGAGCAGGCGGATCGGTCCGTTGCAGAGGCAGACGTTGGCGAGCCTCCGCCCAGCGATAGCAAGGCGAGCGCGGCCGACGCGCGGGCCACCATGGATACCGCCTCCCAACTCGACCTGGCCCGCTCATTCGTCGACATGGGCGATGTCGAGTCGGCACGGAAAGCCTTTCAGGGCGTCATCGACGCAGGCGACGCCGATCAGCGTGAACAGGCGACGGCTTTCCTCGCGTCCATCGACGCGCGGCCCGAGGATCATGCATCCGACGCGGACGACGACAAGGGTTGAGACCCGGAAGCGAGCGCGGGCCTGAATTCGTGACGCCCTCCACGCAGCGAATTGCCGTCGGGTTGGAGTATGACGGGACCGATTTCGTGGGTTGGCAGGCGCAGCGGACCGGGCGCACCATCCAGGGCGCAGTGGAGGCGGCGGTCTCCGACGTGGCCGATCGGCGCATCGGCGTGACCGGCGCCGGACGCACCGATGCCGGCGTGCACGCGGACCTGCAGGTGGCCCACTTCGACACCGATGCCCGGCGCACGCCCCGTCAATGGCTGCTCGGGATCAACTCCAATCTCCCTCAGGACGTCGTTGTCAACTGGGTACAACCGGTGGAAAACGGGTTTAACGCGCGCCGCTCGGCAACGGCGCGACGCTATCGATATCGGATTCTCGAGCGGGCTACGCGCTCGGCGTTGCTGCGCCATCGCAGTTGGTGGCGCCGTGAGACGCTGGACTGCGCGGCAATGACCTCGGCGGCGACCGGGTTGTTGGGGGAGCGGGACTTCTCCGCGTATCGTGCCGCCGGTTGCCAATCCCGCACGCCGGTGCGCCGGCTTACCTCGGTACGTGTATATCGTGCCGATGGTTTGCTGTACCTCGAGTTTGTCGCGAACGCGTTTCTGCAGCACATGGTTCGCAACCTGGTGGGCGTGCTGGTCGAGATCGGCCGTGGCGCGGCGCCGCCACAGTGGGCCGCGGACGTGCTGGCGGGGCGTGATCGCACCAAGGCCGGGGTCACCGCGCCGGCCCAGGGACTCACCCTGGCCGGTATCATGTATCCATTCCAATTCAATCTCCCTGTTTCCGTGTAGACGGCGACTCATCACTCCCCGGAGCAACATCATGCAACGCGAATCAAAGACCCTTGTCCTGGCCGCGGTCAGTGTCCTTTCGTTTCTTGGAACATCGCCGCTGCTGGCGCAGGATGCGCCGGAGTCGGCCGGGCCTGCCGATCCCGCGCTGATCGAAGACCTTGTCGCCGCCAACAGAATCCTGGCCGCACAGGGCATTTTCGATGCCTTCGGACACGTCAGCGTGCGCCATGACGGCAACCCCGATCGATTCCTGATGTCACGCTCGCTTGCGCCGGAACTGGTTACGGCGGATGACGTGATCGAATATGACCTGGATGCCGTGGCAGTGGATCTGCAGGGCCGGTCGCAATACCTGGAACGGTATATCCACGCGGCCATCTACCGATCGCGTCCGGACGTGTACGCCGTCGTGCACAATCACTCCCGCTCAGTGATTCCCTTCGGAGTCAGCAGCGTGCCGATCAAGCCGATCTTTCACAACGCGGCGTTCATCGGCGACGGCCTGCCTGTATTCGATATTCGCGACGTGGCGGGAATTACCGACATGCTCGTCAGGGATTCCGAACTCGGCCGCGCGCTGGCCGAGCGCCTGGGGGATAACGTGGCCGTGCTGATGCGCGGCCACGGTGTTGCGGTTGTCGGTCCCAATCTGCGGTTTGCCGTGGGGCGCAGTATTTACCTGGAGGCCAACGCGGCCGTGCAGCTCGAGGCGATCGGGCTCGGCGGCGAAATCACCTATCTCGCCACGGAGGAGGCGGACATGGTGGTATCGACCGGTGAAAATGCAGGGTACGGGCGACCCTGGGAACTCTGGAAGCGCCACGCGCTTGAGAGCATCGCGCCGTAACCGGGACGAGCCGATTCGGGCACGGCCCGTAGCGTATCGACGGCTGCATCGGAGGATTGGCGAGCGGTGCGGGTCAGGGCATTTCCTCGATCTGCTCCAGTTGCTGCAGCAGCACGGTCGCGCGGGCGTAGACCTGAGTCGGGAAGATCAGTTCCGGGCGCTCAAGCGTCGGAAAGACATCCTCCGCATCCAGCGCGTCGCCTACCACGGCAAGCCCCGCGACCAGGATGCGGGAAACGTCGTAGACGTGACCGGGCTCGATATCGTCGGGAATGTTGCGCCGGGAACTGAGGCTCAGCACCGATGCGCCGGACCTGTCCGCGAGTCGGCTCACGATGTCGACGCCCTGCAGCACAAGTCGGTACACATCGGCCGGACGCTTGTAACCGTCGAATGGCTCGGCATCGGGCACAAGATTCTCGGCGCCGTAGTGCGAAAGGATGGCGGCGCTGTACAAGACGGCCAGCGTCACCTGATCGAATACGTCGCGGGGCAGGATGGGCACGCCGATCAGCAGGTTGAGTTGCCGGTTCGCGTCGAGGATCGTCATGAATACGCCGGTCGCGGATGCCGAGCTGCGTGTCTGGACTTCGCCCTCCGCTTCAATACCCATCGCGCCCTTTGCCAACCTGATCTGTTCCAGGGCGCCGGTCACCACCGCGTGGGTGTCGGCGGGGCTAAGCCCGCCTTCCGGCAACGGAGGCGCGGCGATCCGCTCGGCGCCGGCGTACTCCTGCGCCAGTTGATTGGCCTTGCGAAACAGGGTCTGTGCCTGGAAATAGACCTCCAATTGGGACACGTCGGAAGCGGGCAGCCTCGGGCTGTCGTCGAAGGGCCGGCCCATGACCTCGCGTATGGTTTCGATCTCATCGGCAACCAGCGATGCCAGGGCGTAGACATCCGGATTCCCGATCGTCTGCGCGGACGAGTTCGAAATCACGCACAGGCAGAGCAGGGCGGTCGCGCTGACACGGCGGATGAGGATGGTTTGCAAATTTCTCATCCTGATTCTTCCTTCTTCGTTTCGATAAGCCGTATCGATAATCATACGCCTAACGACCGCGCAATAGGAATCATCCGATCGCCTCCGTCAGACGCCTTGACGGAGGAGGGGATTTCCGGGCAAACCTGCATCGCGCACCTGTTTTCGTGGCAAGGGCGCCTCGGCGGCGGTCGTGCGAAAAAACCGCGAGCGACTCGGGTTCGCTGTGCGCTCTACGCCTTTTGGTTATCATTCGCACCGGAACGGGGCGAGACGGTCGATGGGTTGGTTCGACAAGTTGATGCCCTCCAGGATCAAGACGGAAAAGCGAAGGCATTCGGTCCCGGAGGGGTTGTGGGTGAAGTGCACCGGCTGCACGGCGCAGCTCTACCGTGCCGAACTCAAACGCAACCTGATGGTTTGCCCGAAGTGCGAGCATCACCTGCGTATCGGCGCCAGGGACCGGCTGGAGATGTTTCTCGACCCGGATTCCGGTGTGGAACTCGCCGCCAATCTCGAACCTCAGGACCCACTGAAATTCAGGGACAGCAAGCGTTATCGGGACCGCCTGGCCCAGGCCCAGAAAACCACGGGCGAACGTGATGCCCTCGTGGTCATGGCGGGTACGGTGAAGGCGATCCCCGTGGTTGCCGCCGCATTCGAGTTTCGCTTCATGGGAGGTTCCATGGGGTCCGTGGTGGGCGAGCGTTTCCGTCGGGCTGCGGATTACTGCATCGAACATGAGCGTCCGTTAATCTGTTTTTCCGCCAGCGGCGGTGCGCGAATGCAGGAAGCCCTGCTGTCGCTGTTCCAGATGGCCAAGACCAGCGCCGCGCTCGCCGCGCTCAGTGAGGTTGGGCAGCCCTATGTCTCGGTCATGACAGACCCGACCACGGGCGGAGTCTCGGCCAGTCTGGCGCTGCTTGGGGACATCAATATTTCCGAGCCGCGCGCGCTGATCGGGTTTGCCGGTCCACGGGTGATCGAGCAGACCGTGGGCGAGACGTTGCCGGAAGGTTTTCAGCGGGCGGAATTTCTCCTCGAAAAGGGGGCATTGGACATGATCGTGGACCGCCGCAAGGT
Organism: Gammaproteobacteria bacterium; assembly: GCA_047516145.1. GTDB lineage: Bacteria > Pseudomonadota > Gammaproteobacteria > Steroidobacterales > Rariloculaceae > UBA6522. The sequence goes on from JAKZVH010000392.1 coordinate 12,845, forward strand.
TCGCGACGAGGTCGCCGGTATCCTCGCCAAACTGCTTGACCGGCCGCGTCCCGTTTGACCGTGTCTCCCTCAGCCGCGTTGGAAAACTGGCTCCAGCGCCTCGAAACCCTGCATCCGAAGAAAATCGACCTTGGGCTCGAGCGCATCGGGCAGGTACTCGAACGGCTTGCCATGCGGGAACCGCCCTATCGCCGGATCGCCATCGCCGGGACCAACGGCAAGGGTTCCTGCGTTGCCTTGCTGGAGAGCCTCTACCTTGCCGGCGGCTATCGCGTCGGGGCGTTCACTTCGCCCCATCTTTGGAGATTCAACGAGCGGATCTGTGTGGACGGCGCCCCGGCGGACAGCGAATCCATCGTTGAACTGTTTGAATGCATCGACCGGGCCCGCGGGGAAATCTCACTGTCCTACTTCGAGTTTTCCACGCTTGCGGCGCTGTTGCATTTTGCCCGATCCGGCGTCGACGTTGCCTTGCTGGAGGTGGGCCTTGGTGGCCGCCTCGATGCGGTCAACGTCGTGGACACCGATGCCAGTCTGATCGCCAGCATCGACCTGGATCACCAGGCGTGGCTCGGAACGACACGCGAGGCCATCGGTTACGAGAAAGCGGGCATCATGCGTCGTGGTTGCCCGGCCGTCGTTGCGGAGCGGAATCCGCCGCAAAGCGTGATCGACCACGCCGCCCGCGTGGGTGCCGATTTGCGGCGGCTTGGCGCCGATTTCGATTTCGACGTTGGCGATGACCGCTGGGTATTCCATTGCCGCAATCACTTCATTGGCGGGCTTCCCCGTCCCGGTTTCGGCGGCGATGAACAATTTCCAAATGCCGCCGGGTGTCTCGCCATCGTCGAGGCTCTGGACGCGCGCCTCTCCCTGGACCGGGCCGCGTGGCCGCACGGAATCGGAAATGCACGCCTCAGCGGGCGCGCGGATGAGCGGGAAATTGGCGGTGTGCGTTGGATATTCGACGTGGCGCACAATGCCGCCGCCGCGACGGCCCTTGCGAATGCCTTGCGCCGGCGCCCGGTGGCCGGCCGCACGTTCGCGGTGGTAGCCATGATGGAGGACAAGGACCACGAAGGCGTCGTTGAACCGTTGCGGCCCTTGATCGATGAGTGGCTGGTGACCCATGCCGGCGGTGCACGCGGTGCGCAACCCGAGGCGCTCGCGGGGGTATTGAATTCCGGAGCCTCCGCCTCGATTCGTGTCGATGCGGCGGCGGCCTGTGAGCAGGCGCGGCACCTTGCCGAGCGCGGCGATCGCGTGGTCGTGTTCGGTTCGTTCTACCTCGTGGGCCCCGCGATGTCGGCGCTTGGGCTATACTCCATTCCGTCACAATCGGGCAATCGATCCGCTACATGGACCGGAGTTTGAAGGAACGACTCGTTGGCGCCGCCGTGCTCGTGGGGCTGGCGGTGTGGCTCATCCCCTGGGTGCTGGACGGTCCAGTGCCGGGTGCTGAATTCGGGGCCGCGCAATTGCCCGCGTCCGAGAATGAGGCGCCATTGCGAACGCAGACCATTCGCCTCGACCAGGGCCGGGTCGCGGCGTCGCGAACGGGTGCTGTGGATGCCATCGATGCCGTACCCGCAGCAAGCTCGATGTCCGCTCGGGACGTAAACCGTGAACAGGATTCGACGACTACCATGGAGATGCCGGGCGCGCCGGTGCCCGAACCCGTCGTAGCCAGTACGGCCACCGCGGTATCCACCGGCGATTCCGCCGCGATGTCTGCCGCGACAACCGAGGATGTGCCCCCCGGAGCCTCCGCCGAGGCATCCGACACCCACGCTGCCTTGGCGCCGCAAGCACCCGCGCCGGGCTGGGTCGTTCAATTGGGAAGTTTTCGCGATGGAGAGAATGCCCGCCGGCTGGCCGACCGCGTATCGGCATTGGGCCATACGGCCAACGTTTCGACCTACAGTGCGGGTGGAGGGGTGATGTACCGGGTGCGAGTCGGTCCCGAGCCGAATCGCGAAAGCGCCGCCGACATTGCATCCTCCTTGATCGAGCAAGGAGTATTTCCTGCCCAGGTTGTCAGCAGCAATTGACCGAAGGAGAGTCTTGGCGAAATGTCCTGGGTCGACCTGGTGATCATCACGGGCTGTTTCGCTTCTGCCGCGTTTGGCGCCTTCCGGGGATTCGCCAAGGAAACGCTTTCCCTGGTCACCTGGATTGCCGCCATATGGATGGCGTGGAACTTTTCCTGGATTGTGACTTTTTTTCTGGGCGAATGGGGCGCGGCGCCGGAACTCAAGGTCTGGGCGGGACGGGCGATCATCTTTCTGGTCGTGCTGGTTGCCGGAGGATTCGTTGGCCAAATGGTCGGAGCAATGATCAAACAGACCGGTCTGAGCGGCACTGATCGCCTGCTGGGGTCATTGTTCGGCTTGGGGCGTGGCGCTATCATGCTGGGACTTGCGGTGCTGGTACTGGAGTTGGCGGGTCTGGACGAGGATCCCTGGTGGCGGGAGGCCAGACTCAGCCCCTACGGCGACCTTATCGCCCAGGGTATCCGCCACTACGCAGCCGTCGGCGGCCTCTATTTGCAGGAACAGGAGCTGATCTAGCCCCATGTGCGGAATCGTCGGAATTGTCAGTCCCGATCCTGTCAACCAGGCGCTCTACGATGCGCTCACCAGCCTGCAGCACCGGGGGCAGGATGCTGCGGGCATCATGACGGAAGAAAACGGTCATCTCAGCCTGCGCAAGACCAACGGACTGGTCCGCGATGTCTTTCAGGAACACCACATGCTGCGGCTCACCGGCAACATCGGTCTCGGGCATGTGCGCTACCCCACGGCCGGGTCGGCCAGCATGGCGGAGGCCCAACCCTTCTACGTCAATTCTCCCTACGGCGTGGCGCTGGCCCACAACGGCAACCTGGTCAATACCGAGCAGCTGAAGCGCCTGGTCGTGGAGCACGATCGCCGTCACCTGAACACCCGCTCTGACACGGAAGTCCTGTTGAACGTTTTCGCCCATGAGCTCGGGCGGCAGGCCAACGACCGTTTGACACCGGACGTGATACTGAATGCCGTCGAGGCCGTGCATCGGCGCTGCTCGGGGGCGTATGCAGTGGTGGCGATGATCATCGGCTACGGGATCGTGGCGTTCCGCGACCCCCACGGGATTCGCCCATTGGTGTTGGGCACGCGCAGAACGTTTTCCGGGATGGAGCGAATGGTCGCCTCGGAGAGCGTTGCGCTTGATGCGCTTGGGTTCAGCCTCGATCGGGATATTCTGCCGGGAGAGGGTGTCTTCATCGACACGAGTGGGCGCGTGCACACTCGCGCATACTCGGGGAAGACGTCATATTCGCCTTGTATCTTCGAGTTCGTCTATTTTGCCCGGCCCGATTCCATCATCGACAAGCTCTCCGTTTACAAGGCGCGCTTGCGCATGGGCGAGAAGCTGGCGGCGAAGATTCTCCGGCTGCGCCCGGAACACGGGATCGATGTGGTCATCCCCGTGCCCGATACTTCTCGAACGGCCGCCGTTCAGGTGGCCCACGAACTCGGCGTCAAGTATCGGGAAGGCTTCATGAAGAATCGCTACATCGGCCGAACGTTCATCATGCCCGGACAGGCCGAACGGCGAGCTTCGGTGCGCCGCAAGCTCAATCCCCTTGGCCTGGAATTCAAGGGCAAGAGCGTGCTCCTGGTGGATGACTCGATCGTGCGTGGCACAACCTCTCAGCAAATCATCCTGTTGGCTCGCGAGGCCGGTGCGAAGGAAGTGTTCTTCGCCTCGGCGGCACCCCCCGTTCGCTATCCCAACGTCTATGGTATCGACATGCCCGCGGCGAACGAGTTGGTCGCCAACGGCCGCACCATTGAAGAGGTACAGGAGATCGTCGGCGCGGATTGGCTGGTTTACCAGGACCTGGAAGATCTGGAGCTGGCGGTCGACCACGAGGATGCGGATATCGATGGTTTCGACACCTCCTGTTTCTCCGGCGAGTACGTGACCGGAGACGTCAGCCGCGACTACCTGGCGGCGTTGCAAATCGTGCGTTCGGATGTCGCCAAGGCGCGGCGCGATGCACGGGCGCGGCGCGACCAGGAGGGGGCCCATATCGAGGGTGACTCCATGCAGGCCGCCGGGGGGTTGTAGCCACGTCGGGCGTGAGTTCCGGCGCTGAGAGGGGCATCTTCAAGGTCTGGACGCAGACCCGGGTTCAGTCCAATCTCCTTGGCAGCGTCTCCAGCCGAAAGCCGCTGGCATCCCAACGTACCACGCTGCCCTGTTCATGCCAGGCACCCAGAACGATACGCGTGGCCGGCATCCCGTCCCGGGTGAAACGGTGGACTCCGGGGCGGTGTGTATGGCCGTGCAGCAAGTGGTCGACCCCGTAGTCGCGCATCGTGTCCTCGACGGCTTGCTGATTCACGTCCATGATCTCCACCGGCTTTTCGGCAATCGCGGCGCGGCTCTTGTCGCGCAGGTCATCTGCAATCGCGCGGCGCTCCGCAAGGGGTCTTGCCAGAAAGTCGTGTTGCCAGTCAGGGGAACGCACGGTCGCACGTAGCGCCATATAGGGCTTGTCGCCGGTGCACAGCAGATCGCCGTGAGTCAGCAGCACTTGCGCACCCGCTACCTCGATCGCCTCGTAATCGCCCAACAGGCGGCATCCGGTTGCCGCTGCGAATCGCCGGCCGATCAGGAAGTCGCGGTTGCCGTGCATGAAATGGCAGGGGATGCCGCGGCGATGCAACGTCGCCAGCGCTTCGATGACGGGCTTGTGCGCCGCGTCGGTGTCGTCGTCGCCGATCCACGCTTCGAACAGATCCCCGAGGATGTAGAGCGCGTCGCTGCGTGACGCCTCGTTGTCGAGGAACCGGATGAATTGGTCGATGCCGGCGGGCCGTACCGCATCAAGGTGCAGATCGGAAATAAACAACGTACTCATGGCCGTATCGCCTGGGTCTTGCCGATTGCGCAGATGCGCCGCGCCTTCCCGACGAAAATCGGTGAGAAATGCAGTCTAGAGAATCTCGATCCGTTCGATGACGATGGCCTCAACCGGAACGTTTCGATCGAATTGACCGCCTGCCCCGGTGGGAACGTGGCCGATTTCATCCGCGACTTCCATGCCTTCCACGACCGTGCCGAACACGGTGTATCCCCACCGGGTCGGGCGCG
>JAKZVH010000393.1:0-6734 GCA_047516145.1 Gammaproteobacteria bacterium
TTCGAGGAGCAGCCGGGTCTGCTCTACGGCATCTTTCTCGCCATGCTGCTCGCCAACATCCTGTTTCTGTTCATCGGTCTGTTCGGCGCCCGGGTCTTCTCCCGCATCAGCCTGGTGCCGCGGGCCTTTCTCTGGCCGACGGTGTTTGCGCTGTGCCTGGTGGGCGCGTTCGGCCTGAACCAATCCATGGTGGACGTGTGGATCATGATCGTCGCGGGGCTCGTGGGATACGTGCTGAAACGCAACGGCTTCGGGCCGGCGCCGATCATCATGGGCATTGTCCTGGGCGGATTGGTGGAGACCTCGTTGGCTCAGTCCATTATCATTTTTGATTCGCAATGGACCGGATTCCTTTCCCGGCCCATCGCGCTGGCGCTGTTCGCGCTGGCGCTGGCGGGCATTCTCAGATCGCAATTCCGCAGCGTTTTCGCCCGGATCCTGAGCAGGCGTACAGGGGCGGCGGGACGATGAGGCGGCGACGGGCGCGGTGTCGGGGGGATTCGAAGAATATTGAGGGTTGCGACTGGTAATCCGACGCCCGGTTCGGATTAGACTGTGCGCCCCGAATTTCCAGAGAGACGTTCCATGACCAAGGCAGGCGCCATCGCCCACTTCACGCCGGACATCACCTCGCGACGGGGCGAGGGACTTACGCGCGAGGTTGCAAAATTCGTTGTGGATACCGACTACGAGTCGGTGCCGCGGGAGGTGGCGGAACTGGCGAAAAAGTCGTTTCTGGACGGTCTGGGGCTCGCGCTCTCCGGTTCGGTTGCCCAGAGCGGCCGAATCGTGCAGCGGTACCTGCAGGCGCAGGGGCTCCGGGGCGATACCACCGTCATCGGCACGGAGCTCCGCGCGCAGCCGCGTTTCGCCGCGTTCGCAAACGGTGTGGCCGTACACGCGGACGATTACGACGATACCCAGTTGGCAGTGCAGAACGATCGGGTCTATGGGCTGCTGACCCATCCCACCGCGCCATGCCTGCCGGCAGCCCTGGCCGTCGCGGAGCAGCTTGGGAGCAGCGGCCGGGAGCTGGCGTTGGCCTACAACCTCGGGGTTGAAGTGGAATGCAAGATCTCCGAAGCCATGTCACCGCGGCACTACCAGCACGGCTTCCACTCAACGGCCACTTGCGGGGTCTTCGCCGCGGCGGCCGCGGCGGCGAAACTCTACGGGCTCGGAGCGGGGTCGACACGGCGCGCGCTGGCGATCGCGGCCAGCCAGGCCGGCGGGCTTCGGGAAAACTTCGGCACCATGACCAAGCCTTTCCACGCCGGGCGGGCGGCGGAATCCGGCGTCGTCGCGGCGGACTTTGCCGGCGCCGGCTGGACCGCCGCGGAGAGTATCCTCGAATCGCCGCGGGGTTTTTTCCAAGCGCACGGCGGCGGTTTTGCACTGGAGGCCCTGGAAGGCTGCCTGGGGAATCCCTGGACGTTCGCCGATCCGGGCATCTCCATCAAGCCCAATCCCTCGGGTTCGCTTACACATCCCGGCATGACCAGGATGCTCGAGCTGATCGTCGAGCACGATATCCGGGCCGGGGACGTGGCGCGGGTGAACGTGGGGACGAATCACAACATGCCCAACGCCCTGATTCACCATCGGCCCACGGATGAGCTCCAGGCCAAGTTCTCCATGGAATTCTGCATGGCGATCCTGTTGCTGGAGCGGCGCGGCGGCCTGGCGGAATTCACGGACGACGTCGTCAACCGTGCGGACGTGCAGGAGATGATCCGCCGGGTCGACTTCGGGACGCATCCGGAGGCGGAGGCCGCCGGCTACGACAAGATGACCACGATCATCGACATGCATCTGCGCGATGGACGGACGGTGTCCGGACGCGCCGACTTCGGCAAGGGCAGTCCGGCGAACCCGATGAGCTACGACGAAGTCGCCGACAAGTTCATGGGTTGCGCGGCGTTTGCCAACTGGGATACCGAGCGTGCCGAGCGAATCGTGGAAATGGTGCGTGTCCTGGAATCGCTCGAATCCGTACGTGACCTGACGCGCCTCCTGACTTGCTGACTCCTGGCCACCCCCTGCTAGTCCCACTCCTTCTCGACGCCGGCCTTGTTGGTCAGGAATCCGAGCAGGCATCCGTTTGAGCCATCCCTCAGTTGATGGCATCGCACCGAGACGGTGTCGCCGACCACGACCTCGTCTCGTTCCACGCCGCTTCTCAGCAGCCCCCCGGCGCCCGCGGATTCCAGCGCCCAGACCGCCGACTCGCCGTCTTCTTCAGCGACTTCCAGGTAGATCCACGTGTGGGGGTTGATCCAGTGCAACTGCGTAACCGTTCCCGTCAGATGGGTGTACTCGGTCATCTGGTAGTTGCCGTGGGAATGATGCGCCCAGGCGGGCAGCATCAGGCAGGCCGCGGCGGCGGCCATCAGTAACGACTTCATTCGCATTCCAATCTCCGGATTCATGCTTGTACGGTTTTCACGCGCCACCCTGGTCAATCGGTCTCGTTGCCCTGCTGGCCCTCGTTCCCGCGCCTTGGCGCACCGCGGACCTTGATTGACTCGGCGACGTTCCGATAACGGATTCGGTCGCCGTTTTCGTCGATGAACTCCAGCGTCTGTTGAAACTGGCCGGGCGGGGGCATGGCGGGCGTTACCGTGGCCTCGACGATGAACAGGTGGCTGTCGTGCAGATAGATGGCCGCATAGGTGCGCGTCCCATCGTCATTGTTGATATGCAGTTGGTGGCCCTCCACCCGGTCGATGTAGTGGTAGGCATCGTAGGTCACCTCGCCGCCTCGGCGGCGCAGGTTCGCGGCCGCATAGGCGATCGACGCACGTACGTCCACTTCCCAGTAGAGCAGGTAGTCCGCTTCGGTCCTGGTGCGCTCGGTGTGGATCCTCAGGGAGTCGGTGTAGTCCACGACCGTGACGCTGAATCGATTGCCGCCGTCTTCGTAGCTGTAGAGGCGCGCGGGGAAGGTCGCGCCGTACTCGGAGGCGAAGCTGGTGTCCTCGATCTGGAATTCACCGGGGGTGTGAATTCGAAACCGGTCGACCGTGCTCGTGTATTGTTGCCAGCCTTGGGCGCCTGCGGACCCGAAACACAGTGCTACCGACAACGCGAGAAACGACGTTAATGCACGCATTTCCACTCCCATTGCAAATCAGTTCCACGGATTCTGCCAGAAAAACAGGTTCGCTGTCCGCGGCTGCAAGTTACAATTCGGTCATTCGCGCACCAGGTCACGATACAGTTCCATGGTCCGCTCGATGGTGTCCTCGACCCGAAATTGTTTCCGAATGCGCTCACGGGCACCCGTGCCCAGCCGTTTCCGCAGCCCCGGGTCGTCGTACAGTCGGCGAATAGCGCGGCCGATCGCCCCTGATTCCCGGGGCGGTACCACCAGGCCGCTGACCCCATCGACCACCAACTCCGGGCTGCCGCCGCAGTCCGTAACGATGGGCGGTGTCGCATACGCCATGGCTTCGATCACGGACCGGGGCAGTCCCTCGCGCTTGACCGAAGGCAATACTGCCGCGTCGCAGGCCGCGGCGATGGACGGGGCATCGGTGCGGTAGCCGGGTCGATGGATTCGACTCGCGGCGGGACTCGCCGCGATCCGTCTGTCCAGCGCGCTTGCGTTCATGTTGCCCACGAGCAGCAAATGCACGTCCCCGGGCAATTCCGCCATGGCGTCCACCAGCAGTTCGATACCCTTGCGCGGCCGGTAGTTGGCCACACAGGCGACGGAAAATGCTTCCCCCGGGATGCCGAGCGCGCGCAGGTCCGCCGGAGGCTCCGTGTACCACTCCAGACTGTGGCCCTTGTGGATTGTCACCAGCCGCTCCGCCGACATTCGCAGTATGGCCGGACGCATGCTGAGAAAGTGTTTCCGGACCGCTTCGGCTACGCAGACGATTCGGTCGATCCGAGGGTTGAGGAAGCGCGTCCAGGAAACCGGGTTGAAGAAACTCACGTTGCCGACGATGCCGCGATAGGCCACGATCCTTACGGGCAGGCCGCGCGCGGCGCGCAAACCGTGGCGCAACGCCCGATTGCCGGCGAGGTGCAGGATGTCGTATCGGCCGCGCATCAGTTCCGTGCGCAGCCGGCGAACGCCACCGCTGCCGGCCTGTCCGGCTACCGCGATATCCACGAGGGGTACACCCGTGTTGGCAAGGGCCGCGTTGGCCGTGTCGGAGCGCGTGCTGACGACGCACAGGCCGATACCGGCGCCGTGCATGCCGATGATGATCGCAACCGTGGGACGGTCGGGGTCCTCGGTGATGAAGAGTACGCGGATGCTCACGGGCTATCTCGGATAGCGTTAACAGACCCTATGTGCGCCAGGGGCTTGGCGGCAGGCGGTTCGACCCTCTACTCGTGTTCGGCTTCCGAAACCACGGGCGCGAAGCCCGCGGGTCCGGCCTCGTCAAGTGTGCCGCTGAGCGAGAACAGCCAGACGCTGTCTCCCCGGGGCGTGCCGGCAAAAAGATTGCCCGCCGAGTAGGCGATCACGTATTGCTCGCCGTCGTGCTCGAACGTGCTCACCGGGGCGTTCATACCCGCGCCGGTCTGGAACTCCCACAGCAGCGCGCCGTCGCTTGAATCCAGCGCCACCAGGCGGCCGTCCCCCTTGCCGGTGAACAACAGGCCGCCGGCCGTGGCCAGGACACCGCTATAGCAGAACTGCTGCCAGCGTTGCCGCCAGACGATGGTATTGGTGCGCATGTCCATGGCGGCGAGAATGCCGTGGTTGGGGAAGGGTACGTTGCCGAAGAAGCCACCTGTATACGAGTCCCCCGGCATTTCCGACAGGTCGTTTTCCATCTCCCCGCCGCGGAAGAAGCCGGGTCGTTCCTCGGTGCCGATGAGCGGTTCGCCGGTGACGCGATCCAGTATGTAGACCCAGCCGGTCTTGCTGGGCTCGGCGATCGCCCGCCGGGCCTCGCCGTCGATGTCGATGTCGAACAGCACCACCGGGCTTGCGGCGTCGTAGTCCCAGATATCGTGGTGTACCTGCTGAAAGTGCCAGCGATATTCGCCCGTGTACACATCCAGGGCGAGAATTGAGGTCGTAAACAGGTTGTCGCCCTCGCGCACATAGCCTGCAAAGTCCGGGCCGGGATTGCCCGTGGAGAAATAGACCAGCCCCAACTCGGGGTCCACGGCCGGCGTTTGCCAGACCGAGCCGCCGCCGTACCTGTAGACCTCTTCGTACGGGTCACCCGGCTGGGGCCAGGTCTCGGAGCCGAATTCGCCGGGGTTGGGAACGGTGTAGAACGTCCACGCCAGGGATCCGTCGTCGGCGTTGTATGCCTTGACGCGTCCCTGGATGCCGCGCTCGGCGCCGGCGAAACCGGTGATTACCAGACCGTCGTAGTAGAGCGGTGCACTGGTGATGGAGTAGCCTTCCTCCCAGTTCTCTGTCTGCGTCGACCACACGACTTCTCCCGTCGCCCGGTCCAGTGCCACCATGTGCGCGTCCAGTTGGCCGACGAAAATCTTGCCATCGCCGAGGCCCACGCCGCGGCTCGTCCAGCCGCAGCAGACCACGTCGATGGACTGATCCAGGTTGGCTTCGTACGCCCACAGAATCTCGCCGGTCGCCACGCCGATGGCGAATACGTCGTCGGCGCCGGTGACGATATAGGCCACGCCCTCGTACACGATGGGCTGGGCTTCGCCGGAGTATTTCTGGGCGACACCGGAGCCGCCGAGGCGCGTTCGCGAGACGCCCTTGAGTTGCGCGACGTTGTCCCGGTCGATCTCGGTCAGCGGCGAATAGCGCTGGTTGTAGAGGTTGCCGCCGGCGGTCGGCCAGCCGTCGGTGGGCCACGCGACCGGATCTTCGCCGGGTGACGCCGGCGCGGTTGATGGTTCCAGGCTGCACGCCGTGCCCAAACTGGCCAGAAGCAGGGCCAGGGCTGCGGCAAACGGATCGGTTCTCGGGTTGGGGTCGGAATTTGCGGTCGCTCGAATCAACACTCTCACTTCCTCGTCGTGCGGGGTTCTCTCAGGGGCGCAGCATACCCAATTGCGCCTGTGGTCGCGACGGCGGTTCCGAGCTGACCTTCAGGAGTCACGAGCACGACATCGTACGCACGATCCATATGGCGAGCGCGGACGGCAACCGCCTGGACTATGAACTGACCGCCATCGATCCGGTCAATCCGACCGCGCCGTCGGTGCGCACGGCCCACTGGATGTGGGTCCCCGGACTGGAGGTGGCGCCCTACGACTGCGCTGTCCGGGACGAGTAACCCGGCTCCAGACTGGCTCCAGGCTAACGGACTTCCGAAATTGCGCCGCGCGTGCCGTCACTGCGCAGCCACTCCTGCGCCTGCTCGGTTTCCAGGCGCCGGGCCTCCCTTGTCATGCACCGTTGTCGGGGAATGAATGAGCCGGTGCGGGCGACACGCTCGCACACGACTTCCGACTCCTGGCGTACCGCCGCAACGGGTACGTTCCTGGCGTTGAGCCTGATCTCCTGCAACGTTTGCGGATCCGTTCGGTCCGCCAGGTTAGCCTGACTCGAAGCGTTCCGGGGCGAGTTCTGTTGCGCCGCGCAAGCACCGAGCAGACCGGCAACAATCAAAACGATCATCTTCTCCATGCCTATTTCCACGTTGTCTGCGTCCGGACCCAGTGTAGCGCGAATGGTGGATTTCGGGAAACGTTGCAGGCAGCCGTGGGTCATTTGCAAATGAGAATGCATCTCATTATTATCCCTAATGAGAACTGTTCGCATTTAATGGGTTCGAGGC
>JAKZVH010000394.1:0-7238 GCA_047516145.1 Gammaproteobacteria bacterium
GGGCTATTGTGGGGACTGATCCACTACCCTCGCAGTCTGTATACGGATGCTTACGGATAATTCAAGGCGAAGTTGAAGTGGTTTCAAAGAAGTCGGATTTCTTTTTGTAACTCAATATCTTACGAATTCGTATAGTGTGTAGGTCGCTGAGTAGACCCCTTAGCGACGAGTCCATCGTCACGCCGAGCCCGGATGGCGAGGCGAGATCGAGCGAGCACGTCCGTCGGCTCGCGGCAGCGCCCCGGATTTTCCTCAGAACGAGACGGCCGCTTTCGCGTAGATCAGCCGCCCGCGGGGATCGTGCACCTTGGAGTCAAATCCCCCGTTGGTATCGACCTTTGGAGGATTCTCATCCAGGAGGTTGAACGCCCCGAATGAGAGGGTGAGCCCGGCAAAACTTTCCACCGCGACGTTGTATTGCGCATCGACGGTGTTGTGACTGTCGATGGGTTTCAGGGCATCGGGTCCGCCCTGGTCGTCCAGATAGGAGTCGATGAAGTTCACGTATACGTTGACGCCATGGGTATCCCGTCTCCAGTTCAGAAACACGTTGGCCCGCATCTCCGGCACCGACGTGGCAAAGTTCGCGAAGTTGCGCCTCCCGGCGCCGTCGATCGAACCCGCTTGCGGGTCCACCAGGTTGTAGCTGGAGACAACGGTCGCCTGCGTCCCGAACCGGAACATACCCGCCGGGACATCCATCGAATACGCCGCCGAGAAATCGAAGCCATCGGTCTTCAGGGACGACGCGTTGGCATAGAACGAGTTGACCCGGACGAGACCGCCGGTCGGGCCGCGAACGATCTGCAATGCGGCGGCCGGATCGCCCGCGGCGGCGGCATCCAACAGCGCTTGCGGGCTTTGCTGGATGATGACGTCAGCGTAATCGAACGACCAGTAGTCCGCCCCCAATTCCACCGCATTGCCGGGCGACCAGGTGAATCCCACGTTCATCACGTCGGCTGTTTCCGGCTTGAGGGTTTTCCCGGAAAGGTTGGGCTGAGTGCGCACCGGCAGGAAGAACGTCGCCCCGGGAACCAGCGGATCGGTCAACTCCTCAAGTGTCGTCTGTGTCCCGAAGGCCTGGAAAAGCGAGGGCGCGCGGAACGACGTGCCCAGGGGCCGCGCACCGCGAAGGAATCGCTGGGCCGCCACAACAGGGTCATCTTCGGATCCGCCGAATCCAGTCCGCCGCCATAATCTTCGATGCGCGCGGCGAGCTGCACATCCAGTGCATCGCTCACCGGTAACAGCAACTCGACGAACGCGGCCGTCACGTCACGGCTGCCCGCAAAATCCGGATTGCCCACCACGAACATGAAACCGTCCCGGTTCGCGATCTCGCTGTAGTCGGAGTGCGACTCCTCGTTGCGTAACTGCACGCCGACGGCAAGACCGGCCGGCCCGCCGGCAAGCTCGCCGAGTTCGCCCGTGACGACGCCATCCAGCGACGTCAGCCGGGCCGTGGCGTCGATGTCGTACGGACCTTGAATGTAGTCGATAAGCTCGGGGGGATTGACCGTACCGGTGCCGGTCAGCGCGCTGCCGAAGGGATTGAGGTAGTGGCAGTTACCGACCCCGGGCGTGCCCGTGGACGGATCGCAGTTCGGACCGCCCAGTCCTGCCAGGGCGCTGCGCATTCGATCTCCAACCGTGTCTTCGGCCGTGGCAATGAAGTTATTCTTGCTTCGCTGGAATCCCGCGTCCCAGCCCCACCTGTCATTGAAGTCCCCGGTGAGGCTCGCGGCCACCCGCCAGGTCCGGGAATCGTGGGTGGTCAGGCTCGGTGTGCCGCCGCCGCCAATGATCCGGCCGATCCACAACACGTCCGTCCCATAGGGATTGTCCGGATGATTGACGGAGATCGGCGTGCGCTCGGTCTTTGGAAATGATGGCGAGTTGAACCGGATCGCATGGTTGTTGGTGACATGCAGTTCCAACCGGCCGTCCAGCCGATCGCTGAAGTCGCGATTCAACCCCACGTAGGCGGAAACGCGTTCCTCATCCGGAACCACACTGAAGAAGGAACCGAAGTCGAACCGGCACAGCCCGATGCCAATGTCGCCCGAGGGGCTCGGCACCGACCGCGCGATATCGGGAACGACCTTCGGTCCTGAGCGGCAACGGCTGTGCAATCCTGATCCGCGAACAGCGGGGTCAACGCACCCGATACCGGCGGCAATCCCAGGGTCGGTTCCACCAGGTCCGCTACGCCGTTGAAGTTGGTGTCGAAGGCGGCCGTCCATACCGGCGCAAACGCGGGATTTCCCGGCAGGGCAGGCACAAGGTAACTGCCCGGATTGCCGACCGCACTCAGATCGTCGGCGATGGTGGAGAGCCGCTTGTCCGCCGTGCTGAGCGGCTTTCGATCGAGCACGCTGAACGCGAGCAGGACGTGGGTGCGGTCGTTACCTGCTCCGTACAACGCACTGAGCTGCTGGTCGTCCTGAGGGTGTCCATCGACGCTTTGAAAGTCCAGTTGCAAGTCGAAACCCTCGAAATCGCTCCGCGTGATGAAATTCACCACGCCGGCCACCGCGTCGGAGCCGTACAGCGCGGTGGCGCCATCCTTCAGCGTCTCGATGCGGTCGAAAGCGATCATCGGGGGCAATGCCGAGGTATCGACGAAGTTGTTGCCGCGATTGGTCGCCACGGCACTGTGAACCTGGCGGCGGGAGTTGAGCATCACCAGGGTGGAATTCACCCCCAGGCCGCGCAGATTGATGTTCGTGGTGCCGGTGCTGGTGTTCTGGGTGAAGGCATCGGGGTTGTTCTGCGAGCCCGTGTTGATGGTCATCCGCTCGATGACGTCGCTGATCTCATTGACACCCAGATCCTGTATCTGCTCGTAGCCGATCGTGACCAGCGGCGAGGGCGAATCGAGCTGGGATCCTCGACGGATATACGACCCGGTGACGACGATTTCCTCGATAACTTCCGGCGTCTGCGCGGCCTGCGGGCGGCTGAGCAACGGGTACGCGGCGAGGCAGCAGGCGATCGCGAATCTCCAATAGTGCCGGGTGCTCATACTCGGACTCCGTTCCTGACGCCGTGGGCCTTCACTGCACGATCTCGGAGTTGCCGATCGGAATGACGGTCCCCCCGGAAGCTGCAAACGTCACCGCCTGAGTCTGCATCTCAACCGTCACCGCAAGGTCCGCCGGGTTCAGGATTGCTCCGTGGCCTCCTCTATTGAAGCGCACGATGCCGCGCACACCACCGGGGTCTATGGTGGTCGCGGTGATGTCGGACAATCCCATGTATTCGGCAACGTTGTCGATCAGCGTCATCGGCACGGACGTGTCGGGGATTACGCCGACCATGTGGATGGGGTGGCTCGACGCCGCCGCCGCGGCGTAGTTCACGGGGTCGACGGAGTCCAGAACGGTTTGCAGGTCGCGTACGAAATTGCCGAAACTCACTGTGCCGGAGGGCAGCCCCGCCGCCTCCACCCCCGCCCGAAGGGGAGCTCCGAATGTGATGGCCATGGGGTCCACGAGGAATTGCGCGTACGGCCCTCCCGCACTTGACAGTGTCGCCGTCGAGAATTCCGAGTTCAGCGCCACGAACGGCACGCTGAATATGGCGCCCAGGGAAACGCCGACGAAGTGGACGCGATCGGCGTCCAGGTCGGGGCTGCGATTGCCGTCGAAATCCATTTCCGGCAAGGTGCGCACGAGGTGAAAGAGATCGGATACCGCCTGACGCGCATGGTCACGGGCGTTCAGCGGGTTCCCCACGTTGAAGACCTGCCAGCCGTCGTCGATCTGCCCGTCGGGGACCAGGCTGCCCAGGGAGCCGACGTTGTCCAGATTGAAATGCCGCTCGTTATCGCCGAACGGACTGCCGGATCCCTGGTAGAAAATGCTGCTCTTGTCGGTGACGCCGTGCAATGGCAGGTCGATGGCAACCATGGCAAACCCGCCGAGCGCGAACGCGTCCGCTATGGCGAGCATCGAGGTGCGGTTGCTGGTGACGCCGTGCTGGAACACCACCACGGGCCAATTCCCGCCGCGGGGGCGAACGGCTCCGGGGAGCGAGGCGAGCACGGGTACGCGCAGCAACCCGCCGCGTGGCAGGGGCTGCGGGTTGGCCGCGGTGGGAGGCGCCAGGTCCGAATTCACCCAAACGCTGCCCAGCACGTCCGCGGGATCGCCGTAATACGGTATTTGCATCCAGCCGGAGTAGAGGGCCGCCGCACCGGGGAGGCCCAAACCCAGGTCCGCGGTCGTGATTCCCATCGGCACGAGCTTGTGCGGCATGGCGACGGCGCTGTCCTGAACGGCCTCCAGCACTTCGGAAACGGATTGAGTGGTGGCTGTCCAGGCGACCGCCACGGAATTTCCGGGAATTCCCAGCAATCCCACGGCCGCATCGATCACGGGCGCGATGGCGGGGAACAGCGGGTCGAGTTCCGGCGCACCGGCCACGCTGGCGAGCCCGGCCAGGTGCGAGTCGCGCACCGCGCCGAAAGCCTGGTCGGGCGCGGCCGCCACGCCGGCGGTACTGCTTATCCCGCTGGTGAGCACGAACAGGTAGGTGGTTTTAGGGCTCAGCGGCCGCAACGGTGTGAGTTCCAGAACCGATCCGTTGGTTCCGGTGTCCGCGCTCACCCCGACCGAGTAGTCCACCCCGGGGACGAGCGGGACCCCGCGGGAAGCATCGAGCACGTAGACCGTCTCGGTACCGGTGGGCGCCAGCGGATTGAAGGGGATCAATGTCGCCGTATCGATCGGCGCATTGAACGGCGCCGTGATCTTCGCCACCGTGGAGAAGCCGTCCAGGGTGTTGACCGCCGCGGCCAGCGGCCTCACGACACCGGTGGGAACGCTGAGCGTCGGGCCGAGCCCGGCGGCGACCGGGTTGTAGATGTCGTTCGGGTAGGGCACGACATTGTAGGGTGGCGGCGCGTACAACGCCGCGAAACCCTGCCCGGACGGTTCGGACGGTGAGAATGTGACGGCGTCGGGACCCGTAGAGGTGCCGCTCTCGCAACCCCACAAAACAAGTGTCGCCAGTAACAGCGGAGCCAGCCCGGGCACCTCGCCAATTTTCGTTGTGCGGGCCAGGGATTGGCGTTGCATATCGATCTACTCGCGGCGTATTCCGCGCCCCTCGCCGCCGCCGCCCGAATTCGCTTTCGCGGCACCGCGGCGCCTGCAATTGGCACCGCCCGTTCAAATCACGACGCCTGACTCCATGGCGAACGGGCCACCGCACGATACCGAAATTCGATACCGCGCGATCCGGCCGACTCGCTTACTCCGGCTGCGGAACGATGCGGATATAGGGCTTGGGAGCCTTCCAACCGTCCGGAAATCGTTCCTTTGCTTCCTCGTTGGATACCGCCGGCAGAATGATCACGTCGTCTCCATCCTGCCAGTTGACGGGCGTGGCCACCTTGTGCGCCGCGGTGAGCCGGATCGAGTCCAGCAGCCTCAACACTTCGTCGAAGTTGCGGCCGGTGCTCATGGGATAAATGAGCATCGCCTTGATCTTCTTGTCCGGGCCAATGAGGAATACGGAGCGGACCGTGGCGTTGTCCATTGCGGTCCGGCTCTTCGCCTCGCCGCTGGCGTTCGGGTGCAGCATGTCAAAGGCCTTGGCAATTTCCAGGCTGCTGCCGTCGATGATCGGATAGGTGACGGCATGCCCCTGGGTCTCCTCGATATCCCGGGACCAGGCCACGTGGTCATCCACCGAGTCCACGCTCAGGCCGATCACCTTGCAGTTGCGCTTCTCGAAATCCGACTGAAGCCCGGCCATATAGCCAAGTTCCGTCGTGCAGACCGGCGTGAAGTCCTTGGGATGGGAGAAGAGGATCGCCCAGCCATCGCCGATCCAGTCGTGAAAATTGATGGTCCCTTGAGTGGTTTCAGCCGTAAAGTCGGGAGCATCATCGCCGATATGTAGTGACATTTTTCTAGACCTCGCGAGGTTGACCGTGGATTGCCCTGAGTTGGCTATTCTCCGTCGTTCAACGCCGACAGTCCAGTCCCCGCGGCGGGTCACCCGCGTGCGTTGCGGGAGCTTCGGTGCACGGCTCAGTTCCGGGGCTGCGGCCGCCTCGCTCGCAGGGCGCCGAGCGCAAGCATCAACCACCCCGACATCATGGCGAGACCGCCCAACGGCGCTACCGAACCGATCGCCTCCGGAGCGCCGAACGCGGTCGCGTAGATGCTCCCGCAAAAGGCGGCCGTGCCGGCCAGCAGGACCCAGCCCGAGGCCGCGATCCACCGGGCGGCGGGGTACCGGTTCGCGAGAATGCCGACCGCGACGATCCCGAGGCCGTGATAGAACTGATAGTCCACGGCGGTCTGGTAGGCACTCCAGCTCGCCGCGTCGACGGCGCCCTGAACTCCATGGGTACCGTAGGCGCCGAGCACGGTGGCGACCAACAGGGTCAACGCCCCGACCGCGACGAGCGTCAGTCGATCGGATCGCACGACCGCTGTCCGTTTTCTTCAGGTTCCCGATACGCCATTTGCGTGCCCGTCTCACCAATGCAGGATAGGAAAGGCATCGATCAAATCTCCGGACGCATCAGCAAGTCGAAACTGAAGCTGAGCAAGCATAATGCGGCAAGCAAGGTCGTGATCGCGACGTTCGTCCGACGGTATCGAAAGTATGTCGCACCCTGCTGCAACAGCAGGACCACGGCTGCGGTCATGGCCGAGTAGCGCCAATCGCCGCCGGGAAGGTATTCGTCAACGGTGATCACGATACCGGCGAACTGCAGCGCCCCCGAAACGAACAGCAGCGGCGTTCGAATCAATCGCTGGCGATCGTCGTTCATCCCCAGGAGCACCACGATGAAGATGGCGAGTCCCAGGCCCAACGTCATCGCGATACGCACCAGCCCGTCCAATGCCGACCAGTTCATCGCGATGACGAGCGCCACGGAAGCGGCAAGGCCCGTCAGGACGACAACAGCCACAAGCCAGGCAAGGATTCGCCCCAACCGCAAGGCTTTGTGACGTTGACTTGGGCGCATATCTATTGGAGTTGTCATTGTGCGCACGTGGCAGTTTGCCTAGTTTAATCCAAACGTGCCGCAGCGGGCACTGTCAGAGAAAACCGGCTTGAACCGGAATCCGAGCTCTCGTAGCCTGCGGCAATGAACAATCCCTTTCGTTATTTCAACAGTTCGCCCGAGGTCATCCGCCTCGCAGTGATGATGTACATCCGCTATCCGTTGTCGTTGCGCCAGGTCGAAGACATCCTGTTCGAACGCGGCA
>JAKZVH010000395.1:0-27586 GCA_047516145.1 Gammaproteobacteria bacterium
GTACTTCTGCGCGCCCTCGGCATTCAGCACGGTGCGCCATTTGATACCCGTGGGGAAAGCCGCGCCGCCACGCCCTCTCAACCCCGACTCCGTGACCACCTCCACGATTTCGGCGGGCGTCAGTGCCAGCGCGTTCGCCAGCCCCGCGTAGCCGTCATGGGCCCGGTAGTCCTCCAGCGACAGCGGGTCGGTGATGCCGACGCGCTCGAAAGTGAGCCGCGCCTGCTTCGCCAGGTAGGGAATCTGCCCGGTCGGCCCGAGCCCGGCCGGATGCTCGCCGCCACCGAGAAAATCCGCCTCGAACAATCCACGGACATCGCCGGCCTGCACCGGCCCGTAAGCACAACGGACACCGCCGACCTCGACCTCGACCATCGGTTCCAGCCAGTAAAGCCCGCGTGAGCCGTTGCGCACCAGCGCGATCGACTCCCCGCGGCGCGACGCCTCCGACTCGATCGCCCGCGCCACACCGTCCGCGCCGAGGGACCGCGCCGTGGTGTCCCGCGGAACGAAAACCCTGCGTTCGCCGCTCGGCATCACCGCTCAACCCTCGTCGAGCAACGCGTCCAGGCGCTCGGGCGTAACCCGGCCATGGACGAAGTCATCGATCATCACCGCCGGCGAACAGGCGCAGTTGCCCAGGCAGTAGATCGGTTCCAGGCTGAAACGCCGATCCGCGGTGGTTTCATGGAATTCGATGCCGAGACGCGCCTTGGCATGACGCTCCAGTTCCCGGGCGCCCATGGCCTGGCACGCCTCGGCACGGCAAAGGTACAAGGTCTTGCGGCCCGGCGGCGATGTGCGAAACAAGTGGTAGAAACTGATGACGCCGTGTACCTCCGCCCGGGAGAGGTTGAATACCTCGGCTATCACGGGCACGGATTCCTCGGGGACGTACCCGAGATGGTCCTGAATGGCGTGCAGCGCCGGGAGCAGCCCGCCCGCCCGCGCGGCGTGGCGCTCGGCAATCTCTCGGACAGGCGCCGCTGCCGCACCATTCCCGGACGTTGCACTAGTCAATGCAGGCTCCGCAAGTTGACAATCGGATAACAGCCTTCATTTTAACCGAGGTTGCGCTCATTCGCCGACGATACCGCGTCCGTACAGATCCGCCGTCGCGGTTGCATCGTTGCTCGACGATCGCGCACCCGGACACGGCATCAAGTCGCACTGTGCCCGGGATTGGAAAACAGGACCGACGGGTCTTCCCCTTGCCGCGGCGTCAGGCAGGCAAAGTCCTTTTCGACCAGGATCGCCAGGCTGCCCCCGCCCGGCAGTGCCTGCTCACCGCGAACCGATACTTCCTCCGGATGCTCCCAGCGCTCCACGGCCGCCGTTGGCAGATCCACGCTCACGCAGTTTCCGCGATAGGAAGCCGACACCGGGCCAGCCGGTACCGTGCGCAGCCGATAGGTCAGGTGTACGCCGTCGCCGAACTCCACGCCGTCTTCCACCTGCCCCTCACTCACGATCCGCGCGAGCTCCGCCCGCGACACGCGAATTCGCACCGAATTTCCAAGGATTCTCAGTTTCATCGGATCGATCTTCGAGACCGGCCGCTATCGCGCACCATCGCCACACTCACCGAGCGCGGAAACACGGAGGCGGACCGGTATGCAAGGCACCACGTGACAATTGCCATATAATGGCATGTCGACGGGACGTTTGGGGCTGTTTCGACCTTGCAAGTCGTGTGAACCATTGAAGGAATTCGACATGAGCCAAGACGTCGGAATCAGCGGATTCGCAGTATACGTCCCGCCGTACCGGGTCGATCTGCAGGATTGGTGCGGGTGGACCGGCGCGCACTGGGGCAAGACCCAAGCGGTGGTCGGGCGCAGCTTCCGGATGCGCGGTCCCCGCGAAAGCGTGTATACCCTGGGGGGCAATGCCGCGATGCGGCTCATCGAGCGCTACCGGATCGACCCCCGGCGAATCGGTTTTCTCGGCCTGGGTACCGAGTCCAGTACCGATAACTCCGCCGGCGCCGTCATCGTCAAGGGCATGGTAGACGACGGACTCCTGGCCCGGGGCCAGGCGCCCATCAACCGCTACTGCGAAGTGCCCGAGGTGAAACACGCGTGCCTCGGGGCCGTGTATGCGATCAAGCACGCGCTGCGGTATCTCGCGCTCGAGCCGGAAGACCACTGCGCCATCGTGGTCAGCACCGACATCGCCGAATACGCCCGCGGCAGCACCGGGGAACCTACCCAGGGCGCCGGCGCCGTGGCGATATTGCTGGAACGCGATCCGCAATTGCTCGCAGTAGACCTGCCATGCATCGGCAGCGCCTCGGCCTACCGGGCCGTGGATTTCCGCAAACCCGTGCTGCGCAACCTCATTCGCAACCAACTCAATCGCCACTTTCAGGACCTGCCGGTGTTCAACGGCAAGTATTCCACCACCTGCTATCTCGACGAAACGCTGCACGCCCTGCGCGAAATGCTCCGCCGGCTGAACGTCGATCCCGTGGAGTACTACCACGGTCTTGGCGCCGCCTTCATGCACCGGCCCTATCACCGCATGCCGATCACGTCGTTTGCGTTGAGCTATCTATTCGGACTGGCCCATGGCGGCCCCTCGGGCCGCGCCGAACTCAAGGCCCATTGCCGGCTGTCGGGACTCGATCCCGACGCCGTCGCCGCCGAAATGAACTCCACCCCGGATGTGATGCAACTCGTCCGCGACGGCAACATCGACGACGACGTTTATCCCCTGAGCATCGCGTTGTTGAAGGACTTCCGGGCGAGCCCCGTCTTCAAGGATCTGGTCGCCTCGAAAATGTCCCTCGGCGCCGACCCGATGATGGACATCGGCAACGTCTACTGCGCCGCGCTGCCCGCCTGGATCGCCGCCGGACTGGAGGAAGCCGCCCGGGAAGGAGTTGAACTCACCGGACGCGATATCCTCGCCGTCGGCTACGGCAGCGGCGATGCCGCGGAAGCCATTCCCATGACGCTGGTCGACGGCTGGCAGAGCGCCGCTTCCAGAATCCGTTTTCGCGATGCCATGACGCCGTGGCAGAACCTCACTCAAGCCCAGTATGAAAGCCTGCACGACACCGGCCGCGCCGAGGGGCTCGAGAAACCGACCGACGGCTTTCTGGTGGACTCCGTCGGCGATTCCTCCAACCCCGCCTTCAGCGACGAGGGCATCGAATACTATCGCTTTTTGGGTTAGGGGGATCCCCGAGCCACGGCCTGGCGGCGACGAAACCGTCGCCAGGCCCACAACGCCGGCGCGGAACAGGAATACACGGCGAACATGCCGAAGATGACCACCGGCGGATTCAGCGCCACGACGATCAGCAGTCCCAGCACGAACATCAGGTTGCCGAACGGAACGCGGGTACTCAAATTGAAATCCTTGAAGCTCAGGTAGCGGAAATTGGACATCATGGCGACACCCGCCATCGCCGTGATCGCAACGCCCGCCACCAACGCAAGCAAGCCGCCGATTTCGTATTCGATACTCCCCCAGACCATTGCCGCAATCCCGGCGGCGGCCGGCGGACTGGGCAAGCCGCGAAAGAACCGGGTGTCTCTGGATCCGCTGGTGTTGAAACGGGCCAGGCGAAGCGCGGCCGAAACCGCGTAGAGGAACGCGGCCAACCACCCGAGTCTTCCCCACAGCAGACCGTATTCGGAGAGCCTCACCACACCCCACTGATACGTCACGATGGCCGGCGCGAGCCCAAACGACACCATGTCCGCCAGGCTGTCGTATTCCTGGCCGAAATCGCTCTCGGTACTGGTCATTCGGGCCACGCGGCCGTCCAGGCCGTCGAGAAACATGGCGATGTAGATGGCCCATACGGCACCGAGAAAATTTTCGTCGATGGCCGCGACGATGGAGTAGAACCCCGCGAAAAGCGCCCCGGTCGTGAGCAGGTTGGGCAGCAGGTAAACGCCGCGCCTGCGTCTCTTGCTCCGTTCGATTTCCGTCATGTGCGCGGCCGGCCGTTACCGAATCAGGCCCGTGGGAGGATCGTGTCGAGATGGTTGTGGTGGATCTCGGCCCACTCCATCTTGAACCAGGGCGTGAACCGCTCGGGGGAAACACCCAGTTCGGCCTCCAACGCCTCTATGCTCACGAAACGCCAGTCCGAGATCTCGTTCACGTTGACGTTGACCTCGCCGGAATAACGGCCGTGGTATACCCAGCAATACTCGTGCTCGGCGCCGACCGCACCGTACTGGGCGTGGTACTTGAACTTGTACAGGAACGTCATGGGACATTCGAATCCCAACTCCTGTCGCAGCCGCCGGGATACCGCGACATCCATGGACTCGCCGACCCGGGGATGGGAACAGCAGGTATTGGACCAGTAGCCCGGCCAGAGCGGCTTGTTGGCGCTGCGTTTTTGCAGCAACAGTTCATCCCCCTCGTTGAATATGAAGATGGAAAACGCCCGATGGAGCAGGCCGTTGCCCTGGTGGCACTCGCTCTTCGAACGGCGCCCGATTTCCCGGTCCAGTTCATCCACCAGGATCAACTCCTCGCTGGAATCGGAGACGATTTCCCTACGCGCCATTCAGGGGCCCTCCGAAGCTGATCGGAACCGCCCGGTATCCCGCGGAGCGGATGGCCGTGACCACGGCGGTGGTATCCCCGTCGCAGATGGCGATGATGGACCCGCCCCCGCCGCCACCGGTCAACTTTGCACCCAGCGCGCCGCTTTCCCGGGCGATGTCGACCAGCTGCTCCAGTTCCGGGGTTGAAACCTGCAGCGCGTTGAGCATTCCGTGGCAAATGTTCATCAGCTCCCCCAGGGTCGCCAGATCTTCGTCCCGAATCGCCTGAACGCCCCGCAACACCAGCGAATCGATCTGATCGAAGATGTGTTCGTATAGCCGCTGCTCCTGCTTCCAGGCGTCCCTCACGCGGCCCACGGTCTTGGCCGTCAACCCCTCGTAACCGGTCATGCCGATGACCGCCGGAATCGGCGTCTTTATTTCCAGCGGTTCGACCAGCAGCGGGTCGCCGGTCCGGTAGATCAGCGGCCGGCCGTAACAAGCCAGCGTGTTGTCGAGACCGCTGGGAGTACCGTGGGCGACTCTCTCGTACTCGAATGCCAGGCGGTTCACTTCCTTGTCGGACAACCCCAACCTGAAGTGCTTGTCCAGCGCCCGCACGATCGCCACCGCCATCGCCGCGGAACCGCCCAACCCCATGCTCCGCGGCACCTCGGAAAACACCTCGATGCGCATGGCTCGCCCGCTAAGCCCCAGTTCGTCCAGCACCACGCCGGCGGTACGCTCGAAGGAGCGGCGGTCCTTCGGATTCCTGGCCAGCTGATATTCGACTCCCCAGCGGGGAATGATCAGGTGAATCCCGTCGTCGCAGTCTTCCACCACGGCTTTCACCGCCATGGGGATCGGAGCCCCGATGGCGTGCCGTCCGTAGACCACGGCGTGTTCGCCCAGCAGCACGACCTTGCCGTAGCCCACGCCCACGGCCTCCGGTTCGGGTGCCGTCCGACCTCCGCGAAGGTGTCCGCGCGCGGGATTTTCTTTCAGTTCGGCGACGATTTCCTCGGCCTTCCAAACCTTGATTTCATTGCTGAGGATCAACCGGTCAAGGACCTCGTCGAACAACTCCGGGGGCGTGCCCGCGGCGATCACGACGCTGCGTGCGTGAAGTGTCATATGCCCCTTCTGGATACCCTCCGTGGCCAGCGCACGCAAGGCCGCAAAGTTCTGGGCGAGCCCCACGGCGGCCATGACCTCGGCCAGGTCCGTGGCCGACTCGACGCCCAGCAGGCGCATGTTAAGCGCCGCCGTCGGGTTGGACTCCAGCGGCGCCCCGACCGTCCCCACCTTGATCGGCACCTCGATGCTGCCGCGGAGATTGCCCTCGTCATCCGCCCACCACCGGCTCAACGAGGTGTAGCGCCCGCCGCGGGCCGCGTACGCGTGGGCGCCGGCTTCAATGGCGCGCCAGTCGTTGCCGGTGGCAATCGCGACGGGGTCGATACCATTCATGATCCCCTTGTTGTGGGTCGCCGCCCGATAGGCATCGACCTCCGCAAAGTCCGAGGCCAAAATGATCCCGTCACGAACCTGTTCACCCGTATAGTCGCTGCCGCCGAGCGCCGCGTGGGGAATCCTGCATTCAGCCCGGGCGAGGGAACGGTCCGTGAGGTTCGAGAGAATGCGCAGAAAGACCCGCCCACCGGTGATGGACTCGATCAGCGGCGCTACGCCCTCGCACATCCCGTTGGTCAGGTTGGCGCCCATGGCATCGCGGGTATCGACCAGCAGATGCACCACCAGCATGGTCTTGCCGCTGGACGGCAGCTGATGAACGTGCAATTCGATGTCCCGCGCGCCGCCGCCCCGGGCCACCATGTTGGGATGGAAGCTGTTTGCCAGGTTCAGGATGTCTTGCTTGCGCTCGATCAGTGCCGAACTGGCTGAGTCGATGTCGGGAAGATCGACGATCTGTACTTGCCCGATCAATATCGGGTCCGTCGACTCCGCGACGAATCCGCCATATTCACCGATCAGCTTGGAGGCCGAGCTCAGTGCGGCAATCACCGACGGTTCCTCCACCGCCATGGGTACGACATACCGCCGGCCGTTGACCACGAGGTTCATCCCCAGGCCCAGGGGCAAGCCGATGACGCCCACCACGTTCTCCACCATCTTGTCGGCGGCGGCGAGATCCAGCGTATGCCGGCCGCTGGCCAATGCCCGGAAATCGCGGCTTGTCACGATGCCGCGTTCATGCACGGCACGAACGCGTTCGGCTACGCTGAGCTTGTAGAATTCGGGGATTCTGCGTTGATCGTCACTCATTGACCTATTGTCTCCACGGTCAATCCCAGAGGGTCAACAACAATTTCGATAATATCATAGCGCTCATCGGCCACTTTCCTGAATCGCGCCATGGCGACGGGATCGGCGCTGAAAGCCAGCCCCAGATCGCCGCCCCCCGCACCGCTGACCTTGTACGCCACACCGAACCGCTCCGCGAGCATCTTGACGTGGCGATGCTCGGGCGTGAACGTCTCCTTCCCCATCCACTCGCCCAGGGTTTCAAGCTCGTCGGAGTACTCGCGAACGGCGCGGAGAAACCCGTCCGTATCGTCTGCCGCGGCGCAGCCTATACCGCCTCGGGCCACGCGGCCAAGGGCTTCGACGCGCGCCGCGGCCGCCGCCGGCGCCGCCGCCGCGCACGCCCGGTAGCGCGCCACGTGTTCACGGGTCGAAGCCGACGAACCTGCAAAGACGCCGGTGATGACGACACCGGTGGGCAGTCTGGCTGCGCTGACCTGGGGATCGGAATTCGCGTCCAACCGATACCGAATCACGCCGCCGTGGAGGCTTGCGGCGACATCAAGGCCGCTGCCGGCGCCTCCCTGATAAGCCCTGTGCAAGCCGACCAGGGTTCGCAGCGTGGTCGCGTCGGCAGTGGCAACTCCCCGCCCCGACCATGCCATCCAGGCCCCACTCCACGCGGTCAGGGCCGCGGCGCTCGATCCCAAACCCAGTTTCCTGCCGGCCGAATAGAGACGGCTGGAATCGAGGACACCCGCCCAGCCCGATACTGCCGTGCCGCCGGGCAACCCTTGCACAACGCGATCCACCAACGCCGCGCCACTCGGCGCACCCGGCTCGAAGGTGAATTCACGTGCCGTTTCGGCGGTGCAACGGAGTCTGCAGCGAGTGTTGTCGGTGGGCCCTATTTGCGCATGGCAGCGCCGGTTCACGGCGAGGACCAGGGCCGGCGCGCCTTCCAATACCGCATACTCCCCCAGCACGACCGCCTTGCCGGGTGCCGTCGCCACTGCGCCGACCGCATTCACTGTTCAGACCGCCTCGACGCCGGGCCCCAGACCGCTCACCAATACGTCAACGACACCCGGAGTTGCCGCCAGCGCGTCGCGCACCACGGCCGACGCGCCGGGCGCGCAGACCGCCTTCAACTGCGGCCCGGCATCGATGGTAAAGAAAACCGGCACCGCCGAGCGTCGCAGCTCTGCAACGGCCTGCAAACAGGCCAGGGTGGCGGCATTCCAATAGATCAGCGGCGGTCGCGCCGCCATCGCGGCGCCGTGCATACCGAGGCAATTTGCCTCGGCCACATCGGCAAGCGCGTCGAAATCGCGATTCAGGATCGCCCGGCGCCCCCGCTCGAGATCCGTCGGGTTCATGGCAACCCACGCGGGATAGTAGGGCGAGCTTGCCGCCGAACGCGCCATGCCGGCGCGGGAACTCACGGCCTTTTCCCCACGCTCGGTCACGGCAATGACCACCTCCAGGGGCCATGCGTTCGCCTCCAGGAGCGGTTTCGCGAAACTGTCCGAGCCGTTAGGCGATGTGCCGGCCCGCATTTCGGCGAACCCGCCAAAAATGGAACGCGCCGCCGACCCCGATCCCTGGCGAGCGAGGCGGCTGAGTTCCCTCTCAGACAGATCCAAATCGAGCGCGCGGCCGGCGGCGGCCGCCAGGGCGGCGAATCCGGACGCCGAAGAAGCGAGGCCGGCGCCGGTAGGAAAATTGTTCACGCTCGTCACTCGAGCGGCGGCGCCCACACCCGTCTGGATGCGAAACAGGTCCAGAAACCGGCTCACGCGCTCCCGTTGCTCGGGGCGGCGGCTGCCGTTCAGCACCAACACGTCCGCCGGCAAGGCATTGTCGAAGTGGACTTCGGTTTCCGTCCAAAGCCCCTCCAACGTGATGGAGATGGAACCGACCGCCGGGATGTTCAGCGGACCGCTATCCGCCTTGCCCCAGTACTTGATCAGTGCAAAATTGGCGCGCGCACGCGCGGCTGCCTTCATGATGCGCAGCGGGCGCGGCGGGCGCGGCAGATGGCCATGGGCGAAATGGGAGGGTCACCCCGCGCGGTGTTACGATAATTGCCGATGGTAGCACACGCCTTTTCAGAGGAATTCGGTCAGCGAATCGAGCGCTACAGCGGTCGTGTCGAGGATCGCTTGCAGCGCCCATGAACCTGTCTCAGGTGTGCCTGTCCACTGCCGTAGGTGTGCTCAATGGCGGCGGACGGGCGTTGCGAGTCACGGGTCGAGATTTCCCCGATCTCGGTCCCGACAAGCTGGAAGCCACCGCCCAACGGCGCACGGGCCTGAGCGATTTCGGGTCTGACGCGTTCCGCCGCCCGCTGCAGCGCCTGACGATGGCCCTCGAACGCGAGGCGAACCTGACACTCCTGGGACGCCTCACCGTCCGTCGGCACCTGATCAGCCTGCTGGATACCGCCCTGTATGTGCAGCATGAGCGTGTGCAGCGCCCCGAGGTGACGGAGCAGCCCATTGCCGCTCCGGTATTCATTGTCGGCTTGCCGCGGTCGGGAACGACGCTGCTGCACAACCTGCTGGCGCAAGACCACACCACTCGGGCACCATCGACCTGGGAGGCCATGTTCCCCGCGGGCTTTCCCGAAACGCCCGGTGCGCTGCGCCGGGTCCGCCGACGGGCCGTTACCCGACTCGCGTGGGCGCATCGGTTTTTGCCCGGGTTCAAACGGATCCATCCGATGGAAGCTCAACGGCCCGAGGAGTGCGTCGCGTTGATGGCGCCGGCATTCGCCAGCGCGCTGTTTCACACCCTGCACCGCGTCCCTTCCTATCAGGACTGGTTCGAGGCCGATCCGCAGACGCGGGGCTTCGACATGCACTACCGCATGCTGCAGCAACTGCAATCCCGCCGGGGCGCAACGCGCTGGGTGCTCAAGGGACCCGCGCATCTGTTCAGTCTCAAGGCGCTATTGGCGCGCTATCCCGATGCCCGACCGATACAGACTCATCGCGACCCGCTGCGGGCGATGCCCTCCATCGCCAGCCTCAATACCGCATTGCGCCGCGCGTTCAGCGAGCGCGTGGATCCAGGGGAAGTCGGCAGGGACTGCACCATCCGGTGGAGCCGTGCCCTGGATCGCTTTCTGCGCGAGCGCGACAAGCTGCCACGCGAGCGAGTGCTGGACGTGGGATATGGCGAGTTGACTGCCGC
This sequence comes from Gammaproteobacteria bacterium, assembly GCA_047516145.1. Taxonomy (GTDB): domain Bacteria; phylum Pseudomonadota; class Gammaproteobacteria; order Steroidobacterales; family Rariloculaceae; genus UBA6522. The sequence continues at coordinate 9,978 of JAKZVH010000395.1, forward strand.
GCCGCTGGCTACCGTCGAGCGCATCTATGCGCACCTGGGCTGGCCGCTGACGCCGCGGGCGAACCGGGCCATGAAGGAGTATCTGGCGGCGAATCCGCAAGACGCACACGGCGTGCACCGGTATTCTCTGCAAGCGTTCGGACTCGACGCCCGCGAGGAGGCGTAGCGCTTTGCCCGGTACATTGAGCGATTCAACATCCCACGCCACGCCGCCCCGATGTCGACCCGCGCACGCCCACGACGCGCATTTCAGGGCGATTCCGCCTCGGAAATGGGTGGCTAGCGCCAGCGACGGCATATATCATCGCGCAATGCATGTACATGCTGCTTCTTTCCCGGCCGGTCGAAAAGGCGAATAGGTACTCGCATGCGGCCTTATAACACTCGGCAAGTCGCGGAATTGCTCGGAATTCCAGCATCCCGGGTACGTTCCCTGGCGCGGCAGGAATTTTTCAACTCCAGCCGTGACGATCGGGGACGATATCGGTTTTCCTTTCAGGATCTGGTGCTGTTGCGCACCGCGAACGGCTTGCTGGAAGCCGGGCTCACACCGCGTCGGGTATGGCGGGCGTTGCGTGCCGCTCGCGACCGGCTGCCCGTGGATCAACCGCTGAGTTCGGTGCGGGTGCTGGCGGACGGCCAGCGGGTGGTGATCCGGGAACGCAATACAGCCTGGGAACCGGAAACCGGTCAAACCATTCTCGACTTCGAGGTGGATGAACTCGCCGCGAAGGTCGCACCCCTGGTGATGGCCGCCGCACCACAGGCCCGCGCCCGGGCCAGCACAAGCGACGAGTGGTTCGCCCTGGCCCTGGAGTTCGATCAGGTCGGCGCCGACGAGGATGCCGGCGACGCCTACCGGGAGGTCATCGCCCTGAATGACGCCCACGTCAACGCGCGCATCAATCTCGGCCGCTTGCTGCACAACGTGCGCGCCTACCAGCAGGCCGAGGGCCTGTATCGGGATGCGCTCGCGATCGAGCCCGAAAGTGCCATCGCAGCGTTCAATCTGGGCGTGGTCCTGGAAGATCAGGGCGCGCTCCAGGAAGCCATGGAAACTTATCGGCACGCGCTGTCGCTGGACGCGACGCTGCCGGACGTGCACTACAACCTCGCCCGCCTCTACGAACATCAGGGCGATCGGCCGGCGGCCCTGAGGCACTACGCGAGCTTCAGGGACCTCCGCAGCCGGCGGGATGGGGCGACGGATTGACGGGTCAATCCGCGCTCGGGAGGTTCGCGAGCACCGAATGGTATTCGTTCGCGACCTCGCGGCCGACTTCCCCGAGCTCGTTACCGGGCGGGCCCGCGAATGGGAGGCAAACTGGCGCTGAATCTCACTGGGCCAGTGGAAAATGGCGCCCCGCAGTCTAACCCGGATATTTCACCGACCTTCTGCTGCGGCCGCGGATCCACTCGCTGTGGCGGGGCGTACTCCCGTCAGGTTCATGACTCATTGGACAAGGCTCCCGTTTGGGCCGACAGGCAATCCGCGCTATCCTGTTTATTCCTCGGCAGTGTGCCCGCAATGGATTGAGTCGGGAGAGAAAGACGTTGAACCGGGACTACGCAGAAATCGAGCAGATTCTCATCGCCAAGCGCGCGGAGCTGGCGAGTCGTCTTGAGCGAATCAAGATGAACATCACCGCCGGCCACAGCGCGGACTCCCAGGAACAGGCGCAGGAACTCGAAAACGCCGAAGTGATCGATGCGCTGGGCAACGAAACGCGGCGGGAACTGAGCAAGATTGCCGTCGCCCTGGTACAGATCAAGGGCGACACTTACGGCGTCTGTGTCGACTGCGACGCGGAAATCCCCTCGGCACGCCTGCAAGCCTATCCGTACGCCGACCGCTGCATCCGCTGCGCCACCGCGGCGGAGGCCCGGGCGCGGCGCTGATCCAATCCGCTCCCGCAGGCGTCAGGCCGCCGCCGAACGGGGCTCGTCGCCGCTGACAATATTCGGATCGTCCCAGGCCTTGAGAAGCCCCTTCTCCACCGCCCTGGCCTTCTCGATGGCAGCAGCCTTGACGGGCCCATAGCCGCGAACGCTCGCCGGCAACTCCGCCAGGTTCACGGCGAGATCCAGACGCGGCTCATCGAGTTCCGTAACGACCCGCTCAAGCAGCGCTTCGTATTCGTCGATCAGCCGCCGTTCCGCGCGTCGCTCCGAGGAGAAGCCGAAGACGTCAAGCGGGGTTCCCCGCAACCGCTTCAATCGGGCGAGCAGTCCAAACAATGGCAGTACCCAGCCGCCGAAAGCGTACTTGCGGGGACGGCCCGTGGCCGAGTCCCGACGCGCGATCACGGGCGGCGAGAGATAGAACCTGAGCCGCGCCCGCCCGTCGAACCTTGCCTTCGTTTCCGCAAGAAATCCTGTCTGCGCGTAGAGCCGCGCGACCTCGTACTCGTCCTTGTAGGCGAGCAGCTTGAAGTAGTGGCGCGCCACGCTCTCGGTCAGACGCGTGCTGCCAGCGCAAACGGCGTGCTCGGCAACGCGCACGCGTTCGACCCAATCCAGGTATCGCTCGGCATAGGCCGCGTTCTGGTAGCCCACGAGAAACTGCTGCCGGTGCTCGATCAGTTCCTCCAGGTTGCCCGACAGCGGCTCAACGGCGCCGGCGGGTCCTGCACACCGTTCCACCGCGGCCGGATCGAGCGCCGCGTGCCGGCCCCACGCAAAAGCGCGCTCGTTACGGTCCGTCGCGACACCGTTCAGCTGGATCGCGCGATCAATTGCGTCGGGACAAACCGGCAGGAATCCCTTCTGGCAGGCAACGCCCAGCAGAAACAGGTTGGCCGCGATGCTGTCGCCGAGCAGCGCCGTCGCCAGACGCGTGGCATCCACGGTTGTCAGTTCGGCTGCACGCGTCGCCTGAGCCAGCGAATTCAGCATCGTCGACTCTGCAAACTCCAGATCGGGGTTGGCAACGAATTCGGACGGCATGTCCACGTGAGTGTTGATGACCGGCCGGGTCCGCTCCGCGGAGAGCTTCGCCAGCGTGTCGCGGCTGCTCGCCACCATCAGGTCGGCACCCAGCAGCAGGTCCGTCTTGCCGGCCGGGATCTGCGCACAATGCAGATCCTCCCGACTCGCGGCGATACGTACGTGGGAGACAACCGCCCCGAACTTCTGGGCGAGGCCGGTCTGATTCAAGGCCAGCACCCCCCGTCCCTCCAGGTGGGCCGCCATCCCCAGGATGGCGGCGACGGTACTGACGCCGGTGCCTCCGACGCCGCTGATCAGCACGTTGTAGGGGGATCCCTCCGCCCGCGCCGGTTCCGGAAGTTCGGGCATGGCATCCAGCCCCGCCGGCACGTCGGGTTGTTTCAATCCGACGCCTTCCAGGGTCACGAAACTGGGGCAGAAGCCGTTGAGGCAACTGAAATCCTTGTTGCAAGCGGACTGATTGATCGTGCGTTTGCGGCCGAGCTCGGTCTCCACTGGAACGACTGCAAGGCAGTTGGATACCGAATTGCAGTCCCCGCACCCCTCGCAGACCAGGGGATTGATGGCAACCCACCGGCGCGGATCGGCAACCTGGCCGCGCTTGCGGCGCCGCCGCAGCTCCGCAGCGCATGTCTGATCGTAGATCAGCGCCGAAACGCCTCGGTGCTCCCGCAGTTCGCGCTGCAGCCGATCCATCTCACGGCGGTGGTGCACGGGTACATCACCCGGCAGGCCCTGACGCGGGTAATCCCGCGTCCGGTCCGTGACCACAACGGTTCGGGTTACCCCTTCGGCAGATAACTGTCGAGCGATGCGTGCCACCGAGAACTGTCCCTCCACCGGTTGGCCGCCGGTCATCGCCACGGCATCGTTGTAGAGAATCTTGTAGGTGATATTGACACCGGCGGCGACGGCGGCACGCACGGCGAGGAGCCCCGAGTGGGCATAGGTACCGTCACCCAGGTTCTGGAATACGTGCGGCGTCTCGGTGAACGGCGCCTGGCCGATCCAGGACGCACCCTCTCCGCCCATCTGTGTAAACGTCGCCGTGTCCCGGTCCATCCATGTCGCCATGAAATGGCAACCGATACCGGCGACGGCCCGGCTGTTCTCGGGAACTCGCGTGGACGTGTTATGGGGACATCCGGAGCAAAAGTGCGGCACCCGTGGCGTTCCCCCGGCCACGGCCTGCAGGGATCGATCCTGTTGTTCGATACGCTGCAGGTGCCGGGAGAATTCCGGGCCCGAACGAGTCGCGACCAGTCGGCTGGCAATAGCCCGAGCGGCCCTCAATGGCGTCATTTCCTCCACCGCGGGGAGAAGCCATTCTCCATGCTCGTCAAACTTGCCCACCACCCGCGGCCGGACATCGGCGCGCAGGTTGTAGAGTTGCTCCTTGAGCTGGCTCTCGATGACGCTGCGCTTCTCTTCGATGACGAGCACCTCTTCGAGTCCCGTCGCAAATCGGCGAACGCCATCCGGTTCCAGGGGCCAACTCATGCCGACCCTGAACAATCGGATGCCAAGCTCTGCCGCCCGGCGCCGGTCGATCCCAAGATCTTCCAGCGCCTGCTGGACATCCAGGTAGGCCTTGCCGCACGAGACGATGCCCAACCGGGGATTCGGGCTGTCGATGACGAGACGATTCAGTCCGTTGGCCCGGGCGAACGCCAGGACGGCCGGCAGCTTGTAGCCTTGAAGCCGCCTTTCCTGCTCCATGGGCGGATCCGGCCAGCGGATGTGCAAGCCGCCGTCCGGCAGCTCTATGGCCGGCTCGATGATCCGCGGAATACTCGGAATTTGCACGGCTTGCGAGGCATCGGCGTTTTCCTCGGTCAGCTTGAACGCCACCCAACAGCCACTGAACCGGGACAGCCCGTAGCCCTTGAGCCCCAACTCGAGCACATCCTGCAAATCGGTGGGATTGAGGACCGGAATCCTCGCGTCGATGAAACTGTATTCGCTTTGCTGCGGCAGCGTCGATGACTTGCAGATGTGATCGTCGCCGGCAGCCACGAGCACGCCGCCGTATCTTGAAGTCCCGGCATTGTTCGCATGCTTGAAGACGTCGCCGGTCCGATCCACTCCCGGACCCTTCCCGTACCAGAGCCCGAATACGCCGTCGTAGCGGCTACCGGGGAACAGGTTGATCTGCTGCGAACCCCAGATGGACGTGGCCGCAAGGTCTTCGTTGAGCCCGGGCTGAAAGTGGATTCCGGCGGGTTCGAGAAAACCCTTCGCCCGCCACAGTTCCCGATCCAGCGTGGCGAGCGGTGAACCGCGGTAGCCGGACACGAAGCCCGCCGTCTTCAACCCGGCGGCGGCGTCGCGTTCGCTCTGCAGCAGCAACAGCTTGACCAGAGCCTGCAGCCCCGTGACATAGAACGCGTCTGCCCCTGGGCGGTAGCGATCTTCAAGGTTTTCGATCTCTCGCAATCTCACGTTGCTGATCCCAACGGACACTGGCGCATCTTATCCCGAATTCCCACTGCGAATGGCACAGGCCGAGTTGCCCGGTGCATCATGGCTCCGGATACTCGGCGAGAATTTCACGAAGTCGTTCCGGATCGATATTCCCGCCGCTCAACACCACGGCAACGCAGGCATACGTCCTGGCGGCCCCGTTCAATACCGCAGCGAGCGCCACGGCGCCGGAGGGTTCGAGGATCAGCTTCAGGTGCCGCGCGGCGAATGCCACGCCGCGCGCCGCCTGGGAATCGCCGACCTGCAGCCCGCCGGCGAGCCGTTGCCGATTGATGTCGAACGTCATGGCGCCCGGCGTGGGTGCCATCAGCGCGTCGCAGAGGGTGGCTGGATGACCTCGAACCCGCTGCCGCTCGCCGGTTTCCAGGGAGCGTTTCGTTTCCGCGTAGCCCTCCGGCTCGACCGCGAATACGGCGCACGCCGGGAACGCCTTTTCGAGGCCGAGGACGCACCCGGCAATCAGCCCGCCGCCTCCGCAAGGACAGAAAAACGCGTCCAACCCGATTCCACGGTCAAGGGCATATCGGCCGATTTCCAAGCCGACCGTACCCTGGCCCGCGATGACGTCGGGGTGATCGTAGGGCGGTATCAACGCGGCTCCGCTGCTCTTGGCAATTTCCGCACCGATGCGCTCCCGGTCCTCCGTGCGCCGATCGTATGAGACTATCTCGGCGCCCAGTTGCCGCGTACCGAGCTGCTTGACCCGCGGCGCATCGCTCGGCATCACTATGGTTGCCTTGACGTCGAGCCATTTGGCTGCCAGGGCAACGCCCTGTGCATGGTTGCCCGAGGAGTAGGCCACCACGCCGGCGCGGCGCTCCGCGGGGCCGAATTGCAAGAGCAGGTTGAGCGCACCCCGGATCTTGAAGCTGCCACTGTGCTGCAGGGATTCGACTTTGACCAGGACACGGCACCCGGCGCGGCGATTCAATTCCCCGGATTCCAATACAGGAGTTGCCACAACCCGGCTCTTCAACCTGTGTCGGGCTTCCTCCACATCCCGGATGGTCGGAGGCATATCGATCATGCTTGCTCTTCGTTACGGCTGTCCCGGAATTCTAGCCCGCATATGGAACGAATGGGCTCCAGATCCAGAACGCTGCGGTCAAAGATCGTAGCGGAGCGTGAGAAAGTAGCGGACGAGTTCCTGTTCGTCCAATTTTTCTTCACATTTCCGGCCCAGCTTGCCGGGGCACAACACCTGGATGTATTTGTCGTCCGGCGTGCCCGGTTTCTTCGCCGCAGTGCGCGCATCGAGGCTTGCCTTGAGACTCCGGGCACGCTCCCGATCCAGTTCCCCTGCCTGCAACGGGCAAGCGGACAGGCATACGAGCTTGCTGAACGTAAGAACCCGGCCCAGCATGTAGGCGTCTCGTGGGCTGACGCCATGTCCAGCAGCGATGGAGCCGGTACTCGACCCGGCGGGTACCGCGAGACCTGCGGCCATGATCAACACCAGCAAGCTGATCGCTTTCTTCATCTGCTCTTCCTCCTGTTGCGCCTCTGCGGCCTGTTGAAGCCACCTCTTGCTGGATTTGACAATAGCTGCGAAAGCTTGGTTCCCGAGGGTCGGATGCGACACGCGCGGCTTCCGTCCCAGCGCCCCGACACGACCCCGCGCCGGTCACCGATCTGCGACTCCGGCGGCCGGTCCGCGCCGACAGGTCTGTCCGGTTTCCCCGTATAATCCGCGCGATGATTTGCCCCGAACCAAGCCCGCATCGCGCGCCGAATGGCGGCGGCTCACGGCCCATCGTTGGTCTGAACGACGTGGACGTGGCGCTGTTGGGACGTACCGTGCTGCAAGGACTCAACTGGGAACTCCTGCCCGGCGAACATTGGGCGGTAACGGGTGCCAACGGCAGCGGGAAGACCAGCTTTCTCAAGTTGATCGCCGGTCATCTGTGGCCGGCGCCGGACCGCGGCACGCGTCGCTACGACTTCGGCGGGGAACTGCAGACCGACGCTGTCGAGGCACTGGGCAAGATCGCATTGGTGGGCCACGAACTCCAGGACCGCTATACCCAGCTCAAATGGAATTACCTGGCCGTCGAGGTCGTGTTGTCGGGCATCTTTCGGACCGACGTGCCGAGGCGGGAGCCCGAGGCCGGTGAAGTGGGCCTGGCGGAGCAGATTCTCGATGAACTCGGCTTGAGCCACCTGGCGCAGCGGCCGTTCCTGGAGCTTTCCAGGGGCGAACAACGCCGCGTACTCATCGCGCGCAGCCTGGGGTTCAACCCGACGGTTCTGCTGCTGGACGAACCCGCGGCGGGTCTGGACTGGCGGGCAAGGCAGAATCTCAATGCAACCATCGATGGGATCAGCGCCCATACGAACGTGATTTGTTCCTTCCACGACACGTCCGATCTGCCCCGGTCCCTCAATCGAATCATTCGCTTGAACGATGGCCAAGTGGTGGAATCGAGACTCATCGGCAGGCCGGATTCGTCCCGCGGAACGCTCCCGCCGCATTCGCGCGGCGGTGAGTCGCCTGCCATCGGGCCGGCGCCGGCAAGCGCCCCGCCGCACCCGGCCGCACCTGCTTCCGACGTGATCATCGACGTCAAACGGGGTGACGTCTGGCTGGACGAGCGCCGCGTGCTGAGCAGCATCGACTGGCGTTTGCGCCGCGGCGAACACTGGGTGGTACTCGGACCCAACGGCGCCGGCAAGAGTACCTTTCTTCGGGTGCTCCATGGCCAGTTGCGTCCGGCGCTCGGCGGTTCGATCCACTTTGCGGGCATCGATGACCCCGAGAACGTCTGGACGCTGCGCAAGCAGGTCGCCTGGGTCTCGCCGGAACTGCAGGCCGGCTACTGGTATCCGTCGACCGCCAGACAGTGCATCTACTCGGGCTTCGACTCCAGCATCGGCCAGACTCGGCGAATGACCGCGGACGAGGGGGCGCTCGTGGACGAGTTGCTGGAGCAGTTCCACCTCCGGGAACTGGCGGACCGCAACGTCAGGACCCTCTCCTACGGGCAGTTCCGGCGGGTGTTGATCGCCCGGGCTGTCGTCCACGAACCCCGGGTATTGCTGCTGGATGAGCCCTGGGACGGCCTGGACCCGGGCAACATGGAACTGGTCACACAGGAACTCGAACAGATCATCGCCCGCGGTACGCAACTGGTATGCGCCAGCCATGTGCACGGCAACGTGGAGTTGTTCAACCGGGTGCTGGAACTGCAAGGCGGCCGAATCGTTCGGTCCCAGGCGCTGTCCGCGGGATCGCGCGACTCGGCGCTTCGCTGGAGACCACAAACATGAAGCTCAACGATAGCCTCGTACTGATAACCGGCGCGGCCCGAGGGCTTGGCGCCGCAATCGCCCGGGAACTGGCCGCCCGCGGCGCAAGACTGGCCCTGGTTGATCTGGAGGAAGCCAGCCTTGCGAATACGCGGCAAGCCTGCGCGGAGTCAGGTGCCGAAGCCCGATGCTACGCCGCGGACGTCAGCAAGGAAGCGGATGTCGTGAGGCTGTTCGAGCGCGCGGTACGGGACTTCGGCCGGGTGGACGTGCTGATCAACAACGCCGGAATCCTCCGTGACGCGCTCCTGGTAAAGGCGAAGCACGGTGAAATCACCGGGAAAATGAGCCTTGAGCAGTGGCAGGCCGTCATCGACGTCAATCTCACCGGCGTCTTCCTGTGCGGCCGGGAGGCGGCCGTGCACATGATCCGATCGAATGCCGGCGGCTGCATCATCAACATGTCCAGTGTGTCCCGGGCCGGCAACTTCGGCCAGAGCAACTATTCCGCCGCGAAGGCCGGGGTGGCCGCGCTGACCGTGGTCTGGGCCAAGGAACTGGCGCGGCACGGAATTAGAGTCAATGCGATCGCCCCGGGATTCGTGAGAACGGAAATGGTCGCCGGCATGCCATCGGAGATCATCGAGAAGGTCGCCGCGGGGATTCCCGCCGGACGCCTCTGCGAACCCGGGGAGATCGCCCATGCGGCCCTCTATCTGCTGGAAAACGACTACATGAACGGCCGTGTGCTCGAGATCGACGGTGGGTCTCGGCTGTAGTCCGGATATCTGACCGAAAGCGGCAGAGCCCAAAAAAGCCGCAGCCCCGAAAGGCTGCGGCACTCATTGGACTATGACCAGCGGAAAGCGCTTATTCGGGAGCTTCGACGAACTCCGGATAGGCTTCCACGCCACACTCGCCGATATCCACGCCTTCGTATTCCTCCTGCTCGGAGACGCGAATTCCCATCACCTTGGAGATAACAAACCAGACCACAAGACTTGTCACGAATACCCACAAGAAAATGGTGACGATGCCGAGCAACTGCGAGCCGATCGATGCGTCGGGGTTGGTAAGCACCACCGCCAGCAGACCCCAGATGCCCACGACCCCGTGGACCGATATGGCGCCGACGGGATCGTCGATCTTGAACTTCCGGTCCAGCATGACGATGGCGAACACGACGATAACGCCGCCGATGGCGCCGATCATCGTCGCGGCCACCGGCGATGGCATCAACGGCTCCGCGGTGATGGACACGAGTCCGGCCAACGCGCCGTTCAGCGCCATGGTCAGGTCCGCCTTTCCGAACCAGGCCCGCGCCACCAGCAGGGCTGCCACCAGACCGCCCGCGGCCGCCATGTTCGTATTGACGATGACCAGGGAAACGGCGTTGGCTTCAGCGACGTTGGAAATTACAAGTTCCGATCCGCCATTGAATCCGAACCACCCGAGCCACAGGATCAGCGTTCCCAGGGCCGAGAGCGGCAGATTGGCGCCGGGTATCGCCCGGACCTCGCCTGACGAGCCGTACTTGCCCTTGCGCGCCCCCAGTAGGAGGACGCCGGCCAGCGCCGCGGCGCCGCCGCACATGTGCACCACGCCGGAACCGGCAAAGTCCAGGAATCCGGCCTCATTCAACCAGCCGCCGCCCCACTTCCAGTAACCCTGGACCGGATAGATGAATCCGGTGAGGACCACTGCGAAGGCGAAGAACGAGAAGAGCTTCATTCGTTCCGCCACGGCACCCGAGACGATGGACATGGCCGTCGCCACAAAGACCACCTGGAAGAAGAAGTCTGACAGGTCTGAGTAGTACGGCGCACCGTCGCCGCCGGCGATGACGTCCGCGGCGGCGTTGTCCGCCGACGTGAGCATGCTGATGCCCGGAATGACGCCATTGCCGTCGCCGTACATGATCCCGTATCCACAGATCATGTACATGATGCAGGCGATCGAATACAGGCCGACGTTCTTGGTGAGAATCTCCGCCGTGTTCTTCGCCCGCACCAGCCCGGCCTCGAGCATGGTGAAGCCCGCGGCCATCCACATGACCAGCGCGCCCATGACGAGGAAGTAAAAGGTATCCAGCGCGTAGCTGAGTTCTGCAATTTCCATCTGTTTTTTCCTCCTGCTTACAGTGCCTGGTCGCCGGTTTCGCCGGTGCGAATCCGGGTGGCCTGGACTAGTTCGGAGACGAATACCTTGCCGTCGCCGATGGAGCCGGTGCTCGCGGATGCGATGATCGCCTCCACCGCGGCATCGAGCAGTTCATCGGGCACCGCCGCCTCGATCTTGGTTTTCGGCACGAAGTCCACCGAGTATTCAGCACCCCGGTAGAGTTCCGTATGCCCCTTCTGCCGACCAAAGCCCTTGACCTCCGTCACGGTCATCCCCTGCACGCCGGCCTCGGCCAGTGCCTGGCGGACGTCCTCGAGCTTGAAAGGCTTGATCACTGACGTAATCAATTTCATGTCATTACCTCTTTATCGCTTCTCAAAATTCGATTTCCTCGACTCGAATCGCCGTCGTCATTCACCGAAGGCGATGCCCTTGCTGACCCCGAAGACCAGGTTGAAGTCCGCCGGACCGTCCTGACTCACCTGAAGATCGCTGCTGTGGACCAGGGCCATGGAGAGATCCAGCCCCATGAAGTCGAAGCCGTAGCCGACTTCCGCGTAGTCGCCGTCGAAGTCCCCACCGAAACTTCCGAAGGTGACGTAGGCCCCACCCTCGAACGAGTACCCCACGGAAACGAAGGTGTAGTCTTGGCCACCGTCGCCGTCCCATGTCCCGGAGGCCACATCCAGGCCGAGGCCGCCGTAGCTCACCCCGAGGTTGAATTCCTCGTAGGTGTCATCCCAATCGTCGGTGTAGTAATAACCGGTATATCCCACGCCCCAGCCGAAGTCGCCCGAGGAACCGTCGATACCGAAGTACAGGTCGGTCTCGATCCCGGTACCGACTTCCGCGCCCCAGGTGCCGATGTAGAAGCCGCTTTCGTGCTCGTAGTCGAGCCCCGCCGACGCGGAGGCGTCCGCCTGATAGATGCCCCGGTAAATGTAGTCGCTGACCATGCCGAAATTGGCGGATACGTCAGCCATCGACACGGCCGGAGCCGCGCCGAGGCCGAGCAAGATCAATAATCGTGTTGACGCCATCGTAGTGTCCTCCTGGAGCTGAGATTGAATCGACCCGCTAGCAATGCACTATCCGTGCCAAGAACGGCTTTTGACCGAATATCAATGGCTTGAAAATTGACCTCGAGGCCTGGATACGGCAGGCGCACCACCATTGGATGGGTTGTGCACCACAAAGGGGCGGGAACTTTCGGCAAATGGCTCGCCGGGGCAGCCGTTGGTAACGTGGCGCCAGGAACCCCATGGGTTGCGTCCGGGTATAACCATCGTCATACTCATCGATCGTGAAAACGGCTATTTCAATTCGAGACGAAGTCTTTGAAGCTGCGGAGCGCACCGCGCAAACGTTGGGGATGTCACGGAGCGAACTCTATTCCACCGCTGTCAAGGAGTTCGTCTCCCGGCACTCCAGCCAACGAATTACCGAAAGGTTGAACGAGGTCTACGGAAGCGACGACCCGGCTTCGCTACTTGACGATAATTTGCAAGCGCTTCAGATTCGCTCCCTGCCCGACGAAGACTGGCGGTGAAGCGCGGCGAGATTTGGTGGGCGCAATTGCCTGAACCGGCGGGGTCCGAACCCGGTTCTCGTCGTCCGGTTCTGGTGATTCAATCCGACGACTTCAATCGCAGCCGAATTCGGACCATTCTTGGCGCCGCCATAACCGCCAACCTCAAGCTGGCTGTGGCGCCCGGCAATGTCTCCCTCCCCAAACGCGGAACGGGCTTACCCAGGCAATCCGTCGTCAACGTGTCTCAGATCATCACCCTGGACAAACGATTCCTCACCAAGAGAGCCGGTCGCGCCACCGATGCGGTAGTGAGTCAGGTTGAAGACGGTCTGAGGTTGATTTTGGGTCTTTAGGGAAAACGGAAATCCCGGCCGGCGGACGGGTCAATTGAGATCAACTCATTTAAAACAAATGATTGGAACTCAATTCGAGTTTCCCGACGCTGGGACATTTCGATATCCAGGCTAAAAGCGCGAGCGCGTGAGTTCCACGTCAGCATCCTGCCACGCCTGCTCGAAGGCCTCGAAGACGTCACCCGCCTCCGCGTCCTTGCCCTGGGCCTGAAGACTCTGCCACAGGCCGAAGAGCGCCCAGCCGTCGTTGCGGTTGGTTTCCATGTCCCGGCGGTAAACGCGTTCGGCTTCCTCGGCATCGCCCGCCTCCAATAGCGCCGCGCCGAGGTAGTGGCGCATGGGTTGCGGCCAGTCGGGTGGTTCGGTGTACGCGAGGTCGTCCTCGATGGCTACCCCCGATCGAAACGCCTCGATGGCGCCCGGCAGATCCCCCTGCGCGTGCCCAAGCTCGCCTTCAAGCCCGAAGGCGGCCAGTTCCATCAATGCCGCAACGGAGTTCGCGTTGCGGCGAATCGTCGCCGATGCCGGATCCGCGGCCACCGCTCTGAGACTCTCCAGGCTCGCCTGGGCATCGTCGAAGTTCCGCAGTCCCACATGTGCGCTCCCCTGGGTGTAGTACCGCATTCCGTCGAGGTACGGGCTCCCCTCCATCACGCGCTGCTCGGCCAGTACCTCGTGCCAGCGGCCGAACATCTTGTGGACCAGCCAGCGGGTGGCGATGGTCTTGTGCGCCGGACCGCGCAGAACACGCTCTTCAGGCTCATGCGAGCGGGCATCGGTCGCCGCCTGTACCGCTCTCGAATAGTTGCCCTGGATGGCCGTGGAATAGCGAATGAAGTCGTAGGCGTGGCGGCGGTGATTCTGGGCGGAAAGAAAATACGTTCCCGTCTGCGGGAACTCGTGCTCGCCCCAGGCTGCCAGGAATGCGGCGTCCGCCTCGGCGGAGCGCTGGTTGTGCTCCACGGACTTGGTGTGCTGGCCTACCCGCACGTAAATGTGCCCGGGCATGTGCACGACATGGCCGACGCCCGGCATCAACGCGGCAAGTCGGTCCGCGGCGGGCAGCGCCCGACCCGGCGTATTCGAGGACTCCAGCAGGTGGATATAGAGATGATTCGCCCCCGGGTGATCGGGACGCAGTTCCATGACCCGTTCCAGAGCCGCCGCCGCCTCCGCGGTACCCGCAAGGGGTTGGCCGTCGTCATCCCAATAGGCGCGCCCGGGCCGGGTGATCATGTAGGCGTCGCCCAGGAGGGCGCCCGCGTCGGGATCGTCGGGATACTGTTCGAACAACGCGCGTGCCGCCGCGAGATACGCCTGGTCCCTCGCGTCACGGTCCGGGTAGGTGTCCGAGTCGAAGCGCCGGTGGAGCGCGCCCACGAAGACCTGCTCCCGATCGTTGCCGCGGTCCATGAGTTCTACCGCCCGGTCGATGGCCCGGCGCGCCTCCCCCTGGGGATCGTCTGGAAGACCCCCTCCCCGGCTGTTGGGATTGGGTCCCAGCGCCAGCGCGAGGCCCCAGTGGATCATCGGGTGATCGGGGTCGTGACGCAACGCTTCCTGGTAGGAAGCGACGGATTCCGGAAAGTGATAGCCCCAGGTAAGCCTCAAGCCCTGATCGAAGAATTGCTGGGCGAGCGGCGAGTCGGTAGTGATCGGGCGGGTGTAGACACCGGTGGTATCGACCAGAACGGCCAGTGACTCACCTTCAACCGGCCGCTCCGACGGCGTGCAGGCGCAGATGACGACGAGCGCCAGCGCCCCAGGCAATACACGGTACATGGAGTTCGCCACCTCAGAACTCCTCCGGCGCGACCGTCAGGGTCAATCCGTCCAATTCGTCGGTGAGCGTGATCTGGCAACTGAGGCGGGATCGCTCGGGTTCATAGTACAGCGACTCACTGACCAGCATCTCCTCGTCTTCATGCCGCGGCGGCAACTTGTCGATCCAATCCGGGTCTACAAAGACATGGCAGGTCGCACAGGAGCAGAGTCCTCCGCAAATGGCGGCGACACTGTCGTCCAACTCGCGGATGTTCTCCATGACCGATATTCCGGTTTGACCTTCGACTTCAACCTGTCGTCCTTCCCGATCGGTCACTGTCAATTTCACCATCTCTATCGCCCGTGGATGCCTGGACAGGCCGCACTATACTACTGTTGCGCCCACAGCATAACCGGCACTTGCCGGCAACCCGCACGAATGCAAACCCCGGTCTCAAATCCAACGAATCGGCCCGCCAATCGGGTTTCTGACATCGGGCTCGTGGTGCTCATCAAGGCGCCGGGGAGCGCCAAACGCCGCCTCGCCCATGCCATCGGCGAGCTGGCATCGGACGCGGCTCGTCACATGTGGGCCTGCGCGCTGGAAGACGCGCTCGACTGGCGGGGACCCGTCTGGTTCGCACCGGCGGAGACCGAGGACGGGGAATGGCTACGTACGCAGCTCGGCGCCGATGCGCCCATCGTGCCTCAACGGGGCGGAAACCTGGGCGCACGCATCAATCGCGTGGACCGGGAATTACGCCGCCGGGGAACCGAAAAACTGCTGTTCGTGGGCACCGACTGCCCGGGAATGGACACCGGCTACCTTGAGCAGGCAGCCGCCCGGCTGGACCGCGCGGATGCCGTATTCGGGCCATCCCGGGACGGCGGTGTCGTGCTGATGGGTGCGCGCCGGTCGTGGCCTGATTTACGCGGCCTGGGATGGAGCACCGATGCGTTCGGCGCCGAGCTCGTCGAGCTCTGCAGCCGCCGCGGATGGAGCCTGGAGACGCTGGGGCTACGCGCGGATATCGATACGTTGAACGATCTGTTGGACGCGGCAGGCACACTGTCGAGCGACAAACGCCCCGCGCGGCGTGCACTGGCCAATTGGTTGGACTCGAATCGCGGGGCGCTGTCAGCCCTGGGAGGCAGCGGTTGAGCACCCGCGACATTGCCATCGTCGTGCCCGTGCTCGGGGGCGCCCCCGTGGTTCAAGCCCTGTTCGACCGAATTCGAACCTGGAGCGATCAACCGCGGGAGATCATCGTTGTCACTGCGCAAGCGGACCCGGACTTGAGTGCCATCTGCGCGGCGAGCGATTTTCGCTATCTGGAGTCGAGGCCCTGCCGGGGCGGGCAAATGGACGGTGGCGCCCGGATCGCCCGGGCCGAGGTGCTCTGGTTCCTCCACGCCGATGCCGCCCCCTTCCCTTGCAGTCTGAACGCTATCGCCAGGGCCCTCGCCCGCGGCGCCGAAGGAGGCTACTTCAGGTTCACGTTTTCGGGGATACCGACGCGGCGAAAGGCGATTCTTGCATGGCTGATCAACCTCCGCGTCAGGCTCGGTGGAATCCCCTACGGCGATCAGGGAATCTTCGTGCGCCGGGATGCCTACCTCGAGTGCGGAGGGTTTGCTCATCAGCCCTTGTTCGAGGAGGTGGCGCTGGTGAGGAAGCTTCGGGCACGGGGGCGGTTCCGACCCCTTGCAACCCGCATCGGCGTCTCGCCCCGGCGCTGGAATCGGGATGGGTGGATTCGCCGCAGCCTGGCCAACCGCCGCCTGGCGCTGGCGTACCTTTGCGGGAAAGATGCAGACCGGCTCGCCGACCGTTACGATGAGCCGAATCGATCTTCCGGGGATCCGCCCGGCGGGACTACCCATTCATGAACGCCGTTCCCGCATACATCCTGCCAGGCCCGGAACCCGCCGGGTACATTCAGACGGGCGCCCTGCGCGAACTCTGGTTTCACACCGGCACCGCATGCAACCTGGCGTGCCCGTTCTGCTTCGAAGGTTCCAAGCCCGGTGACGGGCGCCTGCAGCGCATCTCGCTGACCGATGCCCGACCCCTGATCGACGAGGCGGTGGAGTTGGGTGTGAACCAATTTTCCTTCACCGGCGGCGAACCTTTTATCGTCAAGGACTTCATCAACATTCTGCGCTACGCTTCGAACTCAAGACCCTGTCTGGTACTGACCAACGGTACCGACCCCGTGCTCAAGCGCCTGCACCAGATCGAGTCCCTGTCAGCGCGGCCGTACCCCGTCGCATTCCGCATCAGCATCGACTACGCGGACGAGCACCGCCACGACGCGTCCCGCGGCCGCGGCAGTTACGCCAAATCCTGGTGCAGCCTGCGCGAACTGAACGTCCGCGGATTCAAGGTCTCCGTGGCGCGGCAGATGGAACCCGGCGAGGACAGCGCCGCCGTGGATAACGCGTATCGCCGGCTCTTCAAGCGCCATGGGCTACCCCGCGATACCCGGATCGTATCGTTTCCGGATTTCATGCCGCCGGGCTCGAAGCCCCCGGTTGCCCGCATTACCGAACGCTGCATGACCACCTATCACACGGCCGAATCCCGCCAGTCCTTCATGTGCCATTACTCCAGGATGGTGGTCAAGAAAAACGGCCGGATGCGCGTCTATGCCTGCACGCTCGTGGACGATGACGAATCCTACGACTTCGGCGGCACGCTGGAGGAGAGCCAGGCCAAACGCGTCTACCTGCGCCATCACCGCTGCTACACGTGTTTCGCCCTGGGCGCGTCCTGTAGCGAGATCAGTTAGCCTCCTCAAGTTCCGGATAACGCACTCCGAGCTGATCGAGATAGGTGTCGAATCGCGACGGGTCGTAGTGGTGCGCTTCAAGACGCTCCCTGAACTGCGCCATGATATCGGTGTTCTTCTCGATCGCCGGCGCATCCTCATCGGTGATGAACGGCATGTAGGCCTCGTTGGCCGTCTGTTCGTCGCGGAAATACGTCCACGCCGATTCGACCAGGGAGTCGTCCTGCAACAGGTCCAGCAAGGTCGCGGCCACGACCTTGGCGCCGGCCACGGCACCCTTGTGCGCGACCGGCGTCGCCATGGCGATCGCACTCGACCAGTGATGGCCTTGACGTCCGTCGATGTTTGACGGGAACCGCAGCGTCACGG